>CAVRZY010000087.1:0-58086 GCA_963725415.1 uncultured Acidobacteriota bacterium | reverse complement strand
CGGGACTCTGTCACACACCAAGACGTAGTGCATGACCAACAGCCGCGGAGCCGACGAGTTGCTAACCCGCCATTACCGCGCCCCGTGGCGCCTGTTGGGTAGACTGCGCACTCCCTCCGGGCTGGAGGCACGTCCCACTGCACCCGCAGCTCAGGCCTGGAACCCTCATGAGCATCATCCGCCAGTGCGGTCTGCGGCGACAGCTCTTCGAACCTGAAAACTGAGCCGCCCCATCAGCCGGCCCAGTTCTCTACCCGCAGTCCTTGAATCCGCGCGAACTCACGCACGTTGTTCGTGACCAGAACCAGCCCCAGGCTCGAAGCGTGCGCCGCTATCAGCAGGTCGTAAGCCCCGATGGGTAATCCGCGCTTTTCCAGTTGGCTGCGGATGCGGCCGTAGTGCTCCCCAACATTCACATCCAGCGCCAGCGCAGGAATGATGGTGCGCAACTGCTCGATCCTGGCCAAATTGGCTTCCGCATGCTGGCTCTTCCAGGCTCCGTACACCAACTCCAGATAGGTCACCACGGACATGGCTATCTCCCCAGGTCGCAGTTGCTCCAGACGCGAAAGCACGCGCGCCGGTTTGCGCTTCGCGATGTAGATGCAGATGTTGGTGTCCAGCAGATACCGCGTCAAAGCCCTGGCCTCTTCGGCGGTTTGGGCTGCTTCCGCCCTCCCTTGAAGAAGTCGGCGGAAAGTCCCGTGAGCAACGCGAACGCGCCAGCCAAATTCCGCGGCCGCTTGCGCAGCACGATCTCGTCACCCCGGCGGAAAATCTCCACCTTGTTGCTGTCGAACCGAAAGTCGCGCGGGATCCTGACCGCCTGCGAGTTGCCGCTGCGGAAAACCCTTGTGATCGCCATATTCCCAGTATACACGAGACGTATATACCGGCGCCAGTAACCTGGAGATACCCGGCCACGGGGACGCTGCCGGGGATGAACCGGTGAGCGTACCCGCCTGGCGTGCTACAATGCCCCGTTGCCCCTGTGCTGCGGGTGCCCAACCATCGCCCGCACGAGGCCCACATACAGGCGCGGGAGGACTGAGATGGACCAGGCAAGCGCTCTAGCATCGGAAATTCGCGCATTCTGCGCCGCACACGCGGATCCCAAACAGGCGGCTCGTTACGCCCGTTACTTCAAGGAGGGCTACGACGCCTGGGGCCTGATCGGCACCAAGCACCCCTTCTGGAACGAGAAGCAGGAAGAATGGCTGGAGCGGTATCGCGGCCTCCGCCTGCGCGGCTTCCTCAAACTGGGAGAGCTGCTCTTCGCCAGCGGCAAATACGAGGAGGGCGCCCTGGCCATCCGCTTCCTGGCGCGCCTCCGCGACCAGCTCGATCCCAAGACCTTCGAAAAGCTCGGCAAGTGGTTCCAGGCCGGCATCGGTAACTGGGCACACACCGACGTGCTGTGCGGCGAGGTCGTCGCGCCTCTGCTCGAAAGCGGGCAAATCCAGCTCCAGGCCCTGGCGCCCTGGCGGCAGTCCAAGCTCAAGTATCAGCGCCGGGCCGTGCCAGTGGCCATGCTGGGCCTGCTCAAGACGCAAGCCGACCTTGCTCCCCTGCTCGAATTCCTTCGCCCCCTCATGATGGATCCCGAGCGCGTAGTCCAGCAGGGGCTGGGCTGGTTCCTGCGCGAGACCTGGAAAAAGCAGGCCCGGCCGGTCGAGGCATTTCTGCTGGAGTGGAAAGACCAGGCCCCCCGTCTGATCTTCCAGTACGCCACCGAGAAGATGCCGGCCGCCGCCCGGGCCCGCTTCCGCCGCCAGAAAACTGGCTGAGAATGCCGGGTGGCAAGGAGGCGCAACCTGCACGTGATCGGAAGATTGTCATGTGCGCGGTCTCGGACCGCTTCGCGCATCGCTACAATGGACATTCTGCAATGCCGCCTGGAGGTACACTGCCCATGAAAATCCGCTGCTTCGCCCTGCTGATCCCGGCCCTGGCCTTGGGTCAAACCTTCACCATCGAGCAGGTCCTCAGCTCGCCGTTCCCCTCCGACCTCGTGGCGGCCCAGCAGGGCCAGCGCGTCGCCTGGGTGTTCGACGCGCAAGGCCAGCCGCAACATCTGGGTGACCGAGGGCCCGCAATTCCAGGCGCGCCAGCTCACAAAGTACGACGCCGACGACGGTCAGGAGATCACGGACCTCCAATTCACTGCGGACGGCAAGTGGATGGTCTACGTCCGCGGCGGCCCGAAGAATCCGGCTGGCGAAGTCCCCAACCCCACTCACGATACGGCTGGCGCCACGCAAGCCGTTCACGCCGTGTCCTTCGAGGACGGCCGCGCGCGGATGCTGGGGGAAGGCAACGCGCCAGCGATCTCCCCGGCCGGCGACCGGGTGGTCTTCTCCCGGGGTAACCAGCTCTGGGTCGTCACGCTGGCCGAAGAGGCCAAGCCCCGCCAACTCTTCACCGCGCGCGGCTCGATCCGTTCTCCGGCCTTCTCGCCGGACGGGCGCTCGCTGGTCTTCGTGAGCCGTCGCGGCGACCACAGCTTCATCGGCGTCTTTGACACCGCGCAGAATTCCGTCCGCTACATCGCTCCCACGGTGGATCTGGACGACTACCCGCGATGGTCGCCCGATGGCAGCCGGATCGCCTTTATCCGCCAGCCGGCTCGGGGCAGTCAGGCCTTCGCCCTGCGCGATCCCGTTCCACTTCCGTATGCCGTCATGGTCGCCGACCCGGCCACCGGCCTGGCGCGCGAAATCTGGCACAGCGAGAACACCCTGGCGGGTTCGCTCCCCTTCATGGCAGAGGACAACGTCTTGCAGTGGGCCGTCGATGACCGGCTTGTCTTTACCTCCGAGCAAGACGGCTGGCAGCACCTCTATTCGATTCCGGCTGGCGGCGGTAAGCCCGTATTGCTGACGCCGGGCGCCTGTGAGTTTGAACACGCCTCGCTGGCGCCGGACCGCCGCACGATCCTCTACTCCTCCAACTGCGGCGATATCGACCGCCGCCATCTCTGGCGTGTTCCTGTCGCCGGAGGCAAGCCCCAGCCGATCACCAGCGGTGAATCAATCGAGTGGAGTCCCGCTGTCACGGGTGATGGCCGCTATCTGGTTTACCTGGGTTCCGATGCCCGGCAGCCCGCCATGCCGCGCATCATGCCCCCCACAGGCGGCCCCAGCCGAACTCTTGCGGCGTCAGCGTTGCCCGAAGACTTTCCTTCGTCAAAACTGGTGATCCCACAGCAGGTCGTGTTCAAGAGCACGGACGGCCTGGAAATCCACGGCCAACTATTTCTTCCGCCGCAAGGCGGCAAGAACCTCCCGGCTGTGATCTTCCTGCATGGCGGCCCGCCCCGGCAGATGCTGCTGGGCTGGCATTACATGTATTACTACCACAACACTTACGCCTTCAATCAGTATCTTGCCAGCCGGGGCTACGCGGTGCTTTCCGTGAACTTCCGCACCGGGATCGGTTACGGGCGCGAGTTTCGCGCGGCGCCCAAGTCCGGCTGGCGCGGCGCTGCCGAGTACCAGGACGTCGTCGCCGCGGCGTACTACCTTCGCTCGCGTCCTGACATCAACCCGGCCCGCATCGGGCTTTGGGGCGGCTCCTACGGCGGATACTTGACGGCGATGGGGCTGGCCAGAAACTCGGATCTGTTCGCCGCCGGCGTTGACCTGCACGGGGTTCACGACTGGTTTGCGCGCAGGGCCACAGGTGTTGATGCCGATGCGCGCAAGCTGGCGGAGCAATCATCGCCCATATCCGCGGTCTCGTCGTGGCGCTCGCCGGTCCTGCTGATTCACGGCGATGACGATCGCAACGTAGACTTCTCCCAGACGGTAGACCTGGTCCGGCGGCTGCGCGAGCAAAAGGTGGACTTCGAACAACTGGTGTTCCCCGACGAGGTTCACGATTTCCTCCTGCACCGTCATTGGGTCCAGGCCTACACCGCCGCCGTCACCTTCTTCGACCAGCGTCTGAAGTAGTGGGAAGAGGCTTCCAGCCGGTTCTGCCGCCTGGTAGGGCGGCCTCTTCCAGAAGACGGCAGAACACATCACACGCCAGCGCGGCCAGCGAGGGCACCGCCAGATCCGCGGCCAGCTCCGCGCCGCTTGGGCTCAGGCCGATGTTGCGCATCCCCGCGCGCCGCGCCGCCTCGATGCCCGCCGCGGCATCCTCAACTACTACGCAGCGCGACGCTGGCACGCCCAGCCGCGACGCGGCCACCACGAACACCTCCGGGTCCGGTTTCCCCTTCAGCACATCCTCGGCCGAGACGATGGCCTGAAAATACCCGGTGAATCCCAGCGTCTCCAGCACCACCTCAACGTTGCGCCGCGGCCCGGATGAAGCGATGGCCTGCAACCAGCCGTCGGCCTGGAGCCGCTTTACCCATTCCGCCGCCCCAGGTGAGGGCGCCAGGCCACCCCCACGGACCAGCCGCCGGTAACACTCCTCTTTGGCCTCTCCGATCCGCTCTACCCGCTCCGCGCTGGCTCCCCGCCCCAGCAACTGCGGCACAATCGAGTCGTTGCGCTGCCCAAAGCTGGCCAAAAACTGCTCCCGCGTGATCGCCACCGCCTCGGCCGCCATCGTCTCCTGCCACGCCCGCCAATGGTGCTCCTCCGAGTCCACCAGCGTCCCATCCAGATCCCACAGAACCGCGCCTGTCATGCCCGCCGCCATTCTAACACGCACCGCCCGTCGGCACGCCGGTCATGCCTTCACAATGCTCAGGTCCGGGAACGCCCAGCGATAGACACGGTCGTCGAAGGTTAGGATGCAGCAGCCTCTCCGCAAGGCGTGCGCCCCGATCAGGAAGTCCGCGAGAATGCGCCGCGGCCCAGGATCGTGCCCCCTTCTTCGGCGACTAGCGTACTTCCGGAACGCGTGACCCGCAGCGCGCCAGATTGCCTCGTCAAGGTCCCAGTCAACCCTGATGCTCGTGTCTCGAAAGAACGAATCCAAGAATGCCTCGTCTCGGCCAGGGGCTGCCAACAGCTCAGTGAAGACCGGAGCTGCAACGACCAAAGCGCCTCTCCGCAGCGCCGAATCGAGTGCCGATTCCGCAGCCGCGCTCACAGCCTCGTCCGGGTCCCACAGAGCGATGATGACGTTGGTGTCGATGGCCGTCCTCATCGCCCGCGTAGCTCTCTCACCCAGCGGATGATCGCCTTCCGCCCCGAAGCAAGCCCGGGATTGCCGATTCCCCGGTATTTTGCAAACGGGCTTTCGGTCCTCACCGGCTCAACACGAATGCCGTTCTCATCGCTTTCGAAAAGCAGACGGTCGCCCGGACGAACTCCCAGCAGACGCCGGATCTCGCGCGGCACCGTGATCTGCCCCTTACTCGTGATCTTAGCCTGCCGTTGCAAAGGATATTCCTATTCCTTACTTTAACATAAGGCTCCTTACTAAATCTGCGATCGCCGCGCCACCGCAACATTTGTCGGTGCGATGGAGGGGGGCAAGCGCTACCGGCGCTTGCAATCCCACCGCTTTCCATAGATTCTGAGTGGAGATGCCGTATCGTACTCCCATACCTCGCCGCGTTTTCGTGGGCAGCCTGGCCGGGACGGCATGCCTCCTCCCACGGCAGGCAACCGCCGCCAAGGTCATCGACTGCCATGACCATCTCGCCCATCACGGTCGCCCCTCCTGGCAGGACGATGACCGCAAGCTCATCGATGCGGCCGACAAGCTGGGCATCGACCAGCTCTGCTGCTCCATCCTCACCCCGCGGCGTCCGGCCACCGTCGAAGGTTTCCGCGAGTGCAACCAGTGGGTGGCCGAAGCCATGCGCCGCTTCCCTGGAAGGATCCTCGGCTACTGCTTCGTCAACCCCGGACACACCCGGGAGGCGCTGGAGGAAATCCGCCGCTCGATCGAAGATCAGGGCTTCATCGGCATCAAGCTCTACAACGATTACGTCGCCACCGAACCGGTCGTCTGGCCGATCGTCGAGCTGGCTATCGAGTTGCGCGTCCCCATCCTGCATCATGCCGGACACGCAAGCTGGCTCCCTCAACCGCAACCCCGCATCAGCGATGCCGGGCACCTGGCGGAACTCTCCCGCCGTTACCCGGAAGCCATGCTCATCTGCGCGCACATCTGCGGGGGCGGTGACTGGGAGTGGACCATCAAGGCCCTCCGCAACGTCCCCAGCGTCTACCTGGATACCAGCGGCAGCGTGATCGACGAAGGCGCCATCGAGATGGCGGTCCGTGTACTGGGCGCCGACCGCCTGCTGTTCGCCTGCGACGGGTCCCTCACTGCCAGCGTCGGAAGAATCCGCTCCGCAACCCTCAGCGACTCCGACCGGCGTAAAATCCTGGTCGGCAACTTCCAGCGCATTCTCTCCCGGCGAGGCGCAAAATGATCGACGTCAACGCCTACCTGGGACACTTCGCCTTCCGGCAGCTCCGCTACAACACCGCCGGCGGCCTGCTCCAGCTCATGGACCGGGCGGGCATCGAGCGCGCTGTAGTTTCGAGCGCGGCCTCCATCACCTACCGCAACGCCCAGGCGGGCAACGAAGAAGTCGCCGCGGCAGTGAAGCCTCACCGCGATCGCTTCCTTCCCTTTGCCGTCCTCAACCCCGCCTACGCCGGCTGGCAGGACGACCTCAAGATCTGCCACCAGGATTTCGGCATGCGGGGACTGCGGCTCTATCCCCGCTGGCACAAGTACTGCCTCCCGGACCCTGCCTGCCTCGAGCTGGTCAACGCCGCAACCGAGCGTGGGATGGCGGTCTCCATTCCAATCCGCGTCGAGGACCGCCGCCAGCAGAGCTGGCTGGTGGATGTCCCGGATGTCGATCCCGAGGAAATCGCGGCCCTGGTCAAGGCGTGCCCCAGGACGCGGCTCATCCTGGTGAACGGCTCGGGCTTCGTCAACTCCTCCCTGGGCCGTAAATCCAGCGGCCTACCCCCCAACTACGTCATCGACATCTCGCTGCTGACCGCAGTGATGGCCAACGAGCTCGGACAACTCATCGCCAACCTGGGTGAAGACCGCCTGGTCTTCGGGACCGGAATGCCCTTCCACTACCCCGGCCCGGCCCTGGCCAAGCTCGAGGTCCTGGACGCCAGCGAGATCGTCAAGGACAAGATCCGCTGGCGAAACGCGGCCCGGCTGCTCCAGCTTCCTTAGCAGGCTGCCGAAAAAGTCCGCCAGCGTTCAGTGCCTCATTCGTATCGCAGCGCGCTCATGGGCTCGATGCGGGCGGCCCGGCGGGCGGGCACGGCCACGGCGATGAAGGCCACGGCCAGGAGGACGGCGGGGACGACGGTGAAGGTCGCGCGGTCGCTGGCGCTCATGCCGTAGAGGAGGCTCGCGGTGAAGCGGCTGAGCGTCAAGGCGATGCTAAGGCCGACCACTAATCCCACTGCCGCCAGGGTGAGCCCCTGGGCGATCACCATGCGCAGGATACTCCCGGTGTGGGCGCCCAGCGCCATGCGGATGCCGATCTCGCGGGTGCGGCGGCGGACCGAATAGTTCATCACGCCGTACAGCCCGACCGTCGCCAGGGTCAGGCCCACCGCGCCGAACACCGCCAACAGCGTGGCGCAGAGTCTGGGGACCAGCAGCGACTTGTTGACGTGCTCCTCCATGGTCTCGGTGTTGAAGACCGCAAGGTTAGGATCCAGCGCCGCGATCTGCTCGCGCAGCCCTCGGATGAGCGACCTGGGGCTGATCGCCGTTTTCGCCGCAATCGAGATCCCGTAGAAGCTCATAATCTTCTCCGGACTGGGCTCCAGAAACAGGTAGGCGCAGGCCGCCGGTCCCTCGCCCAGGGTCCTCGATTTGGAATCCCGCGCGATGCCGATGACGGTGTAGTTCCTATTGGCCATCATCCGGCGGCCAATCGGATCCTCGTTCGCGAACAGGCGCTTGGCCATGGTCTCGTTGATGATCGCAACGTCTTCGCCGTCGGTGGTGGGACTGAAATCGCGCCCCCGCAACAGCGGGATGCCCATGGTCTCGAAGAAACGGCTGCCGACGTTGTAAACGTCTGCGTTGGTTTCCTTCGTCCCGTCCTTGCTCCCCTCCACGTTAAACCCGAATGTAGTCCCGCCGATGCTCAAAGGAACGCTGTCCAGGAAAGTCACCGAGCGGACGCCCGGCAGCGCGGAGACCCGTTGGCGGAGTTGTGAGACGAACTGCTGGGTCTTCTCGTGCGAGTAGTGGTGGAGCTTGGGATCGACGGCCATCAGCAGGACGTTCTCCGGGCGCAGGCCGAGCTCGATCGAGGAAGCGTTCCGAAGGCTTCGCAGAAACAGGCCTGCGCCCACCAGCAGCACCAGCGACAGCGCCACCTGAATGACCACCAGAGCGTTCCGCATCCCGAACCGCCGGAATCGGCCGAAGACCGCGGTGTCGAGCTTGAGCGCAGAGACCAGATCCAGGCGTGTGGCGCGCAGGGCTGGCGCCAGCCCAAACAAAACTCCCGTCAACACCGACAGGCCCGCCGTGAACGCCAGCACCCGCATGTCCGGCGTGAAGTCAAACACGATCGGAACCGGCAGGGGCAGCTCGAAGCGCGAGATCGCTCGCGTGGCGCCGAGCGCCAGAAGGAAACCGGCCGCAGCGCCGACCAGGGCCAGCAGGATGCTTTCGGTGAGCAACTGCCGTATGAGCCGCGCACGGCCGGCGCCCAGAGCCAGGCGGATGCCGATCTCTTTCTGCCGCGCCGTGGCGCGTGCCAGCAGCAGATTGGCAACGTTGGCGCAGGCGATCATGAGCACCAGAGCGACAACCACCATCAGGACCGCCATCAGGCCAACGGCGAGCCTGTTGAGCTCGCCGAGCAGGCCGCCGGCAGCGTTGAGCGTCACCGCCCGGCGCCTGGCCTTCTGGTCCTTGCGATAGGTTTCGTCAATGCGGTTCTTGACCACGTTGACCGCCGCCACGGCCTGCTCGCGGCTCACGCCCGGCTTGAGACGAGCCCCGAGCATCAGCCACTGGCTGTTCCGCTTGCTGCTGATCTGGTCCTTGGCCAGGTCGGGCAAAAGCTGCTCGTGCATGGCGAGCGGCGCCCAAAACTCCGGCAGAATGCCGCGGTCGGTGCCGCGGAAGCCAACCGGCGCGACGCCAACCACCGTGTAGCGCTGCCCGTTCAGGATAGCCGTCTTGCCGATGACGCCCGGGTCGGAGGCGAACCGGCGCCGCCACAGAGCGTGGCTCAGCACCACCACCTGGTCCCTTCCGGGAACCTTGTCCTCGTCGGGCAGGATGGCCCGCCCCAGCGCCGGCTTGACTCCGACCACGGAGAAGTAGTTCCCCGTGACAAGCTGGCCCCAGATGCGCTCCGGTTCCCCAACCCCGCCCAGGCTGACCGGAACCAGCGGGAAGTGCGCGCTGACGCCCTCGAACACCTGGGTAGTCTGGTCTCGATAGTCCATGTAGTCGGGATGAGAAAAGGTGTTTCCTTCCGCGAAGCTCACCAGCCGGTCAGGCTCCTTCACCGGCAGCGCGCCCAGCAGAAGGCCGTTGACCATGCTGAACACCGTCGTGTTGGCGGCGATGCCGAGCGCAATCGAGATGACGACCACGGCGGTGAATCCGGGGCTGTTGCGGAAACTGCGGGCGGCGTAGGACAAGTCGCGAATCAGGGTTTCGGCCAGTGCTGGCACTGCGGGCATTCCGGATCTCCTGGGAAATCAGGTCTCATATTAAGGGAACGAGTTGCGGAGCACGAAAGTTCCCCCTTTGGCATCTCGGATCCATGGTAAGCGCGCCAGCCCGTAGAGCCGCTGGACTTTTCCACGCCGGCCGAAACACCCCCGCCGTTATACACTGGAGCGGTGCTATGAGACTCCGCTCTCTGTTGCCGCTTGGGCTTCTCCTGGCCTCCACCTTCGCCCTCGCCATCACTTCCGCCTCCGCGCCGGCAGCACAGCCGTTCATCGAGAAGACTGATCTGTTCGAGGCCGGCCAGGACGGCTACGCGCTCTACCGCATCCCCGGCATCGTGGTGACCAACATGGGAACCATCCTGGCCTACTGCGAGGCGCGCAAGAGCGGCCGCGGCGACTGGGGCGCCATCGACATCCTGCTCCGCCGCAGCACCGACGCCGGCAAGACCTGGTCGCCCCCCAAGAGGATCGCCTTGGTGAAAGGCCCCCTCGCGAAGAACCCCGTCGCCCTGGCTCAGAAGCTGGCCAGCCCCGCGGACATAACCTACAACAACCCCGTGGCTATCGTGGACCGCCAGGCCGGCGCGGTGCATTTCATCTTCTGCCTCGAGTACATGCGCAGCTTCTACATGCGCACGGAAGATGACGGCCAGACCTTTTCGGAGCCCGTCGAGATTACGCCGGCCTTCGAAGACTTCCGCCGCGACTACGACTGGAGGGTGCTGGCCACCGGCCCGGGCCACGGCATTCAACTCAGCAATGGCCGTCTGCTGGTACCCGTCTGGTTATCCACCGGAACCGGCGACCATGCGCACCGCCCTTCGGTTGCCTCCGTCATTTACAGTGACGATCATGGCAAGAGCTGGCGCCGGGGCGAAATCGCCCTGCCCAACTCCGGCGAGTTCGTCAACCCCAGCGAAACCCTGGCTGTCCAGCTTGCCGACGGGCGCGTCATGCTCAACGCTCGCAGCGAGTCGAAGGCCCACCGCCGCCTCATCACCTACAGCCGAGACGGCGCCACTCGATGGTCGCGGCCCGCATTTCATCCCCAGTTGATCGAGCCGATCTGCATGGCGAGCCTGGTTCGCCTCACCGAGAAACGCACCTACGGGCGAAACCGCCTGCTCTTCGCCAATCCGGACAACCTCGAGCGGGCCGATGGCAAGACAGTTCTCGGCAGCCCCCGCGACCGCCGCAACCTAACCATCAAGCTCAGCTACGACGAAGGGCAGACATTCCCCGTGAGTAAACCCCTTGAGCCAGGCTTCGCTGGTTACTCCGACCTCGCTGTTGGTCCGGGCGGCGCCATCTACTGCTTCTATGAGCGCGGCGGCCTGAGCGCCGACCATTTCAAATCCGCCTGCCTCACCCTGGCGCGCTTCAACCTGGAATGGCTCACCGGCGGAAAAGACTCGCTCACCGCAAAGAAACGGTGAAGCACTTGCCGTTATTCGTGCGGGTTTCGCCGCAAGCTTGCCATCGCCAGTCGGACGGTGTACATTCTACTTGTCCGGGAGGCGAAAATGGAAATCCTGATCTATGAGCGCACGCTATTGGACCGGCTGAAGGTTCTTGGGATCACGGCCGGGCTGCTCACGAGTACCCTGTCACTGGCCTTCGCACAGGCGCCGCGCCAGCCAGCCACGCCGGCGCCGAAAGGTCCGTGGATGGACAAGAGCCTGTCGCCAGACCGACGGGCCGAGCTGCTCATCGAGCAGATGACGCTCGAGGAGAAAATCGGTCTCGCCCACGGGACCGGCATGATGGGTTTCGGAGGCGCGCCGGGTGCGGCCCCGCCAGCGCCCACCAGGTCGCTGGGCGGCGCCGGGTTCATCCCGGGGGTCCCTCGGCTGGGAATCCCCGATCTCCAAATGGCCGATGCCTCCGCCGGCGTCACCAGGGGCGGGCCCCGCAGCCGTTATGCCACAGCTCTGCCGTCCACGGTTTCCCTGGCTTCGAGTTGGGATCTGAATCTGGCGTACGATTATGGAGCACTGATCGGTAGGGAACTCCGTGACCATGGCTTCACCATGTCGCTCGGCGGAGGTGCAAACCTCACGCGCGAGCCCCGCAACGGCCGCAACTTCGAGTACCACGGCGAGGACCCCATTTTGTCCGGAAAGCTCGTTGCCCGGCAAATGAAAGGAGTCCAGGCACAGGGCGTCGTCGGCCATACCAAGCACTATGCGCTCAACGACCAGGAGACCGGTCGCAACATCGGCAATGTAATCCTCGACAAGCGGTCCATGCGGGAAACCGACCTGCTGGCGTTCGAGATCGCCGTCCGGGAAGGGGACATCGGGGCGGTGATGTGCGCCTATAACAAAGTCAACGGCGACTGGTGCTGCGAGAGCAGCTACCTGCTGAACGATGTCCTGAAGAAAGCCTGGGGCTTCAAGGGCTGGGTCGTGTCGGACTGGGGCGCTACGCACAGTACAGTGAAGGCTGCGCTGGCCGGACTCGACCAGGAGATGCCTGGCAGCACGTACTTCGGAGAGGCGCTCAAGAAGGCGGTAGAGAGCGGCGAGGTCCCGATGGCGCGCCTCAACGACATGGTGCAGCGGATCCTGCGAACGATGTTCGCGGTGGGGCTGTTTGACAACCCGCCGCGTCCCCAAAGTAGTGGACGTGTTTGCCGGTCTCGAGTTCGCCCAGCGGGTTGCCGAACAGGGTACCGTCCTGCTGAAGAACGCCAACGGCCAGTTGCCGCTGAACGCCTCCAGCATCAAGTCGATCGCCGTCATCGGGTCGCACGCCGACGTGGGCGTGCTCTCCGGCGGCGGCTCAGCGCAAGTTGATCCGCCGGGCGGGAACGCCGTCCCTCCTCCGCCGCCGCCCCCGGGAGCTGCTCAGCGCCCGGGCGGCGGTTTCGGATGTTTGGCCGTGGCCCGGTGTGGTATCCCTCTTCACCGCTGAAGGCCATCCGCGCCAAGGCGCCTAAGCGCCAAGGTGGAATACAACGCCGGAACCGATCCCGGCCGCTGCGGCGAACCTGGCCAAGGCGTCCGAGGTCGCCATCGTGTTCGTCAACCAGCCCACCAGCGAAGGTCGCGATGCGGCGAGCCTCTCGCTGCCGGACAACCAGGACGAGCTGGTCAGCGCGGTGGCCGCCGCGAATCCGCACACCATCGTCGTGCTGGAGACCGGCGGCCCCGTAACCATGCCCTGGATTGACAACGTGAGCGCGGCGCTGGCAGCCTGGTATCCGGGCATCCGCGGCGCCGAGGCCATCGCCAACATCCTGTTTGGCGACGTGAACCCTTCGGCCAAGTTGCCGATCACGTTTGCCAAGAGCGAGGCCGATCTGCCCCATCGCCAAGGTTTCGGGCCGCCCCCAGCGCCGCCACCCGCCCCAGGCGCTGCGCCTGCTCCAGGGCCTCCGGCGCCTGGACCCGGCGGCTTCCGAATGAGCATGACCCCCTTCGACATCAACTACACCGAAGGGCTCAAGGTCGGCTACAAGTGGTATGACGCCGAGAGCAAGCAGCCGCTGTTCCCGTTCGGGTTCGGGCTTTCCTACACTACGTTTGCGTACTCCGGACTCAAGGCGACCGCGGCCGGCAAAGAAGTGAAGGTCAGCTTCAGCGTCAGGAACACGAGCAAGCGTGCCGGCGCGGAGATTGCGCAGGTCTACGCCGGGTTGCCGGCGGGCACGGGTGAACCGCCCAAGCGCCTGGTGGCTTGGGAGAAGGTTCAGCTTGCTGCCGGTGAAACCAAGACCGTCAGCCTGACGCTCGACCCCCAGTACCTGTCCATTTTCAACGTCGAGAAGGATGCTTGGGAACTCATGCCAGGCGACTACAAGCTGTTCGTGGGCGGCTCCTCTCGGCAGATGCCGCTGACGGGCACATTCCGTCTCGGCGCGACATAGAAGCCGTGAGAAAATGCCAGGGCGGGCCGGGGACCCGAAAGGGCTAACCCGGATTTCTCACCACACCCGCGTTCCAGCGAAGATGTGGCGCGGGCTTCAGCCGGCCGCGTCGAGACTCCTCTCGACGCCAGTGCTTCTCTCGAACCAGGACAGCGCGTCTCGGCACGAGTGCCGAGACGGCAGCCTGGAGAGGCTGCGCCACAAGGTCAACAGCGCGGGGCGGGCGGTTTCGCCCGCCTGCACAGGCCAGAGGCCTGCGCCACCCCGAGCCAGGGGCGTCAAGTTAGCGCTTATGGGTCCAGGTCCTCGGCGTCATTCACCTGCTCCGTTTGCCGCCCTACAGTCCGGAGTTGAAGCCCGTCAGACGCGTCCGGGGCGTCTGGCGGAGAACTACACCGGGGAGTGCATCTCCGGCTCGTTCTGCGCGCCGCTCGCTCGACATCAGAACACGAACTTCAGGGCGAACTGCGCCATGCGCCACGGGAAGGTGCTGGTGATGGTGCCGAAAGTGCTGGCGCTGCGGGTGGAGTTCGGCGCTTGGAAGTTCGTTTTGTTGAACAGGTTGAAGAACTCCGCGCGGAACTCGAGCCGCCGCGTTTCCTTCCACAGCGGAAAGTCTTTGTGCAGGCCCAGGTCGGTGTTGTAGTACGCGTAGGCGCGGACGATATTGCGCCCGGCGTTGCCGAAGGGATTGGGATGCTGCGCATCGACCGGGATCACGACGTTCGCTTTGTTGAAGTAGTTGCCGATGGAGCGCTGGTCCAGCGGCGCCAGCGCGTCGCCCAGAAGACTCGGCCGGTACGACGTCAGGTTGGTTACCTGGAACTGCGATGCAGGACTGTAGTTCAGGTTGACGGGTAAGCCGCTGGCCATGGTGTTGATCAGCGTTCCGCGCCAGCCGCCCAGCACGGCGATCAGGAACGGGTTCGCGGATGAGCCGAACTTCCGGCCCTTGCCGTAAGGCAGGTCCCACACCAGCGTGGAGGTGTTGTTGAACGGCTGGTTGTAGCTGCCGACGCCTTTCTCGTTCTTCAGGTCCCGGTAATTCACCATCGAGCTGTCGCCGTTGAACACTTCCAGGTGTCCGGCCGCGTTGTCCATCACCTTGGACCAGGTGAACGAGTTCAGGAAGTACAGCCCTCCGGAGAACCTCTTCTCCAGCTTGGTCTGTAGCGCGTTGTAGGCGGTGAAGCCGCCGCCCCAGGAGATTTCGACGGCGGCGAAACCCGGAATCAGCAGCCGCGCGTTCAGGGCGACGTTTTCGCCCGGGTTCTGGGGGCGCGCCTGATTGTAATCGCCCAGGATCACCACCTTCACGCTGCGATTTCCGACGTAGGCCAGATCGAGGATCAGGTCCTTGGCCAGTTCGCGCTGGATGGTGAAGTGCCAGCTCATGACGTAGCCCGTGCGATTATCCGCCGGCGTATATCTCAATTGGGTGTTGGCCAGGTTCAAGTTCGACAGCGACAACTGGTTCGACGTGTAGCCCAGCATCGTCGGGCGGAAGCAGCTTGTCGCGGCCACGTCCTGCGCGCAGATCGGGGCGTTCAGCGGCGCGGGGTTGGTGATCGTGATGGCTATGATCGAGGGCGGGTTGTAGGAGAGGAGGTTCTCGCCACCCAGGCGGTTGAAGTGAATGTAGCTGACGCCGAAGCCGCTGCGAACTACGGTCTTCGGCATGACGCTGTAGGCCAGCCCGACGCGCGGGGCGAAGTTGTTCCGGTCCGGCTTCACCAGGGCGCGGTTGTAGATGCCGCCGCTCGAAGCCGGGACCAGCTTGGGGCCGACGGGTCGAAGTTGCTCAGGTGCAGCCCGTCCTCCCACTGCGGCGTGGCGTATTCGTAGCGCAGGCCCAGGTTGAGAGTCAGCTTAGTGGTCGCCTTCCAGTCGTCCTGAGCGTAGAAGAACTGCATGCGCTGGCGGTACTGCGCCACGAACCAATTGGTCAGCGCGTAGCTGCTGCGCGCGCCGAACAGGAAGTCCGCCACGTTGTACAAGGTGTTCTGCGGGCCGCCGGGTGAGCTGAACTGCCCGGAGTAGGCGTCCTGCCCGTACTGCGGGCTGAAGTCCAGAATCTCGGTGTGGATGGTCTGGAACTCATAGCCGAGCTTCAGGGTGTGGCGCGAGAAGACCTTGGCGAAGTTGGCCTTGGGGTTGATGACGAGCGGGTTCTGAAACTGCGGCGTGCTGTTGCGCCGTCCCAGGCCCGTGAAGCCGCTGATCTGCTGGGTGTTCAGGCCGCCGGCCAGCGCCGGGTCCGTGGGCAGGCCCGGGATGCCATAGCCGTCCTGCATGTTGGGCAGGCCGATCTGCACCGGCCACTTGCCGCCGATGGACTTGGTGATGCCCAGGCGGAACTCGACCAGCGAGGTTGGACTCATGGTGTAGGTGAGGCCGCCTGCAACCTGCTTGTTCACGATGTTGACGTTGCCGTTGCTGGAGTCGGCGCCGACCGGCAGCGGGATCACCGGCGTATCGGTCTGGTTGAACTCACGGTGGCTGTAGCGGAAGAAACCCATCAGCTTGTCGCTGAAGTACTCGTCCGCCCGGAGGTCGCCCTTGTTATCCGTGGTGGGAATGCGGGGCAGCGCCTCGTAGTTGTTGGCGTTGCCCGGCAGCGTGGGCGCCACAAGCTCGCTGAATACCTTCTTGGCGAAGGCGGTGATCAGCGACGGCGGGACCACGCCGTTGGAGTAGACCTCGCCCGTGTAAGGGTTCTTGATCGGGATTCCGAAGATGCCGTTGCGCTGGTCCAGCGTGGGGATGGTCTGGTAGCTGAGCGTCCGCGTCACGCGCCGCAGCCCCTCGTAGTCGGCGAAGAAGAACGTCTTGTTCTTGATCACGGGCCCGCCGAGCGAGCCGCCGAACTGGTTCTGCTGGAAGACCGGCTTGCCATAGCTGGGCTTGAAAAACCCGACCGCGTTCAGGTCCGTATTGCGCAGGAACTCCCACACCCCGCCATGAAAGGCGTTGGTACCGCCCCGCACTGACACGTTGACGATCGCGCCGCCGGCGCGGCCGTACTCGGCGCTGAAGTTGTTGGTCTGTACCTTGAACTCGGCGATGGCGTCGGGGCTGGGCTGAATCGCCTGGTTCGAGTATCCCTGGTTGCTGGTGTTGTAGGCGTTGTTGTCCACGCCATCCACCTGAAAGTTGTTCAGCGCGCTCCGCAGGCCGTTGACGTTGAAGGACCCCTCGCGGAAGTTGCTGCTGCTTTGGTCCATGCCGAGGAACGACTTCCGCACGCCGGGCGTCAACAGCGCCAGGTCGGCGTAAGAGCGCCCGTTCAGCGGAAGATTGACGATGGTTGTGCTCCCCACAATCTGCCCGCGCTCGCTGGAATCCGTCTCCAGCGCCGCCGCGGCATCCTTGACCTCGACGGTCTGCGTCACGTCGCCGACCGCCAGGATCAGGTCCACCCTTTGGCGCGCGTTCACCACCACGGTGAATTCCTGCGCCACGGCGGTCTTGAACCCGCGCGCCTCCGCTCTCACGCGGTAGGTTCCGATCGCAACGCTAATAAAGTCGAAGTTGCCGGCATCATTGGTTTGAGCCGAGCTCGTGACGCCGGTCTTGACGTTCTCCAGTGTGACCTTGCTCCCTTGGACCACGGCCCCTGTGGCGTCCTTCACTGTTCCAAGCACCGTAGCGGTCCCGAACTGCGCCAGGCAAGCCATGGGCACAAGCAGGAGAAGGCTTGAGCGCAAGCACATTTGAAACTTTGCTGTCTTCATGACGACTCCCTCAGCGCAAGCATGCGCGACTAGCCCGGGATTCCATTGTGAAATCCCGCTCGTGCCCTAGTATACACCAATATTGACCGGATCCGCTGACGCCTCTCGGTCCTTGCCGATGTAGCGGCGAACTTGAAGTTCGCCGCTACCGGAAGCGTTAGAAGTCGTACTTCGGCGCCATCTGGATCTTACGAGAGCCGCTCACGGTGGTGTCCTTGATCCGGCCAAAGGTGCTGCTGCTGATGGCCGTGGTCGGGTAGCCGAACGACACCGAGTTGGTGAAGTTCGTCGCCTCGAGGCGAAACTGAAGCTTGTGCCGCTCGGTGATCTGGATGCGCTTCAGCAGGGACATGTCCATGTCCCAACGCCGGGACTGATTGAAGGCATTGCGGCCGGTGTTGCCCATCGAGCCTGGCGCCGGATTGCTGAACATGGCGATCTGGCTCTGATTGAAGAACCACTTGTAGCCGCTGGCTGGATCGTCGAACACAGATCCCATGTCGAACGTGCAGCCGCTGCAATTGGCGGTGCTGGCAACCACGCTGGACATCGTGTACTGGCCCGACCAAACCGTGAACGGCCGTGGGCTGAAAATGGTCAGGAAGCCGGATACTTGCCACCCGCCGATAATGTGATTCACAACGCCGCCAAGATCCTGGCCAAACCTCTTCCCTTTGCCAAACGGCAGTTCGTAAACCCAACGGCCCTGGACCGCGTGCCGGCGGTCGAAGTCAGAGCGCGCGTAGTTGAGGTAGCGGTTGCGAAGGTCGAAGGGCGTGTTGCTAGCCGACTGCGCGGTGCCGGTGCTGACCACCGTAGAAGTCGGGTCGAACGACCGCGTGTCCATGGACTTCGAATGCGTGTACGCGAACTGGAAGGCGAGGCCGTTCCGGAACGCCCGCTCCAGCCTGATTTCCAGGCCGTTGTAGTGGGAGTAGTCGTTCGAGTCGATCACGAACACACCACCCATGAACTGCGGATAGGGCACGAAGAAGTACGGCCCCAGCCCGGCCAGTTCGGGCAAGCTCTTGCCGCTTTGGAAGCGGGTGCCAATACTCTTCGCTAGAGCGCCGACGGCATTGGTTGGGAGGTTGCTGGCATACAGGCGGCGAACCAGGTCCGAGCCGGTCTCGCCGGTCCGGATGCGCGAATCCACACCCATCAACTGGTTCATCAGGGCGCTCTGCCCGCCGGCCTTCACGATGTTGAAGCCGTCCAGGAAGCCGTTGTTGAAGATCTCGAAGTTGTCGAGGTTGTACGCGCCAAGGCGGTAGTTGACGCGGATCGACATCCTGCCCTTTCCGGTTGGATCCCAGGCGATACCGAGCGAGGGACCAAGGTTGTTGCGGTCGCTGTTGTACAACGAGCCGCTTTGCCAGGTAAGCGAGGTGCTCGGCGCGGTGCCGATAGTGACGGCCTGCGTGGGACGCTTGACGGTGTTGTTGGCATCGCGCGGCGTGAGCCTCATCTCCCAGCGCAAGCCGTAATCAATGGTCAGGTTCCTGCGAATCTTCCAGTTGTCCTGCCAGTAGAAATCGAGTTCCGGATAGCGCGCGTCGAACTTATATGTCGTGCCCGCCGGCGCCCAGGAGCTGCCCTTCGCCGCAAAGCCCTGGTAGATGTTGCCCACGCGCCCGAGCTGGAAGTTAGTCATGCTTTGCAGGAATGGCAGGTCGTAGCTCTGGTTGAGGGCGGTGGAACTGGGCAGGTTAAATGTGGCCGGATCGACGGTGTTGACGCTGGTGGAGAAATCCACGATGGGCGTCACGTTCCAACCGCCCACCGAACCACGCTCGTCCTGATGGCGAACCAGGCGGAGGTTCGCGCCCATCTTGAAATTGTGCGAGCCGCGCACGTAGCTGAAGTTATCCACCGCCTGGTAGGTGGTGATGGTGCGCAGGTTTCCGACACCCGTCGGCACCGGCAGCGTGACCTGCGAATACCAGGTGATGTCCGGTATGGAAGCATTGGCTGTGGGCGTCACGAAGTTGTACACATAGTGCTGCTGGCCCGCCACCAATTCGTTGGTCGTGCGCGGGGTCGGGTTCCAGCGCCAGTTGAACGCCAGGTTTCTCGGGCTGCGCGTGGTATCGACCATGCAGGGCCCGCCCGGGTAAGCCGGCTGGCCGGTGTTCACCTGGTCGCAGTGCGTGTCCTGCTCGCCGAAGTAGACGCGCGCGAACACGGTCTGGTTCGCGCTCAGGACGTGGTCGATCTTAAACGTCACGTCGTGCTGCCGCTTGAACTGTGGGGCAACATATGTGAAGCCTGCGGTATTGGGGATTTCTTCCTCTGTTCAGCCAATGAGTCTCCTCGCTGAAATTGAAAGTCCAGGGTTGAAGGTGTGACAGGTCAATGCGCATACGCATCGAGCCGCCCTCCAGTCAGACCGTGAAGTGGAGCGTCCGCTTCAGCCGTTAGAAGAGCAGCTTGGCGGCGAGCTGGACCTTGCGCGATCCGGTGGTCGTGCTGTCGCGGATGCGGCCGAAGGTCGAGCTGGTGATGTCCGTCGTCGGGGCGCCGAACGACACCGAATTGGTGAAGTTGGTAGCATCGCCGCGGACCTCCAGCTTGAAGCGATCATTGAGCGGGATGCGCTTGAGCAGGGAGCCGTTCATGATCCAGTAAAAGGGACCCACGAAGCCGTTGCGCCCGCTGTTGCCGAACTCGCCGGCGCCTGGGGCCGAGAACTGCGCGCGCTGCGCGGCATTGAAGAACCAGATCAAGCCGGACGGCGCGTCCAGGAACGCCGTGCCTTCGCCGCGCGAGCAGCCGTTGCAGTTGGCCGTCGATTGCACCACGTTGCTGAACGTGTTGGTGCCGGCGTATACGGTGAAGGGGCGCCCGCTGGTGACGCGGCCGAAGCCCGACAGCTCCCAGCCGCCGATGATCCTGTTCACAACGCCCGAGGCGTTGCCCAGCCAGTGCTTGCCCTTGCCGAAGGGCAGCTCGACCACCCAGTTAGTTTGCAGCGAGTGCCGCCGGTCGAAGTCCGAGGGCGCGTAGTTCAGCTTGCGGTTGTTGATGTCGAACGGCGTGCTGCTGGCATACGAGCTGTTGCCGGTGCCGACCGTTATGAGCGTCGGATCGAAGGAACGCGTGTCCAGCGACTTGGCCCACGTGTAGCCGATGTGGAACGAAATCCCGCTAGTGAGCCGCCTCTCAAGCTGCACTTCCAGCGCGTGATAGGTCGAAAAGTCGTTGGAATCAAGCACGGTCAGGCCGCTGCTGCCGGTGCCGCTGAACTGCGGGTACGGAATGAAGAAGAACGGCTGTCCGGTGGAGAGCTGCGTCACGGACTGGTTGTTTTGCAGCCGTACACCGAGCGCGGAAGCCAGTGACGCGACGGAATTCAGGTTGAGCGTCGAGGCATACTGCGCGCGAATCATCTGCGACGCCGTCTGGCCCGCGGCGATGCGCGTATCGGCCTTCAGCAGGTTGTTAAGAAGGGCCGATTCGCCGCCCGCCTTGACGATCTTGAACGCATCCAGGAACCCGTTGGAGAGAATCTGGGCCTGGTTGACGTTGTATGCGCCCAGCAGGCGATACGCGCGGCGGCCGACGTAGCCGATGTCCAGCACGGTGTTCTTCATGATCTCCCGCTGGATGTCGAAGGCCCACTGGTGCGTGCGCGGCGTCTTGAGGTTGGGATCGATCACCGTGTTCGTGTTCGAAGAGAACGCCGCCGGCTGCATCAGATCGCTGGGCTTGGTCGAAGGTGGCGCGAGGTCCGGCAGGTTACGCAGACGTCCCCCGTTCTGCCCGAAGTCGGTGTTGATCACGCCGATGGCGGCGCCCGGCAGGTTGGGCAGGATGAAAGAGGCGACCACGAAGTCGTTAATCCGGTCGTAAGCGATGCGGTAGTTGCCGCGCACGGACGTCTTCCCCGTCCGGAAGGGGTCCCAGGCAAAGCCCAACGACGGACCCACGTTACCCCACTGCGACTTGAACAGAGTGCCCGGCACCCACTTCAGGGTATTGCTGGGGCTTCCACCCGCCACTATGGGCTGGTTCGGCACCGTAATGTTGTTCGATGGCGTGTTGGGCGAAATGCGGAGCTCCCAGCGGAGACCCACGTCGATGGTCAGGTTGGGCCGCGCCTTCCACATATCCTGCACGTAGAACTCGTACTCGGGGTAGCGCGTGTCGAACAGGAAGGTGCTCTTGGTCCACTGGTTGTCCTTGGCCACGAAGCCGCGGTCGATCTGGCCCACGCGGCCCAGCAGGAAATTGATGCTGGACTGGAAATTGGGCCGGTCATACGTGGTGTTGAGGTCGGCCGGCAACCCGAAGGTGGCCGGATCCACCGTATTGACGCCGGTGGAGAAGTTGATCTCCTCGGCGGCGTTGAGGCCGCCGACAGATCCGCGCTGGTCTTCCTCCCGCACCCGGCGCAGGTTGGCTCCGAGCTTCACCGAATGCTTACCGCGGAAGTAGGCGAAGTTGTCCACCACCATCCACGTGCTCACCACGCGCTGGTTGCCGAAGTAATACTGCCACGTAGTGCTCACCGGGGCGCTGGCGATGGAGATCTTCTCGAGCGAGGAGGGCTGCCCGAAGATCGGGTCGTAGCGGTTCTGGCCGACCACCAGTTCGTTGGTCACGCGCCCGGTGGGCGTAAAGCGCCAGTTGAAGGCCATATTTCGCGGCCCGCGCAGCGTGTTGACCAGGCAGGGCTGCCCCGGAAATACTGGCTGGCCGCTGTTGACCGTGTCGCACATGCTGTCGTCGCGGCCCCACACCAGACGGCCGTAAACATTATTCTTGCTGTTGATGACGTGGTCGATCTTGACCGTCTGGTCGTGCTGGCGCTCGGAGGCCTGCGCGCTGAAGATGTACCCGGCGGTGTTCAGGCCGTCGCCCAGGGTGAAGGTATTAGGCACCGGCATGTCCTTGAGCATGGCCTGGATGCTGGGGTCGAGCCCGAGTTTCTGCGGATCGTTGGCGGCTACGTTGTACGTGCCAATGCTCAACCCGGGCAGGACATTCCCGCTGGCATCGATGGAAGCCGCCGGGGTGCCGGCCGGCTGGTTGCGCCCGCCCTTGACGTAGCGCAGGATGCCCTGCCGCGCCTGGTCGGTATAGACCGTGCGCGTGGTGCCCGCGCTGGAGCGGGCGCGCAAGGCCTGAATCTGGAAGAAGAAGAACGTCTTGTTCTTGCGAATGGGGCCGCCGATGCCGCCGCCGAAGATGTTCTGCTGCAACTGGATCTTGCCGATGTTGTTGAGGTTGCTCTCCCACTCGTTGGCGCTCAGCCGCGGGGTGCGGTAGAACCAGAACCCCATGCCGTGAAACTCGTTGGATCCCGAGCGAGTGATCATAGCCACCTGCCCGCCGCTGTTGCGTCCATATTCGGCGGTGTTGTTGCCCATGACCATGCGCATCTCCGCCAGCATGTCCGGATTAATGCGGAACGAGGTGGTCTCCGAACCGCCCTGGCTCGAGTCGTTCAAGTCAATGCCGTCCAGGGTGTAGTTCCAGGCGCGGTCGCGCGCCCCGTGCGCGAAGCTGGCGCCACCCGTGTTAGCTCCACTCAACACGCCGGGTTGTGCGATCACGACATTGAGCGGGTTGCGCCCGCGGGTGGTCAGAACCGGCAGCTCAGTCAACTGCTGCTGCGTCATCATGTTGCCCAGATTGCCGGAACTGGAGGTCTGCACCAGGTCGGCTACCGCCTCGACCGTGACCTGTTCGGACAGCGCGCCCACATCCAGCTTGGCGTTGATGGTGGCGGGTTGCCCGATGCTGACCACGTTTCTGTGTGACACGAAGCGCCGGAAACCCTTGGCCTCCACCTGCAACTCGTAGGAGCCGGGCTGCACGGCCTCGAAAGTGTACGTGCCCACGGCCGACGCCGTGGTCGAGAACGACACCTGCGTGCCTTCGTTGATGAGTTTTACGCTGGCGCCCGGTACGGACGCCCCGCTGGGATCCTGCACCGTCCCGAGCACGCGGGACGTGGTTCCCTGGGCGAAGACGACGCCACAGACGCAGAGAAACACGGCAAGTAACAACAGACCCTTGGTTTGCATAGTCGGTTCATGGTACCAAAGGTCCGGGGCTACCTCAAACCCGAGAAATCGGTAGGGCTCACGAACACGGATTCCACCTTGTCCACGATTTTGCCGGCGGCTTCCGATTCCGTGCGGGCTTTGACCCACGCCGGATCCTGGCGAAAGGCCTCCCAGCCGGGATTTCCATTTTGGCTCCCGGTTCCCGCTTAGCATATCATACTCGATTGCCACCCTGCGCATCGCCATCGCCAAATTCTCGCCCGCCGGCAGCGGCCCCTACCCCGCCGGCACCGGCAATAGCGCGATCCTCCGGACGGTGAAAGCCTATCCTACCCGGCTGCACAGGTTGTTGCCCCGAGTCTTCGGTCTTGAATCACGCGGCCAAAAGGTGTATACCAGTTCCTGTCCAGGATCCGAGAACGGAAATCCTGGGTGGCAAGGGAGGCCCGGAAATCCACGCAGGAAGGGAAGCGAAGGGAACATGGCGTGGGTGGGTTTCATCAAAACGAGACACAAGAAGCTGGTTGTGCGCGTCGAGGACACACAAGAGCCGAGATGCCTGGTGAAGCTATACGACGGAGAAACCATCGTGGGCGAAGAATCGGACGAGAGCCCGCAGCAGGCCGTCGCCAAGGTCGTGCAACTGGCGCAGCGCTATCTGAACGACGACTCCATCACTGCCGAGAGCATTGACTGGGCCCAGAAACGGTGACGCCGCAGCGAGCGCAGTTGCTGAAAACTCTGGCCCTGGTTTGTGCCGCGGTGGTAATCGCCGGCATGCCCTTCTGGTTTGCCGGCGCGGGTCTGGAAGCCTACTTCACCGGCGACGATACGATGAATCTCTACGGCTACTGGAGTAAGCCGTGGCGAGACATTCTCATTGCTAACCTCACCTACTATTCGCCATTCTACCGGCCGTTGGGCGGCCTGTTCTACCGCTCGATGTTCGCGGCCTTTGGCTTCCATCCGTTCCCCTTCCGGGTTGCCTGCTTTGCTGT
Organism: uncultured Acidobacteriota bacterium; assembly: GCA_963725415.1. Lineage (GTDB taxonomy): Bacteria > Acidobacteriota > Terriglobia > Bryobacterales > Bryobacteraceae > CAVRZY01. Next base: position 33,864 of record CAVRZY010000087.1, on the reverse strand, counting down.
GATGCTGCTCAACCTTGGGCTGCTGTATGCGACGGCGCGCTTACTGGCGGGTTCGCGCGAGGCCGGCCTGCTCACTGCCCTGATCGGTTGCTATCACGCCGGGTATGAAGACCTGTATTACAACACGGGCGCCATCTACGATCTGCTCTGCTTCTCGTTCTACCTGGGGGCCCTGCTCCTGTACATACGCACGCGCCGCGACGGAAGACGACTACGCTGGCCCGGGATCATGCTCCTGGTTGCGCTATACATCTGTGCCCTCAACGCCAAGGAGATGGCAGTCACACTCCCGGTTGCCATACTGATCTACGAGTGGATCTACCATCGTCCCGAGTTTACGAAGCGCGACCTGCTACGCTGGGTCGTCTACGATGCGCGAGTGGCATGCCTCCTCGCAGCTCTGACCGTACCCTACCTATGCGGCAAGCTCTCCAGCGCCAGCGTATTCTCGCGGGTAGCCGATTATGGGCTACACATCAGCCTGGGGCGCTATCTCGGCGCATATCAGCAGTATCTCGATTGGATGTTCTATCAACGAACTCGCTGGTTCAGTTTGTCGGCGGCCCTCCTGCTGTGGGCAGCCATGCTCTCGATCGCCGCGTTGAGCCGGCGCAAGGCGCTGTGGTTCAGTTTCCTGTTCGTTCTGTTCAGTGTGCTGCCTGTAATGTTTATCACGCCGCGCGGCAGCATCTTCGTCCTGTATGTTCCCTTTCTGGGCTGGAGCCTGTACGGCGCTGCGCTGTTGATCTTAATACGCAATAGCCTCGGCGCAGGTCTGGCCAGACTCGCTCCCGGCCTGGCCGGAATGCTAGCCGGGACGCAGCCAGTCATGTCGGCAATGACGTTTGCGGTCACCGCAGCGAGTTTGTTCCTGGTACATCAGGCTCACACCTTTCCGGTGCCTCCGGACACCCTCATACGATCCACGACGGAGCAGATCCACACCATGCTGCCGCAGCTTCCCGCAAACAGCCGAATACTGTTTCTGGACGATCCTTTCTCCACCGACGACTGGACCCCATTGTTTCTCATTCGCCTTAGCTATGGCGATGGCACGATCCAGGTGGATCGAGTGAAGATGATGGAACATCGACCGGAACCGAGCGAGATCAGAAGCTACAATGTGGTCCTCACATACCAGGATAAAAGGCTCGTCAGAATAGAGTCGGCTCAGTTGGGCCGCGGCAGTGAACCGCGTTAGCGCAGAGGCAGCCCCGGGGTGATCCAGCGCACCTGTCTGGATTGCGGGACTCAGGTCCGCCGGGGGATCGCTAAGGTACTCCCCAAAGTCAAGACCAAAATTGGGTGAAAAGAAGTCAAGCCCGAGAGCGGGTCTGTGTCTCAGAATTCTCATGTAGGCAGCATAGGATGTGCCTCCAGTTGCTGGCCTCCAACCGGCGCTATCCAAGAAAGCCACTCGCTGCTACAAGTACTACCTCACCGCCCTCGGCAAAAAGGCGTTCTCCCTGGGCCTCAAGCTCAAAGAACTCGTCATCGTGCCCGAACTGGCTACAGCGCCAACACGCTGATAGTGCCGGCCATCGGGCTACCAGGCCAGCCGGAGGCTGAGCTGAATCTCGCGCGCGGTGGCGCCTTCCAGGGTGCTGCCGATCTTGCCGAAGCTGCCGTCCCCGCGCGATTGGTTGGGCGGGGCGAAGACCGGCACGTTGGGCAGGTTCACCACGTCGGTGCGGAAGGTCAAGCTGAAGCGCTCCGTCAACTGGAACAGCTTGTGGATGGAGACGTCGAGGCCGAAGAAGCCCGGCCCGGGGCCATTGGTACGGGCCGCGTTGCCGACCACTCCGTCTCCGGGGGCCTGGAAAGCCGCGGTGTCGAAAAACTGCCGGATCTTCTCGTCGCGCGACCGGTTGCCTGGCAGGTTGGGGTTGTAGAGCAGATTGGGCCGCTGCGATTCCGAGAAGGCGTTCAGACGGTTGGTGCTTTCGGTGACTCCGTAGGGCGGGCCAGTGCGGGCTTCGAGAATCCCACCGATGGACCACCCGCCCACCACGTGGTCGAGGACCTTATTGGAGATGGTCCACCGCCGCCCTTTGCCCACCGGAAGCTCGTAGAGCGAGCTGTAGGCCAGGCGGCGCCGGATATCGCTGCCGGACATGCCTTTATCCAAGGCCCGTAGCTGGATATGCTGATAACCGCTGCCACTGCCGCCGCCCAGCTCCGAGCTGCCTTCCACGTCGTCGATGAACTTCGACCAGGTGTAGTTACCCAGCATGTTCAGCCCGTGGGAAAAGCGTTTCTCGAACTTGACATTGAGCGAGTGGTAGGTGGAGTTGCCCCAGGAGGGCGAGATGCTGGTGACGTTGCCGAACTGCGGGAAGGTACGGGCGGTCTGGTTTTGTACCGCCGGGCCGCGGCCGTTGACCAGTGGGATCATGTTAATGTTGGCGTTGTTTCCGCTCAGCTTGTGCCCCACGTTGGCCAGGTAGGCGCTCTCGAAGACGATGTTGCCGGGCAGCTCCTTCTGAACCGTGAAGTTCCACTGCTGCGAGTAGCCGTTGACGTGGTCCTTAGCGATGAACTCCGGCGCCGTGGTCACTTTCCCTCCCACGGGGACGGCCCCATACTCCGGGCCCAGCTTGTCGCGGGGGACCGCGGGCATGCCGTTGCGGAACAGGAAAGCCGGGGTGTAGCCGCCGTCCGGCGACGGGAACGACCCGTTCAGCGAGAAGCCCAGCGACATGAGGTTGTTCACCGACACCTGGTAAGCGCCGTTGTAGAAGATGCCATAGCCGCCGCGCAGCACCAGGCCTTTGCGGGCGCTCCAGGCGAAGCCGAAGCGCGGCCCCCAGTTGTTGGGATCGAAACCGTGCGAGTACCTGCCGACGCCGTTGAGGCCCGCGAAGGTCACCACGCCGGGCGTGCCGGAGACGGGGTTGATGGCGAAGGGATCGAACCCGCTCTGGCGGTTTTGGCCCTCCCAGCGCGGATAGTCCATTTCCCAGCGCAGCCCCAGGTTCAGCGTCAGCCGCGAGGTGAGCTTCCAGTCGTCCTGGAGGTAGGCGCCGTAGTAGTTGGACCGCGAGTTGAGCACGTCGGTCTTCACCAGCGCTCCGCTGTTGGCCCAGCCCAGCAGCAGCGCGGCCAGGCCGTTATTGGTGGCGCGGTCGCTGAAGCCGAAGTTTCCCCCGCCGGATGAGTTGTTGGTTTCGATATTCGAGGAGCGCCGGAATTCCAGCCCGCTCTTGATCGAATGGTTGCCCTTGACCCATAAGAGGTTGTCGATGAACTGCTGGGTCTGGATGGGGTTCTGCACGCGCTCGACGGTGCTCTGCCCGAGCCCGGTCAGGCCGGTCACGGTGACGCGGGCCAGGGCCTCGGGGTCCACCCCCGACAACTTGATCTGGCCGTTGAAACCGGAGCCGGTGCCCCAGCCGCGGTTGACATACTTGCGGTTGTAGAACATGTACCGGAACTCGTTGATCACGGTAGTGCGAAGGTTGTGGTTCCAGCTCACGATGAAGTTGCGGTTCTCGTTCTGGCGGTTGTAGGCCCGGTCGTCGGCCGCCGCGTTGGGGATCGACGGGGCGACGCCTTCGGGACCGTGCAGGATGCTGAGGCGGCCGAAGAAGCGGTCCTTTTCACCCAGTTGGTGGTCCATGCGCGCGGTATAGAAGTCCTGGCTGAGAGTGTCGGAAGTGTTGGCACGGTAGTTGTTGGAGGGCGCCTTGGTGGGATCGTTGCCGGGCTGATTGGGCGCCGGGTAGAGAGCGGCAAAGGCCTTGCCGATGGTGTCGATGCGGTTGGCCGGAATCAGGTTGCCTGCGAAGGGCTGGGCCGCAGTAGTGCCCACGCGCGTGGCCGGATCGAGCACCTTGATGTCCTTGCGGGCAGAGAAATCCCCGCTGACTTCGGCGGGTTGCGGCACGGTTTTGACCACCGTCACGCCGGTGCGGCGGCGGCCGCCTTCGTAATTGAAGAAGAAGAAGGTCTTGTTCTTGCGGATGGGGCCACCTTGCGAGCCGCCGAAGATGTTGTAGCGCAAGGGCGCCTTATCGGGGGCAAAGAAGGTGCGCGCGTTGACCTTGTCGTTGCGCAGCCATTCGTAGGCCGCGCCGTGGAACTCATTGGTGCCCGCGCGGGTGGTCATCACGATGTAGCCGCTGCCCGAGCGCCCGTACTCGGCCGGGTAGTTGTTGGCCAGCACCTTGAATTCCTGCAAGGACTCGTTGGGAGGATTGAGCGAAAGCTGGGGACTACCGGTGGCCTGGTTTTGGGCCACGCCGCCGTCAATGCTCCACATCTGGTTGTAGGAACGGCCTCCGGCCACCGCGAAAACGGGGATGGACTGGCCGCCACTCTCGCTGTTGAAGGTGACGTTGCCCATCAGGCGCACCAGTGCGCCGATGCGCCGGCTCTCGATGGGCATGTTCAGGATCATTTTGTTCTCGACGAGTTGCCCCAGCGCGCCGCTTTCCGACTCCAGCAATGGCGCCGACGCCGTCACGCTAATGACGTCGCTGAGCTGACCGACGTCCAGGCTAATGTCGATGGTGCTGGTGGTGCCGGTCTCGAGCACGATACCGGCGCGCACGAAGCGCCTGAACCCGGCTTGCTCGCAGGAGACCTCGTACTGGCCGGGGTTCAGGAACGAGATCGAGTAAACACCGCTTTGGTTGGTATGCGCGGAAGTGGCCTGCCCGGTCTGGATATTCCTGACCACCACTTCTGCGCTGGGAACCACGGCGCCGGAGCTGTCCTTCACCGTGCCCGTCAGCCGGGACTGCGCAAAGACGGGCCCGCAGGCCAGCAGCAACGCCAGAGGCAGCATCAGACGAATCCGCATTTTTCTACCTCCTGTAATCCGAATTGTACATCACCGGCTGGATCCCAAATGCGGGGGACAGACGGACGCGTCCCCGATGCACTGAGTGTGCAGGTTGCCTCCCAATGGCGGGTAACGTTCCGTCTGTCCCCGGTTTCCAGCCAGGCGTCACTGCGATAACGATCGCGCTGCCGACGACAAAAAAGTCACGATGTCGCAGAAGAAACTTGTCGTGTTCGATTGACTTTACGTTCCAGAGCACCGTAGGATGCTGCTGAGACCAAGGAGATCTTCAGCATGAGCAAGAGAATCCGCCACATGGGCATGACCCTCACCAAAGAGCAGAACGAGCGATGGCACAGGGACGCTCCCGAGCTGACGCCCGAGCGGCACGACGCGCTCATGAAGAAGCTGGGCGTCACTAAGGAACAGGACGAGGAGTGGCACCGAACCCACAAAACGCTCCACGAACAGCGGACCAAAAGACAGAAGAGCATCAATCCATTCGCTGTCGGCGGCGGCTTCCTCGCTTGGTGCGTCAAGCAGGGTTGGCTGGTTCAGCAGGGCAAGCAGTACTTTGCCACCAAAGAGGGCGTGCACGAACTACGCGAACGCTTTGACATCCAAGCATGAACGCTTTTCGCAAGGGTTCTCGACCAGCCGCGCTGCTTCCATGGCCTGCCCGGACAGACCCTGGCCTCCGAGGCCGCTGCTGCAAAGCCGGAAGCCGCGAGCCGGCAGTATCCGACGGTTCTACTTTTCGTACACGGCCGTGACCTTTTCCTGCTTCATTCCGACGGGCCAGGATTCTTCAGTCAGCGTCCGGCCGTCGGCGGAGACGGTCATCAGGCCCTCGTAAATCGGTTTGCCTTTGTTCTTATCGACGTATCCGATCTGGCGCGGACCGATGCGCCTCAACGACGTGGTGAAACCCTCCGGCACGGTCGGGCCGGTCACAGGATAGTCCTTTCCGTCCAACTGGGCTTTGCAGAGCGTCTGATACTCCGGAGACGACAAGGTCAGGGCATTGGGACCGGGCGCCGTAATCTGGAAGGTGCTCGGAGAGGAAATCTTCACCTCCGTGCTCTTCCAGGTGCCCAGCAGGCCCGGTCCTCCGGCGATCCTTTGGCACGTGACCACTTCTTTGAAAGCCTCGCCGTTCGGCCTCGTGCCAGTGGTTATGAGCGTCCTGGTGCGGCCATCCGCCGACAACACGTCCCGGGTGGTCTGACAACTCTTTGCCCTTCAGCTTGTACACGCTGACCCAGGTGTGATCGTTTTCCTGTTTCCAGCTCATCGTGCCGCCAAACGGGAACGGGTACTCGGCGCCATCGAGCTTGAACTCGTGCTCCATCACGCCGAAGGAAAGTACGATCGCGCCCGAGGGCCTCTTCTCGAACTTCATAATCTCGCCCGTGAACTTGCTCTTCGATTGATTGAGCTTCCACGTGCCGACGAATGGGTCCTGAGCTGCGGTGAGGGTGACAATGAATGCAAATGCGAACAGATACAGCCCAACGCTAACGCGCCGCATACAATCTCCTCCAGTCAAATTTTGCCGGCGCCGGACGGGTCCGGCGCCTGGGTCAGCCACGGGCGGCCTGCATGAATCGCTGCACACCGCGGTATAGCTGCTCTTCCTGTATTACATGTTTGTCTGCCGCCTGGTCAAGCGGCCTCCCCTGCCGCCGCTCACAGAGGCCCAGTGAGCGGCGCCATGCGTATTGGTAACCTTGAACATGCACATGGAGGCACACGAGAAGGTCAGGATCCTGGAGGCGCTCGACAGCGGCCGGGAAGCCTTTCTGGATGCTTTGAGTGCCATAGCCGAGGACCTTGCCACGCGGAGCCCAGGCCCCGGTCGATGGTCGGCCCTGGAATGTGCGGAGCACGTGGCTGTTTCCGAGGATTTCTTGTTTTCGCAAGTCACCCAGGCGACACATTCGGAGGTGCGCGTGGTCAACGAAAAGAGGGAAGCCGCCATCTCGGCCCGAGGTACGGATCGAACGCACGCGGTCGCGTCCCCTGAAGCAGTGAGACCAACCGGACGCTTCTCCACCCTGGCGGATGCCGTTCAACACTTCTTGGCCAGTCGGGAACACACCATTCGATTCGTCGAGAGCTGCCGTGAAGATCTTCGCTCCCGGCTGACGACGCATCCGCTTCTGGGCCCTGTGAACTGCTATGAAGCTCTCCTGCTGATGGCGGTTCATGCGCACCGCCACGCCAAGCAGATCCAAGAGATCAAGACCGCGCTAGGAAGGCCCGCCTGAGCGCTTCCTGGAAGCGCACCGGGATCGTCGGCAGTTGCAGCAGCCGGGCGCCGACCGCATCATAGATGGCGCTGGCGATGACTGCGCCCAGGTTGACGATGGGCGGTTCGCCGCAGCCGGAGGCCGCCACCTCCGGGTTGTCAATGAGAATGGTCTTGATCCTGGGCAGCCAGGAGAAGCGCGGGAGCTCGTCTGAGCGCCACCTCCGCCACAGTGGCCACGTAGGTACCCAGTTTCCTCAGCGTCCCCCTGTGTGAGGGAACATGAAACTCCCGTGCCAGTCCTGCATCGCTTCGGTATACTGAAGCCGTAGCGTCATCTCGGATGGAGCGAACCATGAGTGACCTCGACCGGCTTCACGAAGTTGTCGATACCTTGCCTCCGCAACAGGTCCGCGCTCTCCTGACTCTCCTGGAGACCCCGCAGCCGATCAGTGATGAGGAGTTCGCCCGCCGGCTCGCAGAGGCTCCGGAAGAGGAAGTCGATGAAGAGACCGCTGTCCGCCTCCTAGCCGCTGAAGCTGAACAAGGAGAGACCATCTCTCACGACGAGCTGAAGCAGCGGCTAGGTGTATGAAGCGCCTCCTGGTCTATAAGCCCGCCGCTCAGCGCGAACTCGGACGCATGGACCGTTCTGATGCCGAACGCATTGTCCATGGTTTGGAGGCCTTCGCTGCCACTGGTCGCGGCGACGTTAGAGCACTGAAGGGTGCTACCGCCTCCGTGTCGGCGAGTGGCGCATCTTTTTTCTTTTCGACCAGCCCGGTAGCGTCGTTGTGATCGACATCGATAATCGCGGCCAAGCTTACTGAATCGCATGAGGCGCCGATGGCCCGCCCGATGTTTGTCAATTCCCTGCCGACGCGGCGCCTGCCGCCTTCAGCGCCGCCTGGATGCGAGCCGGCATCATGGGCAGTTGCAGCAACCTGGCCCCCACCGCATCGTAGATGGCGTTGGCGATGACGGCGCCCCGTGCGCTCGGTGTCCGAGCCGGCTTCCAGCACGGGCCGAAGCACTGCTCGCTCAGGCACCTCACGCGGAGTTCCACCGGCAAGACGCGGCTCGGGCGCCGTCGTCTACAGCAGCTTTCGAAACTGGTCGATGCTCAGACCTGCGTCCCGAATGATGCCACCCATCGTGAAGGCATTGATGGGATTGCTGCGCGGGATGGTGACGATTCTAATACCGTCAGACATAACGATGTGCTTGCCCTGGCGGACAATGCGGAAGCTGGCTTTCTCCAAAGCCTTCACGGCCTGAAGGTGGGGGATCCCGGCCAGCTTCCCCACAGCTAGACTTGGACCTCGACATGGCGAAGATCGCCGCTGCCGACAAGCTCGGCGGCGGCGGCCAGATACTCTTGGATGGCGCTTTGGATGTTCTCGAGCGCTTCCTGCTCGGTCGCCCCTTGAGACCAGCACCCGGGTAATCCCGGACACCACGCGCTGAAGCCTTCTTCGCTTTCCCGCAAAGCCACCGTGTATACCATCGCTCCGGTTCCCTGCCTCAAGTATACCGCCGCCTTGCGACAGGAGAGCGTCCGAATGGTCAGCCCCGCTTAAGTGCCTCCTGTATGCGGGCGGGCGTCATCGGCAGTTGCAGGAGCCGGGCCCCCACCGCGTCGTAGATGGCGTTGGCGATGACGGCGCCCATGTTGACGATGGGCGGCTGGCCGCCAGCAGCGTCATCGGCTGGCCCGTTGAAGCCCGGACCGAGGGCACGGAAAGCCGCAAAGGGTAAAAGGGCAAAAGCGCAAAGCGTGATTAGGGCGTCCTGGCGCAACGGAAATCGCGGTCGTCGTTCCGGCCGACCGGCCCGTGGTAGCGGTAAGCGCACCGGAAGAAGCCGGGACCGTCGTAGCGCCACGACCCGCCACGCACAACACGAAACACACCTGAATCCGGCCCCCTAGGATCGACCTGCCGACCTGCCGAGTAAGCCCCCCTGTACCAGTCCTGCACCCACTCCCAGACATTCCCCCGCATGTCGAACAGCCCCCACGCATTGGGCTTCTTCAGAGCCACCCCATGCGTCTCGCCGCTGGAGTTCCACCGCCCCCACGCCACCGCGTCCAGATTGGCTGCCAGGTCCGGTTCTTGCCCGCCGGCGCGGCAGGCATACTCCCACTCGGCCTCGGTCGGCAGCCGGTACCGGCCGTCCTTCTCCTTCTCGTTGAGCCGTCGCAGAAACTCCTGAGCCTCCTCCCAACTGACGTTTTCCACCGGCCGGTCAGGTCCCTTGAAATGGCTAGGATTGCTCCCCATCACCGCTTTCCACTGGCGCTGTGTCACCTCGGTGCCCTGCAAATAGAACCCTTTGCTCAGCGTCACCGCGTGCACCGGCCGCTCGTCCGGGTCGCCACTCTCGGAGCCCATCTGGAACGAACCCGGCTCGATCCAGACGAACTTCATGCCCACGGAATTGGTGAACTCGCGCGGCGGCGCTCCCGACTTCTGACAAGGCGCCGCCGCACACCTCAGCAGCGCCACCATCATCCAGGCGTGTCTTCTGCTCATCTCCCCTCCTCCATCCGGATATTCGCTCCCCGCGGGGCCGGATTGAAGCCTGGACTGTCACCCCCGCTTCAGCGCCGCCTGGATGCGCCCCGGCGTCATGAGCAACTGGAGCAACCTAGCGCCCACCGCGTCATAGATGGCGTTGGCAATCACTGCGCCCATGTTCACGATCGGCGGTTCGCCGCAGCCCGACGCCGGGACTTCCGGGGTCTCGATCAGCACGGTCTCGATCTTGGGCAGCCACGAAAAGCGCGGGATTTCGTAGGTGTCGAAGTTGCGGTCGAGGACTTCGCCGTCCTTGAAGCGCACCTCCTCGGTGAGCGCGTAGCCCAGGCCCATCATGATGCTGCCTTGGATCTGCTGGCGCGAGCCGTCCGGATTGACGATCACCCCCTCATCCTGCGCGCACACCACGCGCTGGACCTGGACGCGCGCGGTGCTCTTGTCGACGGCCACTTCCGCCATGGTGGCGATGTAGGTGCCCATGTAGATGGCGCAAGAGACGCCCACGCCCCGCCCGCTGGGCGTCCGCCCTGCCTTCCAGCCAAACTGCTTGGCGGCGGCTTCGAGCACCCGCCGCATGCGCTTGTCAGTGAGGTGGCTCAGGCGGAACTCGAGCGGGTCCACACCCGCCTTGGCCGCCAGAATGTCGATGTGCGATTCCCGCGCAAAGGTGTTGGTGTTGACCGACGGCGCGCGCCACGGCCCGATGCCGAAGGTTTCCAGGCCGGTTGCGCAGCAGCATCAGCGGGGTGAAGACGCCTGTCGGCAGGTCGCCATCCGGTCCAGGCGCATGTCGCGCGCACTGCCAATCCAGAATTCTTGATGTCAAGCCCTTGCGTGGAGTAATTGTGCGCGACCGTATTCAACGCACATTCACGCGGACAGGATTGGCAGCTTTCCCGTCTACGGTGAGCACCACCTGCACTTCTCCGCGCCCCCGCAGGCTGCGAGGCAATAACGCGTTGACCTGGTCCAAGCCCGGAAACTCGGCTTGTGGCCCCGCGTAGCTGACCGTGCCATCGGTTCCCCCGATGCTCACTCCAACTCCCGCCACTGAGCTGCGCTTCCGGACGCCCGTGCCATAGAGGAGCAGGTAGACTTGATCGCCTTCCGGCCCCAGGTCGATCGGCACAGCCACAATGCGGTTCTGGACTGGATCAAGCCGGGCCACCGGCTCGTAGCTCTGCGAACCGTCCGCTCTCACCCGGAGGATGTTGGCCGCCGCCAGACCCTGACCGGTCCCGTCGGCTGAGAACAGCCCAGGAGCCACCGAAACAATCTCCACGCTGCCGGCGTAGGTGACGCCATCCGCAGTGATGATCTTGATCGTAGCCGGCCCCAGGGCCGTGCCAGGCGGAACCTGGTAGTTCACCTGAGTGGGCGAGACGAAGTACAGCGGTGCCTGCCTTTCCGCCCCGGCGCTGTCCAGCACCTTCACCCTCGTCCCTCCCAGCACGCTCGGCAACGGCAGCGCGGTGGCTCCTTGCGTCGTCGTTGCCAGATTCGAGCCGAACGCGCTCACAATGGACTCCACCGCCAGTGCATCGCCGGCGTAGCTGGCGGCAGAAACGTTCGGCGTTTCAAGATGAGCGTGCAGGTCAATGACCTTTTCTACCGTTTTCGATTTCGTGCTGATGACAGAAACATTGTCAGAACGGTAATTCAAGCAATACATCCTGCTCCCGTCATCGTTCAAGAACACATAGTACGCCATTAAGCCTTTTGAGGGGATCAGCTTGGGTAGAAATCGGCCCGCACTCAAGTCGTAGATACTGACGTAGCTCGGGTCGCCATGCGCAAGATAGAGGCAGTTCTCCTCCGCCTGATAAACCAAAATCGCGCCACCACGGCACAACTGATACGGCTTGAGACCTATGGCTGTCGCCTCATCCGCCAAATTGATGACCTTCTTGATTGTGTCCGTATCCGTGTCTATAGCCAGCACAGCGTACCCGGTCCCCACAAACAGAGTGCGCGACTTGGAATCGTAGGCGTATGGCCAAAGAGGGAACCCAACAGTGCCTGGCAAATCGGGGTCGTCGAAGGTAATGGTCTTTTTGATGGTGTAGCTCCCGGTCTCAATCACCTGCACTACAGCTGGGCCCCTCGGCAGCGACCCGACAACGTAGAGTTTGCGGCCGTCAGGCAGTTCGAAAGGCCTCGTCGTGAAGGCTTCCTCCCCGAGCCGGAGAAGGGCGACTGCTTGGAAGTTCTGAGCATCGAGCGCCGCAAAGATGTTCGGGCCCGCACTGGGAGGTCTAGTTGTGTCCCACGACACATAGTACAGCTTGGTCTTGTCCTTGGAAAGGACGATGGACCCCAATGGGGGGAACTCTAGAGGGCGCGGGTGCACTGCGACCAGCCGCATGTCCGTTGGATCAACCTCCAGTATCTCGTACCCTTGGCCAATGAGCAGTCTGCCAACGCCATTGATGGCGACACCGTAAGTAAGGGCGTTAGGATCGATCGACGGGAACTTGACGACATCGTTTATAACCGCCCTGTCGAGATCGAGCACAAATGCGTACGCACTATTGCTGATAAGGATATAACCAGTGGGGTCTGCCGACCGCCTTGCGAAGTAATGGGGAGCTAGGCTTTCGCGGTTAAAGGCCAGTGTGCCCACCACGCGAAGCGCCGAGAGGTCGATCTTGACCAAGGAATTGGCGTCGGCGCTGGTGAGGTAGAGAAGCGAAGGGTTAGCAGGGTCGATCTGCAAACGGTTGTGCTGTGTGTAGGGAAAGCCGGCCTCACTCGTGCCAAAAGGTACAGCGCCCACTGTCTCCTCAGAGCGAGTGTCAAGCACCAGGAGAGTGGTGTCGGCTCTTGGGAGGGGCCAGCCCCTGCCGATGTACAGCCGCTGGCTGTCGGGGCTGGCCTCCAGACAGAGCGCACCGCCGTCGATGGGCATCACCTTCACTTTCCCATCCGCCAGGTTGATGGAGTGGAGCCAGCCGTAACCGCGGCCCTGTACGTCCTGACCCCCTAAGGTGGCCAGATACGCCTTCTGCTCGTTGGGCAGGACCTTGAAAGCGAGGTTGCCTTCGCCCGGGCTCTGCTGGGGAATAGAGAACCTGCTGCGCCATGCCTTGGCCGTGTAATCGTACACCCCGACGCTCCAGTTGCCCGGCGGAGCATCTGGAGAAACGACATACCATCGGTTAGGATCCTTCGGGCTCTCCTGAATCAACAGGAATCGCGTCTGATTGTCCGTGAGGCTCGTCACCGCATAAGTCTCGGTGTGGATAAGCTTCACGGTGTTTCCACTATCCATTGTGATTAGGAACGGACCATGCTGCGACCGGACTAAGCCGCCGGAGACCTGGCCGATGTCGTCGATCGTGTGAATTACGCGCATCGTTTCGACGTCAAGGACGACCAGCTTGCGCCAACTGACGGTGTAAACAAACAGCTTGGTTTCACTCAGGTTTAGGGCAATGTCGGCGCTCCGCGTCGGGAAATACGCAGACAGGTCGGCCACCGCCTCGACGGTGAGATCCTTCAGGCGCACCTTGAAGACGACCTCGGAGAGATCGAAACCGATGTAGGCGTACTTGCCATCCTTGGTGATCGCTATCGCCGTCGGACAGTATCCTGTGGCTTCTGACGCCTGCGTCGCGTTCTTCAAACGCGACAACTGGCTTGCGGTGCGCACCTCCGGAAACAGCGTAGACGGCGCGTGTAGCGAAGCCTGCCCGCCCAGGAACCAGGGGACCAAAAAGGCAAGAAATGACGTCGGTCGCATCATAAGCTCATCCCCCCTGCTCTGAGTGTACACCCAATTCCCTGCGTTCGGCCCGCTTCGTTCAGGCTTTCCATCCCGAGTGACTCCGGCGGCCCACGAGGGGCCAACGCGGGCTCTTGCCGGTGAGAGGCCCCTCAACCCCGCCTGAGCGCCGCTTGGATGCGAGCGGGCGTCATCGGCAACTGTACCAGCCGGGCCCCCACCGCGTCATAGATGGCGTTGGCAACGACCGCGCCCATGTTGACAATCGGCGGTTCGCCGCAGCCGGAGGCCGGAACCTCCGGGTTCTCGATCAGGATGGTCTCGATCTTGGGCAGCCAGGAGAAGCGCGGAATCTCGTAGGTGTCGAAGTTGCGGTCGAGGACTTCTCCGTCCTTGAAGCGCACCTCCTCGGTGAGCGCGTAGCCCAGACCCATAGTGATGCTGCCTTCCATCTGCTGGCGCGAGCCGTCCGGATTGACGATGACGCCCTCATCCTGCGCGCAGACCACGCGCTTGACCTGGACCCGCCCGGTGCTCTTGTTGACCGCCACCTCTGCTTGCCCCGGTCGCTCCAGGTAGGGTAGGCTGGAGGCGAGATCACAGAGAGGAGAAGGCAAGCCAGGCGAGCGATCATCGAAGGGGTAGACGCATGAATGGAACAGGGCCACAGCAGGACCGGGAGGGCGAGAGGCTGATGCGTGGAGAGCCGCTTCTGGCTGAGGTGGTAGGCCGTCTGGCCGAAGCCTACAGGCCGGAGCGCATCTATCTCTTCGGGTCGAAGGCGCGCGGCGAGGGCGGGCCGGACAGTGACTACGACTTGCTTGTCGTCGTCGAGGCCTCAGGGGAGCCCCCGTACCGGCGCGCCCAGCGCGCACAGGAGGTCCTGTGGGGCATCTGGGCCGCCGCGGATGTGCTCGTGCTGACGCGGAAGGAGTTCGAGGCTGGCCGCGACGTGCCGGCATCCCTGCCAGCTACCGTTCTCGCGGAAGGCAGGTGTCTTTATGCCGCCTGACCGATCCGATGAAGTGCGTCGCTGGCTGGCAACGGCCTGCCGTGATTTGCGGGCCGGTGAGGTGGTTCTGGCTGCCAGCCCTCCGCTCGTTGAAGACGCTCTCTTTCACGCCCAGCAGGCGGCGGAGAAGGCGATCAAGGGCCTCTTGGTGTGGCACGGCCGCAGTTTTCGCAAGACGCATGACCTGCGCGAGGTGGGCGGTGCGGCGCTTGAGCTCGATGCGACCCTGGAACCGCTGTTACGCAGGGCCGTCCGGCTCACGCCGTTCGCAGGCGTGTTTCGCTATCCCACAGACATGGGCGAGCCGACTCCCGAGGAGGCCCGGGAGGCGCTGGCCCTGGCCCGCGAGATCTACGACGCAGTGCTGGCCCGGCTCCCGGAGGAGGCGCGGCCTTGAGCGGCCGGTAGTCCTTGCATAGCAGAAAGTGAGGCGCCGCACCCGCCTCACCCCCGCTTGAGCGCCGCCTGCATGCGCGCCGGCGTCATCGGCAACTGGAACAGCCTGGCGCCCACGGCGTCACGCATGGCGTTGGCGATGACTACGCCCATGTTGACAATCGGCGGCTGGCCGCCAGCAGCGGGATCGGCTGCCAGTTGAAGCCCTCGCCGAAGGTGCGGAGAGCGGCAAAGGGTAAAAGGGCAAAAGCGCAAAGCGTGATTAGAGCGTCCTGGCGCAACGAAAGCCGTAGTCGTAGTCGATGCTGCGGCGCGCTGGCCTGAAGCCGTGGCTGCGGGCGGCGCACCGGAAGCAGCTCGGATCGTCGCAGAGCCACGACCCCCCGCGCAACACACGATGATACTGACCTGAATCCGGCCCCCTAGGATCGATCTGCCGACCTGCTGAGTAAGCCCCGTACCAGTCCTGCACCCACTCCCAGACGTTGCCGCGAATGTCGAACAGCCCCCACGCATTGGGCTTCTTCTGGCCCGCCGCATGCGTCTCCTCGTTGGAGTTCCTCCACGACCACGCCACTTCGTCCAGATCAACGACCACGTCCGGCTCTTGCCCGCCGGCCCGGCAGGCACACTCCCACTCGGCCTCCGTCGGCAGCCGGTACCGGCTGCCCTTCTCCTTCTCGTTCAGCCGCTGGAGAAACTCCTGAGCGTCCTCCCAACTGACGTTTTCCACCGGCCGGTCGGGTCCCTTGAAATAGCTGGGATTGCTCCCCATCACCGCTTCCCACTGGCGTTGTGTCACCTCGGTGACCTGCAAATAGAACCCCTTGCTGAGCGTGACCCCGTGCACCGGCCGCTCGTTCGCGTCGCCAGTCTGGGAGCCCATCTGGAACGAACCCGGCTCGATCCAAACGAACTTCATGCCCACCGAATTGGTGAACTCGTGCGGCGGCGCTCCCGGTTTCTGACAAACCGCCGCCGCACACCACACCAGCGCCACCATCACCCACGCGTGTCTTCTGCTCATCTCACCTCCTCCATCCGGATATTCGCTCCCCGCGGGGCCGGATTGAAGCCTGGACTGTCACCCCCGCCTGACCGCCTCCTGGATGCGAGCCGGGGTCATGGGGAGCTGCAGCAGCCTGGCCCCCACCGCG
Source organism: uncultured Acidobacteriota bacterium (assembly GCA_963725415.1). GTDB lineage: Bacteria > Acidobacteriota > Terriglobia > Bryobacterales > Bryobacteraceae > CAVRZY01. The sequence continues at coordinate 17,998 of CAVRZY010000087.1, read as the reverse complement.
TCATGGATGGCGTTGGCGATGACTGCGCCCATGTTGACAATGGGCGGTTCGCCGCAGCCCGAGGCCGGCACCTCCGGGTTCTCGACCAGCACGGTCTCGATCTTGGGCAGCCAGGAGAAGCGCGGGATCTCGTAAGTGTCGAAGTTGCGGTCCAGCACTTCGCCGTCCTTGAAGCGCACTTCCTCGGTGAGCGCGTAGCCCAGACCCATGGTGATGCTGCCTTCGATCTGCTGCCGCGAGCCGTCCGGGTTGACGATCACGCCCTCGTCCTGCGCGCAAACCACCCGCTGGACCTGAACGCGACCAGTGCTCTTGTTGACCGCCACCTCTGCCATAGTCGCCACATAGGTGCCCATGTAGATGGCGCAGGAGACGCCCACGCCCCGCCCGCTGGGCGTCCGCCCTGCCTTCCAGCCGAACTGCTTGGCAACGGCTTCCAGCACCCGCCGCATACGCTTGTCGGAGAGGTGGCTCAGGCGGAACTCCACCGGGTCCACACCCACCTTGGCCGCCAGCGTGTCGATGTGCGATTCGCGGGCGAAGGTGTTGGTGTTCACCGAAGGCGCGCGCCACGGCCCCACGCCGAACGGGTGCAGGCCCGCAGGATTCCCGCCTCCCCAGCCGCCGGAGGAAACCGTGCGCTGATGCGGGATGTCGTAGAACTGCCTGGCCTCGCGGTCCCCGGCGCAGTAAACGCTGAAGTCCCACAGGACCATCTTCCCGGCCCCGCTCAGGCCCGCGCGGATCTTCACCACCGCCGCCGGGCGGAAGGTATCGTAGAAAAATTCCTCGGCGCGGTCGAAGACCACCTGGACGGGCTTGCCAGTGATCTTCGCGAGGCGCGCCGCCTCAATGGCCTGCCGGGAAGCGCTCTTCCCGCCGAAGCCCCCGCCCACATAGGGCGTCACCACCCGCACGTTCTGCGGCGCGAAGCCCAGGGCCTGCGCCACCTGCTGTTTCACCGGGAACGGCGTTTGGGTCGAAGCCCACACGGTGACCTTGCCGCCCTCGATCATCGCCACCGCCGAGTGGGTCTCCATGGTCGCGTGCGCCACGTAGCTGTTGAGATAGGTCGCCTCGAGGATACTCGCGGCGAGCTTCTCGCCCTCCGCGAGGCTGCCGCCCTGGCCCACCACCTGGCCCGGCGGCGCCGCCTTGAGCAGATGGTCGAAAATCGTCTTGTCATCCACGCTCGGTTGCGGTCGCTGGAATTGCGCCTTGATAAGCCCCAGCGCTTGATCGGCCAGGTCGCGCCGCTCGTGGAGCACGGCGATCAGATCGCCGTCCCTCACCACCCGGGCGCCGGCGACCTTCTCGGCGGCGGTCGTATCCACATCTTTCAGGGTGGCGCCGTGCGCCGGCGGCCTGAGAACACGCGCGTGCAGCGTCCCTGGAGGGATGATGTCGCCGGCGTACTTGGCCCTACCGCTGACCTTCTCCAGCGCGTCCTTGCGCCGGGGCGACTGCCCGACAACGGTGTAAGCCGCCACCCGCTTCACCGGCACGTTCGCCAGGTGCCGCTCGATGCGCTTGCCCTGAACCAGTTGCGCGTAGGTGACCTGCTTGCCCTGCGCCGACGAGTCGCTGACCACGCCGGCCTTCACCTGCAGCCGGTCCACCGGCGCCTGGAGCTGCTCGGCCGCCATCTGAAGCAGCACGGCTCGCGCCTCCGCCCCGGCCCCACGCAGCACCGGGCCGAACTGCCGGATGCTGAGCGAGCCGAACGTACCCATGTCCCAGGGGCAGACGTCGGTGTCGCCCATCACCATCTCGACCGAGTCGAGCGCCACGTCCAGCTCCTCGGCGAGCAACTGCGCCAGCGAGGTCTTCGATCCCTGCCCCAGTTCGACCTTGCCGACCAGGCAGGTGACCCTTCCGTCCTCGCCGATTTGAAGGTAGGCGTTGAAATCGGTCGGGTAGCCCTGCCGGGCCGGGAGCCGCGCCGGCTCCTGCAACGCCTCCGGCGGCTCGAGGGGAAGAACACGAACAGCCCCGACCCTGCCAGGAAACCGCGGCGGCTCAGATTCAGATCGTCTCGCTTCATCGCACACCTCCTTGCCTGGCGCTGGCGGCCTCCTGGATGGCCTCCACGATGCGCATGTGCGAGCCGCAGCGACACAGGTGGTCGTCCATCTGCCGGATGATCTCGGCGCGCGTGGGCCGCGGCGTCTTCAGCAGCAGCGCATAGGCGTTGACGATCATCCCGGATGTGCAGTAGCCGCACTGGAACGCGTGATGCTTCAGGAACGCCTCCTGGATGGGGTGAAGCTTTCCGTCCTGGCTGAGGCCCTCGATGGTCAGCACCTGCTTCCCGGCAACGTCCTTGACCGGGGTCGAGCAGGACCTGACAGCCTCCTTGTTTACGATGACCGTGCAAGCGCCGCACAAGGCGGCGCCGCAGCCGAATTTGGTGCCGGTGAGGCCGAGGTCGTAGCGCAGCACCCACAGCAGCATGCGCTCGTCATCCACCGTCACCCGCGTCGGCTTGCCGTTGAGCGTGAATGAAATGGTTCGCTGCATTGCAATCTCCTGGGTACCCCAAAATAGTACACCAGACCGACTCCCCGTGGGGTGTCGTTTCCCCCAGGATCGCTCAACTTCTGTTCGATGAGTTCGCCCAATCCCACTGACTACCGCACCGCAATCTTTGAGCCTCTGGCTGGGTACCCCGTCCACCACCACGTCCAGATTCACAGACCCCGCCGGTGCGGCATCGGGGATGACGACATTGATTTGGTACAAACCGAGGAAGCCGGGAGCGTAACCACTAAACAGAACCTGCACTCCCCTACCGGCATTGCCCCCAGGGCGGCCCGGCCGCCAGTGGCCGGCGCACGGAAGCGGGAACCCACCATCCACAGAAGCCCCATGAAGCCGGGGGTCTGTCAGATTCTTGCGCAGAGCCCTTTAATTCATGCAAGGTAACAGATTCTATCCTTGGAGAATCGGAAAGGAGCGTTCCCCAAAACCAGGCCACCTGCTTTTCTCGAAAATCACATCGCCGCGGCTAACTCAGGATTCAGGACTGAAAAACCTTCAACTCTTGCTACCTCAGCCAACTTCTGGTCAGCCACGACAAACTTTTCAATCAAGCGCTGCTCGCACAAATCGAGCGCGACGGCCAGTTGGAGGGAATCAAGAGTCCGCAGGCGCTCCCGCGACCAATGCTTTTCAATAAGTTCCTCGGCTGCACAGTAGTGAAACTCCGTCAGTGCGAACACCTCAATCATGCCGGCTGCCAAATCGAACTTTAAACGAGCCAACGACAGCCGCGCTTCCTGTTCGGTGATCGCCCCCATGCGAAGCTTGCCAGCAAACGCCGACCGAACTTCAACCACGGCAAGGCGGGAGATCAGCATCCGCCTTTCCGCTTCCCCGAAGATTCTCTGAATGGTCGCGGAACCCGCCTCCGGATGGTAAAACTCCACTACGGCGCTGGAATCCAGAAAGTAGGAAGCCACTCGGAACCGTTCTTGGCGCTCGGCGATAATCAGGTCGGCCCACGAGCTTTTGTCTTTGGACAGCATCTGGCGCACCTCCTCAATCGTCGGAATGTAATCCGCCGATGCCAGCTCGCGTTTGACCTGTTCGAGGAACTCCACGTCGGGGTGGCTGCGTTCGGGTTGGTCTACGCTGGTAGTGATCCTCACGGTCACACGCTCGTGCTCTGCAAGCTGTAGCGGCTCCAAAGGGCGCAGCGCGCCATTCTCATACACGGCTTCCACTTGCTTGGTCATGACACCCTTGTTTTACGCTGAACCGCTGATCCTCGTCCGTCGAATGGGCCTGAACGCGAATGATCGTTTGACACCATTGGTGGCGGGCAGATTTGGACTGCCGGCCCCCTCCGCCCAAAGCAGGTGCGCTACCAGGCTGCGCCACGCCCGGACCGACGCAGTACTTCCTGTAAAAAACGGTGGAGGGGCCGCAGTGTGCCACGCGGCGCTACCAACACGCCCAACTTCGACCCGCCGGGCACCAACATGTCCCAGGCGGCCACCTTCGGCGTGATCTCCTCGGCCGGCGGCAGCCGCGCCATGCAGGGGTCGATGCGGGTGGTGTTCTGAGGCGCTGCCGGCCGGGGCCGGCGTTTCACCCACCTCGCAGAGGATCTCGCGCTACACCGGCTTGCACAGCAGGTTGTCGATCAATCGCGTGGAACCGATCCAGACCGCCGCCGCCACTCGTACCGGACCGGCGATACGATCCACGGGCTGCATTTCGTCGGGATCGACAATCTCCAGGTATTCGACACGCAACTGCGACTCCTGCTGAAGGATGGCCAAAGCTTCCAGCTTGATCTCGTCCGGGGAACTCGCACCGCTGGCAATACGTTTCTCAGCCACCTGTAGGGCCTGAAAAAGCCCCGTGGCCACGCGCCGCTGCTCCGGGCTGAGCCGTTGATTCCGCGAGCTAACCGCCAGGCCATCGGCCTCCCGAACCGTGGCTACTTCCACAATCGTCACCGGCAGGTTCAGCTCGCGGACCATGTGCCGGATCACGGCCAACTGCTGCGCGTCTTTTTCGCCGAAGTAGGCCCGCTCGGGCTGAACAATGTTGAACAGCTTCAACACCACCGTCGCCACGCCCCGAAAGTGTCCCGGACGAAACTGGCCGCAGAGGCGCTCTGTAACGCCAGTTACCTCGACAAAGGTGCGCTGAGGATGGGGATAGATTTCCTCCACCGCCGGCGCGAACACCACGTCAACGCTCCTCGCCTGGCAGAATTCCAGGTCGGTGGAAAGAGTCCGCGGATACCTGGTGTAGTCGTCCTTTTGATCAAACTGGATCGGATTGACGAAAATACTGACCACCACACAGTCGGACTCCTGGCGAGCCTGCTCGATCAAACGGCTATGACCGGCGTGCAGCGCTCCCATGGTGGGAACGAGCCCGATGGTCGCCCCGGCGCGACGCATACTGGACAAGGTATCTCTCAGTTCCGCGATCGAATGAACCGACTGCAAACTCATCTGCCCTCGTTGCTGCCCGGTGAAGCGGAGGCCGCCTGGCCTGGCGCGGGGAACCGGCCCTCCCGCACATCCTGGGCATAGGCCTTCGCCGCCGTCACCATCGATTCGCCGAGACGCGCATACTGCTTGACGAAGGGCGGCGCCGCTCCGTCGTATAGTCCGAACGCATCGTAACTGACCAGTACTTGCCCGTCGCAGTGCGGGCCGGCGCCGATCCCAATGGTCGGGATGCTCAGCTCGGCTGTCACGCTTTTGGCAACGTCTTGCGGAACCGATTCCAGAACCACCGCAAAGGCCCCGGCGTTCTCCAGAGCTCGCGCGTCTTCGAGCAACCGTTCGGCCTCTGCTTCAAGCCGGGCCTGGGGGCGGAATCCGCCGAGTTGATGAACCGACTGTGGGATCAACCCCAGGTGGCCCATCACGGGGATGCCCACCTCCACCAGGCGGCGCGCCGCCTCCAATACGGGGCGCCCGCCCTCGATCTTCACCGCTGCCGCGCCTCCTTCCTGAATCAGGCGTCCGGCGTTCCGCACAGCTTCCGGGACGCTCACCTGATACGTGAGAAAGGGCATGTCAGCCACTACGAGAGCTCTTATCGTTCCCTGCGTCACTGCGCGCGTGTGATGGATCATCGCCTCGAGAGTGACTGGCAGGGTGGTATCGCAGCCCATGATGACCATGCCCAGAGAGTCGCCCACCAGCAGCACGTCGATGCCGGCCCGGTCGAGCAAGCGCGCCATGGTGGCGTCGTACGCCGTGAGCATGACGATTTTCTCCCCGCGCGTTTTCTTCTCTTTGAGGTCCGGGACCCGAATCCGCTTCACTCGATCAGACATTCGACTTTTCACTTTCTTGGAACAGTTCTTCCAGTTTCCGTGCATTCGCTTCAGAGAGACCCCGCTGCCGGGCCAGCCCCAAAACCTGCACGCCTGCTGCGCGATACAACTCCCGCACCGGCGCTGAAACCTCACCCAGGGCTTTCAAGTGGGTAGACACAGTTTCGAGGTCGCCCCGTTCGACAGGGCCGGTCAGAGCGTTCCGTGGTCCGAGGGTCAAGGCATTGGCCATGCTGGCCTGCGCCAAAGGGGCGAGGGCGCGTAAGGCCTTGTCTTCCTCCACCCCTGCCGCAGCCATCAGCATGACTGCCGCATCGAGCAACCCCACCACGTAGTTGCTCGCCATCACCGCGGCCGCGTGATACAGCGGTCTGCGGTCGGAGGGAATCCACAAGACCTGCCCGTCCAGAAGCGCGGCAATGCGTTCCGCCCAGGCCCGAGCGGGACCCTCGCCGGTGATAGCGAAAGCGACCCCTGGCAGGGAGGCCACGCCTTGCTCCGGAGAGGCAACCGTCTGAAGCGGATGGAAGGTGGCGCACGACACGCCCCTGGCGGCGAGCCGCGCCAAAGCTTCCGGACCACGGTTTCCGCATGTATGTAAGGCTGCACCTTGGCTCATCCCGGCCTCGGCCAACACGCCGGCAACCTGGGCCACGGCATCGTCGGGCACGGCAATCAACACACGCGCCGCACATTCCCTCAGCCGGGAATAAGGCACTGCCTTTGCGCCACCACCAACAAAGGCGGCTGCCGCTTCGGCGTGCTGGGGATGCCGGCTCGCCACGGCCACCACGGGCTCGCCTCGTTCCCTTAGCAGCCGTCCCAGCGCCTGTCCGATCCGCCCCGCCCCGGCGATCCCAATCGGGCCTTCGGCAACAGGGACTTTCTCTTTGGACATCTCTCTGTCTCTCGGTTAAGAGCTTATCGCTCGGTTCGAGTATCGGTGCGGAACCCAACCGGACCTGGAAAATTCCCCCTCGGGAGGCAGAAGCCCATTATAGAGCAGAGGATGGTTCAACTGGTCTTTGCGTCGAGATCGACTGCATCGCGTACGTGCAGCAACGCACCACTAGCCCAGAACGGTCAACGGCGACGGAGGCTGTTCGGGAGCGACCAGGTCAGGCATCGGCTTGGCTTGAAACAGGCGCCGGCATGGCTTTGCTATCCAGCGCGCCCAGCGATTGGCGCTCTTCCTGCGAGCGCTATCGGTAGCCAGGCCGGTGTTGGCGTACATCTGGCGGTAGAGTTTAGAGATGACCAGGAACGCCAGCCGCGACTTCAGCGACTTGACGCAGTCAGCGCGCTTCCAGATCTCGGAGAGGCGGTAGAAACTGTCCCAAACCTGCTGTGTGCGGCGGCGTATCTCATTCGCAGTCATGGTCGGATGCGGGATACAAAGCTTGGGGCGAATGTGGCCCGGAATGAGCCAGTAGCGCGTGAGCGGGACGCCGTGCACTAAGTCCGCGCGCCCTTCCAGGCTCTTCTCCCAGCGCTGGAAGTCAAGCGTGCCCGGAAAAGGCGTCAGCGTCACGAACTGCGCGAAGGTCAGTTCAGCCTGTTTGGACAGCGCGGCAGTGGCTTCAAAGGTGTCCGCGCGGTCCGTAGGCAGGCCGAAGATGAACGACCCCAGCACATAGACTCCGTGCCGCTTGAAGGCTTGTAGCTGCTCCACCAGGTTCTCGCCTGACGGGTTGAAATCCTTGTAAACCGACTTCAGACCTTCAGCCGTCACCGCCTCCACTCCCACCAAGGCCCCCCTGATGCGGGCCTTCCGCATCGCCTCCAGAAACTTCGGATCCTCCGCCGCCTCCAGGGTCATCTGCGTAAAGAAGATCATATCGGCGGGAAGCCGCGACAACTGTTCCATCAGCTCGAAACGCGCAGCCCGCAGGCACTGGAGTTCCCTCAGCCGCGGAACGTTATTCTGGCGGCGGGCCAGCTCGATATCAGTCAGCGTGACTGAGTAGAAGTTATCGTCGGCCAGGGCGATGAACCGATAGCCTGACCGCCGGAGGCCAACAATCTCCCGGATCACCGCGTCGCTGGGGCGTTGGCGTGGATGCTGGCCGTCGATCCGCCAAACCGAGCAAAACGAGCAGTGCTTGGGACAGCCACGGACTGTCTGTACCGAGGCCCACATGTAGCTCTTCGGCGGGAGGAGATCCCAGCGGGCCGGCAGGAAGCGGTCGCCCGCGATGTGGCCGCCGTCGTAGATCCGCTGTGGGGACCCCTTGGCGCAATCAGCCAGCACGGTGCTCCAGACCAGATCGCCGTCCCCTTTAACCACCGCGTGTGCGGCGCCTAGTTCGTGGGCCTCCTCGGGATAGAGCGTAGCGTGGATACCGCCGTAGACCACCCAAGCTCCGCGCTCGCGGGCGATCTGGCCCACTTCGAAACCACGGTAGGCGTTGGCCGTGTGGATGCCCACTCCCACGACGTCGCCCGGCTGAACGCTGTCCGGATCGAGAGGCTTTAGTGTCTCGTCCGTGATGACCGGATCGCCGTACTGGGCAGGCGTGGCTGCCGCGAGCACGTAAAGCCAGCGGGGCGTGATCACCCCGATTCCAAACGATACATCGCTGGGATTAACCAGATGAACATGCACGAGCGCCCGAGCCTCCTTGGTCTCCACGAACCTGCACGGTAGCGTTCCATCCGGGAGAAAGGACGATGGACCTTTCCCGGAAGTATCAACGCCCCACGATAGTAACACAAGTGAAGTGAGACCCCAGATCCCCTCACCAGTTTGTCCCTGGGATCGGCACGGCGGCCCTTGGGATGTGGCGACACGGATCTTCTCCTCACAAGCGTCGTAATGGCAACGTCTCAGCCCGCCGCGGGCCGATGGCTCCAGGGGCCGGGCGGCGGTGACCCGCGCCGGCCACGAAAAGCCGCCTTCGGCCTCTTGCGCCGAAGCACCGCAGTGCGGGACAAAGCGTAAGCCAGCAAATCCTCGTTACCAAGCTCGTGCCACTGGGAGTCCGGGGAGCCTTCCAGGTCCGCAGCCAGCTTCTGCAAACACAATACCGGCCCCTCTTGTACGCCGATGTGGTGCTTTAGAAGCAGCGCCAAGTCTACCGTGACCACGAAGTGCTGAATGGCGTGCCCGCTCGCAACGGCGTCGAACTTGTAACTCCGAACGTTCTGAGCTTGGTCAAAGCCCCTATAACGGAGGTCCGGCCCCGACTTGACTTTATTGGGGATGCCCGAACCCGATGGTTCCCGCAGGACACGGACGGCATTGTGCTGTGGCCAAGCACGATCGAGGTCGAACCTGACCCGGTGCCCGATCGCCAGCGTTTCGAAACTACCCAGTACGGCAGAAGCGGAGAAAAAAACGCGCACCCCGTCCTGCGCGCGAATGATACCAGCGCGCCTGCTGCGGGTCAGCTCCACGATTATGCCGGTCAACGTGGTGTGCTCCGCGCGGGCCGACTCACCAGCGCGGCTCGCGACGCCGTCGAGGAGGTCCGCCGCCCTGACGGCGGAACCCGCCAGAATGCCCACCGCCCTCGACCCTGGGACGGGCTTCGTTCACCTTAATGGCCCGGCTGCCCATAACAGTGCCATTCAGTGTCGAGATGGCCCGGTCCGCTTCGGCAGGGTCCGTCATCTCGACGAACGCAAAACCACGTGGTTGCCCCGTATCCCGGTCGCGAACCAGACTGACCCGTTCGACGGTCCCATATTGTTCGAAAAGCGAGCGGATGGATTCCTCGGTAACGCCGAAATCCAGGTTGCCAACAAAAACATTCTTCACTCGATCCTCCTTTACGTTGAAAGTGCCTTTACGAGGCTGAATCGAGTTCGGCCCGGTTCGGCTGGACAATTCAAACGCATCTCAAGTGTAGCAGGAGTCGAGCTCAGCCTGCAGGCTGGCGAATCTTGCCGACGAGAACAGTTTAGGCCATAGCAAGTGGAAATCAGTGCAGTCACATGCTTGCCGTCCTGCGAACTGCTCGGGGCGCGCCAACCCCGGCGCCGAGGAGAGCCGCCGCTTGGAGAACTGAGACCGGCGCTCCCTCCCTGGGCGGACCGTGTCGTTGAATCTTTGGGACTTGAGTAGCTACAAAATCGACTACCGCGCGATTCTCGGGGCAAGAGAGAATGCCCGCATCCCATTGATCCCATTGGTCGGGGCGAGAGGATTTGAACCTCCGACCCCCTGCGCCCAAGGCAGGTGCGCTACCAGGCTGCGCTACGCCCCGACTCTACACCTCTATTCTAGTCCAGGTCTGGCGCTTTTGTGATACAACGGTCTGCTGTTGGGGAAGGAGGTTTCCATGTCGCACTCTGCGTGGAATCGCAGGGAATTGTTGATCGGCACGGCGCTGGCGCCGGGGATGGGGCTGGCTCAGAAGGTGCGCGCCTTGAAGGGCGCCGCCCGCTCGGTCGTCATCCCGACGCACGAGTTTGCCGGCGACCTCGACGAGCGTCTGGATTTCCCCGCCGCCTGGGAGATCAACGTCATGAAAATGCGCGGGCACGATGCGCCGGTGCTGGGCGCCGAGCAGATCCGGCAACAGCTCGCCAGGCCCGTCGGCACGCGGCCCCTACGCGAAATTGCCGCGGGCCGCAAGACAGTGGTCATCACCTTCGACGATCTCACCCGGACCACGCCCACCTACCAAGTCACGCCCTGGGTGGTGGGGGAACTCCGAGCGGCGGGCATCGCCGACGAAGACATCGTTTTCCTGGCTCCTTCGGTACTCACCGCGCTATGACGGCCGTTGAAGTTCAGAAGAAACTCGGCAAAGACATCGCCCGCCGGTACGCCTGGGTCAACCACAATCTGTTCGACAACCTGAAAGAGGTGGGCGAAACCAGCTTCAAGAACCGCGTCAAACTCAACAACACGTTCATGGCCGCGGATTTGAAGGTCTGCCTGAGCGGCATCAAGGTCCACCAGGACGCCGGCTATGGTGGGGGCGCGAAGGCCGTCCTGCCCGGCGTGGCCGGGATGGAAACGGTCGAGTACAATCACGGCGCCATCTTGCCGAACATCAAGACGGCCGGTCCCGTGAGGGTCTTCAAGAACGAAATGCGCCTCGATATGATCGAGGCGGCGCGCCTGGCCAAGGTGGACTTCAGCGTTCAGATCCTCTACAACAGCAAGCTCAAAGTGACCCACGTCTTTTCCGGGGACATCGTGGAAGCGCATCACGCCGCGGTTCGCGTGGCGGCCAGACATTACTGCACCCCCACCTTCAAGGATGCGGACATCGTCGTCACGAATGGCTATCCACAGAACGCGCAGGCGTACCACTCGCAGAGATGGATCGCCCGCTCGGTGCGGGAGGGCGGTACGGGTGTGCTGATCATCCAGCATCCCCTGGGCCTGGATCCTGTGCACTTTCTTAACGAGCGGGTTCGTGGCCGCCACGTCTCGAGCTACTTCGAGCAGACCGTCCAGCGGCGGAACGCGCCGCTGCCGCGCAACAGCGGGTTGATTGTGTACTCGCAGTACATGGACCGGCAGCAGATGAACACGTTCCCCCGGGCAACCGCTTTTGCCAGCGCCTGGGAAGAGGTGATCAAGCTCTTGCAGGCGCGGCACAAGGGGGACGCGCGTGTGGCGGTCTATCCCTACGGGGGCATGCAGCACCAGGAAATCGAGCTGGACGGGTAGCTCACATGCGCTTCAGATAAAGCGCCGCTGGGCCCCCGAAGGGAGTGGTTAAGGTTCTGGACCCGCCGCCGCTGACCGGCTTGCCCGCAACGGCGGTTCCGGTATTCACGTTGAACCATTCCACGGAAAACGTTCCCGGTGCATCGCTCAGGTTGACCCTGAACTCGCCCTGGCTTCCCGGCTGGAACACCAGGTATTCCTTGCCGCGGCTGGCCAGGCAGTAACCGGTCTGGGACAATTCACCGGCCGGCGTCATGGCGGCCAGATCTATCTTCTGGGCGTAGCGGCGGGTCTGCCCCATGGCCTCGCGGGCCGAGTCCTGCCAGGTCGGCGAGGGGAGCAGCTCCTCCATGAAAAGAACGTTGAGGCCCCGGCAGAAGCTCTTCCAGACCCAAACACTGTCGCCGCCGGTGTGGCCCCACAGATGGTCGGTGTCATTCACGATGACCTTACCCCGGTAAGTGGCGGAAGGGTTCTCCCGGTAGTTCTCCTCCGGGCTGCCGGGGTTGGGCGAGACCCAGTCGGCGGGGCTGCTGAACACCACCGCATTAGTTCCGTTGGCATACTGAACGGTCATTCCGACGGGGTGTTGCTTGGGCTTCGTGGACTGGTACTTCTTCACGTAATTGATGACGTGATACTGCCAGGCCGTGGAGAAAGATCCCGATTCGTTGCAGACTTCGTAAAGCACGTTGTCCAGATCGTTCACCGTATCTATGACCTGGCGAAGATAAGCCTCCTGTAGGGCCAGTATCTTCCGACCCATGGCAGTATTCTGGATGGTGAAGTATCCAATGGCGTCGCCGTCGATGTCGTTGACGTTGTTGTCAAGGTTGAAAGGATGATAGGTCCAGGCGTCGGTAAACTGCGCCTCCCAACCTTCGAAGAGCATGACGGAGACGTAGATTCCCCGGTCGCGGGCCGCGATGATTCGCGAGCGCATGCGATCGAAGTACTCGCTGTTGAACCGCGTCAGGTCGAACTTGAGCTTCTCGTCTTTCGCCATGCCAGGCCCGGTGCGCAGCCAGGGGTGAGGCTGGCAGTACTTGATCGTGCCGCGCGGTTGCGCGTCGCTCCACTTGGGCGCTTCCCATCGCCACAGGCGGAAAAAGTTGTGGTTGTGCGCCGCCAGGAAATCCAGGTAGCCGTTGTAGTCAAACACCGGAGGCGGGTCCTCGGTCTTGGGAAGCCGGTGCCCGTTGTCCTGGAAGTTGTGCCAGATATGAGTACCGGCCAGGTAGACGGCTTTGCCCGATCCGTCGGTGAAGTGACGGGGATTGGACTGCAACACTCGCAGAGGTGTGCTCGGGGGAGACGATGACCTTCGATGCAAGCGCATCGACGGCCTCTGCAGGGCCAGACGAGTGGTCTCCTACGAATGGGACCTGGCCAACGAGAAGTACCGGCACCGGTGCTGTGTTGGACGCAATTACACGGAACCCGGAGAATACCTGGTCCAGTTGACCGTCACCGATGACGCGGGCTGCGTGAACACCCAGCAGACCACGCCCTCCAGGTGTTCGTCAGCACCAGTGCCCTCTTTCGCTGGCCCCGTGAAAGACATCACGGTATATGAAGAGGGGCGACATTCAACTCGATGGTGTCGCCACGCCAACAACGTGGTCGGGGTCCCCGTTGATCGACCTTGGCGGCCCAATCCCCTTGCCGGACAACGTTGGTGTGCCGTTCACCAGTTCTTTGGACTATTCCATCTTTCCGATCGGATCGACCTTGACCGATGTGAACCGACCTGAGTCCATCTGCGTGGACATGGAACATTCGTTCATGGGTGACATGGTGCTGGTGATGACCTGCCCGAACGGACAGAGCGTGGCGCTGCATCAACAAGGTGGCGGAGGCACTTTCCTGGGGGATGCGAACGATACGGACCCGGCGGGTTCCGTAGCTGTGCCGGGCACCTGTTTAACCTACTGCTTTGTCACCGAATGCTCCATTCGGCACCTGGGCAGTGTTCCCAGTTCGGAACCACCCCCAACGTCATTCCTGTTTCCCGGGCGCAGCCTTTTGGCTCCGGGCACGTACACCAGTGTTCAGCCCTTGAGCAACACTGGTGGGCTGTCCGTTGAACGGTACATGGACCTTCACGTTGATCGATCTGGAGTTTCTGTTCATTGACAATGGCGTGATCTGCAACTGAGGCCCATCAACTTCGACCCGAGCCTTTACCCCGATGTGACCTCCTTCACGCCGGTCATCGGTTACACGACCGATTCGGTCTCCTGGTCGAGGTAGCCTGATGTGGAGCAGGACCCCGATAACGGATACATCGCCACGGCCACGATCAACGACCCGGGTGCCTTCGACTACACCTTGACGGTCACGGACAATTTCGGCTGTTCCTACGATACGACCATCACCGTCACCGTGACACCCGCACCCGTTGTCGAGGCGACCGCAATATTCTTGGCGCCACGTGCAGCGATCCGGCCACGCTCTTGCCAGCCATCGTGGCCAACCCTGCTCCTCCGCCCACCTGCACCTATACCCTGGTGCTGGAAGACAGCTTCGGCGATGGCTGGAACGGCGGTACCCGAATCCGACCGTGAACGTGGCCGGTGTGCCGAACACGTATACCGTCCCACCCGGCACAAAATGAGGTGACACAGACCTTTACGGTCCAGACCGGGCAAGTCATCCAGTTGGTGTTCACAGCCGGCGCGACATGGAACAACGAAAACTCGTTCACCCTGTTCGGGCCCTCCGGCAATGTGGTCTTCGCATCACCGAACGGTCCGCCCAGCGGTGTGGCCTGGCAGGGCGTGGCGAACTGTGGCGCCGGTGTGGGCCCGCCCGTTTGTATCGGTCGACTTAGCGGCCCGTGTGGTGAACCCGAACGGAACCACCACCCTGACCCCCAGATCGCCAGCCGCCGGAGTTCGTGATCCGGCTCCACACCTTCGGACAGCCTTGGTGCGGAACATCGGACACGATCAATGGTGCAGCCACCCAGCGTCCTGCAGAACGACAGTGCCATAGCGGATGCATTGTGCAACGCCAGCGATGGCAGCATCACCGATCCTGACCACCGGAACGGGGGGGCCATGGAATTATGACTGGACGGATGCGAGCGGTCAGGATGTGCGGACGTGCAGGCCTCCAATGGCGATGTGTTCAACACGGGGGCCGGAACCTATACTGTGGTCATCACGGAAGGCCCCTTGGGCAATGGCTGCATCGATACCATCACGGCGACGATTGTGGAGCCGGAACCCTTGGTCTGGATTACCACGCCGAACGACACCTTGATCTGTCCGTACAGGCACTGCGCAGTTGGTCGCTCAGGCCAGCGGTGGTACCGGTGCGATCACGCTGACCTGGGATCAGGGACTGTCCGGCAATGGGCCACATGCGGTGAGCCCCAGCACGAACCGGCTCTACACGGTACTGGCCACCGATGCCAATGGCTGCACCCTGGAGTTGGATTCCACGACGGTCTTCGTGAACCCCGCACTGAGCCTGCCAGCCTTGGAACCCGTTACCGAATGCGCGGGAGTGCCCATCCCCTTGGCCGCATTGGGGGGAGCTGGTGGCGATGGTTCGTTGACCTATGACTGGGGAACGGGGCCTGGCGCAAGTCCCTTCACCACCGTGACGCTGTACAACGACACCACCATTTGCGTGACCCTCTCTGATGGCTGCGAAACCCCTGACGTGACGCGCTGCGTGCCGATCACCATCCTGCAGACGCCACCGATGGCCTACAGCGCCGACACAACGATCGGATGTTCGCCCCTGCCTGTGCGGTTCACTTTCGTGGATACCACGGGTGGCGCATCGATCACGTGGATCCTCGGTGATGGCTATACTTCCGTTGGAAGCACATCCTTCGCACACACCTACGGAACCCCGGGACAATATGATGTGGGCGTGGAAGTGATCTGGCCGAACGGATGTGTCACGGACACGGTCATCAACTCCATGATCAGCGTGATCGCGGTGCCGGTGGCGGACTTCACCTGGTCACCTCAGCCGCCCAATATCCTGGAGCCCTTGGTGGAGTTCCAGGACCTGTCCGTACCGAACGTCGTGAGCTGGGAATGGACCTTCCACGAAGCGGGCACCTCCGATGAGCAGAACCCGACCTTCAGCTACCCGACGGATGTAGGCGGCTATTATCCGGTGACCTTGGTGGTGACCAACGAACTGGGTTGCGCGGATACCACCACCCGTGTGGTCTTCGTGGAGGACCTCTTCCTGGTGTTCGTGCCCAACACGTTCACACCGAACGGTGATGGCCACAACGAACTGTTCTATGTGAACGGCAACGATATCGCCACGGATGAATTCGAGCTGCGCATCTTCGACCGCTGGGGCGGTGAGGTCTTCGGCACCACCGACCGTTTTGCATCATGGGATGGAAGCTTCGGTGGCACCATCCTTCCGCAAGGCATCTACAACTATCGCTTGAGCGTGCGATCGGCGATCACCCAGCAGGAACGGATCATCTATGGCCATGTGAACTTGATGCGTTGATGCATTGAGAATTCGTTAGCTGAAGGTTCCTTGAATGGTGGGCCTTCTGAATTGGTCGGACAATGACCCCGTTCCGTCCAAAACCTGTTCTTCCCGGAACCAGCTATCGTGCATTCGGCTATTTTCCCAACGCCGAATACCACGGTGGTCCGGAGATGGTCAGACGGTACCCGAGCATTCTTCTTCGTGAACGTAACCTGAAGCGGTGCCGCCCAGCGATGACGGCATCATGGATGCTTGCCGTGGTGCTCACCTGCATCACCTGCTCGGCACGTGGACAGGCTTTCCCGATCTTCAATGGAACCACCAATACATGTGCGGGTGCGCTGTTGGACAGCGGTGGACAGGGTGCGGGTGGCTATGGCAACAATGAGAACTACACCTACACGATCTGCCCGGATGCGCAGGAGCTGATCTCGCTGAACTTCATCACCTTCAACCTGAGCACAGGCGGGTGCCGCCCCGATCGACCTGATGGCGATCTACGACGGCAACTCCACAGGGGTCCCCGCTCATCGGGTCATGGACCGGCACAGGCCTGCAGGGTCAGGTGGTGTCCGCATCGGCAGGCAATCCCACAGACTGTTGATGATCTTGCGGTCAACAACATGGTGGGGGTCTTCGCTGCCGCCATCACCTGCTATCAGCCCTGCACGCGGCCCACCGCAGTGGCCACGCATGGCACCGTTCGGTCCGTTGCGCATCTGCCCCGGTGAAAGTGTGACGTTCAACAGCAGCGCATCATTCGCGGCACCGGGCTTCACCATCGCAAGCAGACGTTGGGACTTCGGCGACGGGGTGGTGCTGAACAACGCGCCGGCCGTCATTCTACACACCTACGCGCAACCCGGGGCGTACCCTGCGCAGCTCTACCTCGTGGACAACAACGGCTGTGCGAGCACCAACCGGGTGGACCTGCTGGTATTGGTGGGCACCGAACCCACGTTCACGGGCACCACCGGCACATTGACCGGCTGTGTCGGCGAGACCCTTTGCCTGGATGGTGTGGTGAGCGGGACCACGTGGAACGAACTGCCGGGAACCAACCTCGGCAGCGGTGTGTTCCTGCCCGATGACGTGGGCGACTGCTTCACATCTGAACTGACCTTCACCCAATTCGCACCGGGCCAAACACTGACCAACGCGAACGGGGACCCTGATCTACATGGACATCGAGCATTCGTTCATCGGTGACCTGGTGATCGACGTCATCGTCCCGACGGGGCAGAGCGTTGTCCTTCACCAACAAGGAGGTGGGGCCACGTTCCTGGGGATACCGGTGGACGATGACCTTCCCCAATGACCAAGGGACCTGCTGGAACTACTGCTGGAGCGCCTCGGCGACGAACGGCACCTGGGCTGACAACGCGGGCGCCACCCTTCCCAGCGGCACCTACGAAAGCTAATTCACTTGCTGGCCTGGTCGGCTCGCAGCTCAACGGCACGTGGTCCATACAGGTGTGCGACCTGTGGGCATCGGACAATGGTTTCATCTGCAATTCGAGATGAACCCATCGCTGTATGATGAACTGATCGAGTTCACGCCGATCTACGGGAACGGTTGTGACAGCACATCCTGGAGCGGGCCGAACATCAGCAGCACCAGCGGCGATTGATAAAGATCTGTGACGCCTCCGGGGGTCGGGGACTACGACTACCAGTACACCGTGACGGACAATTTCGGTTGCACTTACGATACGACCGTGACGGTCACGATCATTCCGGGACCGGATGTCGCTGCAGGACCGGATGCATCGACCTGCAACGCGCCGGTCCAATTGGGGGCCAGCGTCACTGGTGGCGGCTTCCCCACGAATTGCAATTACGTCCTCACTGTCTACGATTCCTTCGATGACGGATGGACCGGCGTGCTTGGCCTAGGTTCAAATGATTAGGCGTGACGATCACGGTGAACGGGGTCTCCAGCTCCTGGACCTTTCCGACCGGTGGCCAGGGAAGTGTGAACATCCCGGTCAGCGCAGGTCATCCGGTCCGCAGTGAGCTACACCGCCGATTGAAATTCTACAACGGCGAGCAATCCTTCACCTTGTTCAATGGTACGGGTG
>CAVRZY010000086.1:0-25328 GCA_963725415.1 uncultured Acidobacteriota bacterium | reverse complement strand
GATCGCAGCCGCGAAGTCAGGGCGGCTCCGCGCTCCCAGATCTTCTCCGAGCCGATGAGCCGGAAGGTCGGATCTTGGCTCAGTCGCTCCGCGTCGTTGACATCCTCGTAACCAGCCAGGCGGCCGTAGACCGATTGCCGCAGCAAGTTGGCGAGGGGAAACTGGGTGTTCTTGCCGCGGCGCGGATCCGTCAGGCGCTGTCGGACCAGATCGCCGAAGGCCAGACGCTCGTCCAACTCGCGAACCAGAATCAGGCGGCCGTAGGAGGTGACTCGTGATCCCTGGAAATCGATCTTCAGAGAAGCGTTGAAAGAAAGCTGAAAGGGCTGGTTTTGTTTGTCACCCATTGGGTGTGGGCCTCCAGAGTGTCTTCATCGCCTTCAAACCCCTATGGATAAAGGCGATGAAACGCCTCAGGAGGTCATCAGTAAGTGGTCAAATCGGAAATGCGGGATTCCACCTGTTCGGCGCTCAAACTGGGGGAGGGCAAGATCCTGGAGACAGATCGATCTCCCAGGATGGGCGCCGACGGAGTCACTCATCGTCCCGCGTCGCTAAAGCACTCGAATCGGGCGCGTGCGTCCGGGATGGTGGGCCGGCCGTCTTGACCGACAAAGCCCGGCTCCCCGCGCTCCGCCAGTCGCTGATGCCGCAGCAGGACGGCGGTGCTCTTGTAGAACCACGGCTCGAAATCCGGATCGAGTGCGAAGGGGTCAAGCAGCGGCCGAGCCTCGGGCGTATTGTGCTCTGTGCCGTTGAACACGGGCCACCAACGCCGCCGCGCCGCCGATACAATCTCCGCCAGGCGTTCCCGCGTGTTGCGGTGCGGTATGACCTCGATGGCATAGAACCCGGCAGCTTCGAGCCGGTCGAGCAACGCATCAACGTCGCGTTCGCCCGGGGTCACCGGGTTGCCGAGCACCGGGTACGTGGGAATGGAGCCGAAGGCCAGAAAAATCTCCCGCAGTGTGCTGGAAGAAACGAAGGCCTCTTCGTACTCCCGGACGTAGCAGGGAGCGCCGGCCTTGAGCAGCCTGGCGCGAACAAAGATCTGGAGGGCCGCATCGTCTGCGCCGGGCGGAGGGGCCACCGCGCAGCAAGCAGCGATCAGCTCGGCCAGCGGCGCACCGCGTTCTACAGCCAACTCGCGCAGGCGGACCAGCGTGGCCCAGGCTACGTGCCGTTCCGTGGCGTTGCCGCGCGGGGTCAAAGCCCGCACCGCCTCCCAGGTCGGGCCATCGGCGCTTCAGGCGCTCCCGGAAGAGCGCCGCGACCTTCTCGGTCATTTCTCGGTTGCGACGATCCAGGGCCGCCCGCATCCCGGCCAGAGTCTGCATAGCGGGGGCGGAATCCGCCGGAATTCTCGTAACTCCCTTGCCGCAAAGGTACACACGGCCGGGGTTATCAGGATCATTGAGCAAGCAGCCCTGCCAGCTTCGGCGGCGCGGTCCATGGCCACGGCCTCAAAGGAGAACGTCGCGGCGATGCCGGCGATCTCGCATGCCCGGCGGAACTCTTCATGTCCCGGCGACGGTGTAGTGGTCGTTGATGCCCAGGACTGCGATGCCCTCGCGCGCCGCCTGCCAGACGGCTTCGGTCGGCGAGCGAAAGACGCTGAAGGACTCGCTGGTATGGATGTGGGAGTTGGTGCCCGCGCCGCGACCTTGGGCCGAGCGAGCGCACACAGTTCGCGCAAAGCGCCCAGGCGTTCCTCGAGCGTCCCCCGGTAGAGGTTCTCCTCCAGCGCCGCCCGGTCTCGTGGTTGAGGCTCACTCATCGGACCATCACCTGCCCGCTGTCCACTACGAGGGTCTGGCCAGTGATGCAGCGGGCCTGATCCGAGCAGAGGAAAACTACGGCAGCAGCCACGTCGGAGCGCTTAATCTCGCGCTTCAGGGCGGTCAGCGAAGTATAGTAAGGAATGACTTCTTCGGGCTGGATGCCCTTCTTGCCGGGCCGCTACCCGGATGTACTCGGGGTTCCAGATTCTGGAGCCTTCGAAGACGTTTCCCGGCGCCACGGCGTTGACGCGGATACCGTCGGGCCCGAGTTCCAATGCCCAACCGCGCATCAGGTGAAGCTCCCCCGCCTTGGTGGCGTTGTACGCCGAGTTGGCTTTCGATGCGTCCAGGCCGGTCTTTGACGAAAGCATCACCATCGACCCGCCATCGCCCTGCGCGCACATGATCCGCGCCGCCTCGCGCGCGACCAGGAAGTAGCCGGTCAGGTTGATCTCCAGAGCCAGCCGCCACTGGTCGAGCGGCATGTCCACCAGTTCAAAGGCCGGGGCGATGCCCGCCGCACAGACCGCGATATCCACACGTCCCCAGTGCCGCAGGATCCGGTCAAAAGCGGCCGCCACGGCCTGCTCGTCGGTTACGTCCATGCGCACGGGCAGGGCGCGGCGGGGATCGGCGGAGGCTCCCGCAGCGGCCCCTGCTCCCGGATCGTCAATGTCGCAAAACGCCACGGCCGCCCCAGCTTCGACCAGACCTTGGGCAATGCCACAACCCAGACCAGAGGCCGCGCCGGTCACCACGGCGACCTGGCCGGCCAGCGGCGCCGCAGCAGAGTCCGTGAGACGTGCACGGTAGTGCTCCGCCTCCCAGTGGATGATGAAGTCGGCGGAGGCTGGAGAGAGGTTGTGCGCCCCGCCCCGTCCCGCCGCGAGGCGCACAGTCTTGGCGGAGGCAACCGCCAGCGCTTCGGCCGCGCCGAGCTTCACGGGATCGTCGGCCACCAGGAACGTTCCCACGTCGCGAACGAGCACGACCCGTGGGGGAGCCTTTTCAGCCAGTGCGGGTGTGAGTTTGCCGGGCAATTCTTCGAGCGACCCGCAGATGACGGCATGTGCGCCAGTGTAGACGATCTGGTCGGGGGTGAGTGCGCCTCCAGCCAGTATCTCGGCCGCCTCGCTCGAAACACTGCCGGCGAGCTCCGGCGCCTCCGACAGCCTGGCGAAGGATGGGGCGCCGCGCGCCTCACGCCAGACACGGCGCAGTTCCACCATGGCCTTTCGCAACGTGGCAGAATCCACCTGCGGCGCCCTCCCAACAGGCGGCGCCTTGGGCGCAAAATATTGCTCGCAGCGCGCGACCCAGGCATCGTGGAGCGCCAGACACTCCTGGGCGCTGGCGGCTGAGACCAGCAGCCCGTGATTCTCCATGAAGATGACGGCCGGAACCGCGCCATATTGCTTCTGGTAAGCCTCGGCTGCGGACTTGACCGCCGTCGCCAGTCTCCAACCCGGGTCGGTATACGGTATCCAGAGTGGCGGGGGTTCCCCCGGCGGCGTAATCTCGCCGAAAGCCCTCCGGCCAGGCCCGCAGTTCAGAGCATTGGCTGCCACCGGGTGAGTGTGGATGACCACCCTGCCGAGCATCGCGTGCAGGGCGCTCTCGACGGATGGCCGCCCGCGGCCGCCCACTGCGGCCGAGGACAAGTGCTGCTGGACACGCGCCTCGCGCTCATTCGTTGGCAGTGTGGGAAGATCGGTCCGATCGAAGATGCTCAAAACCGCCGCAGTATCCAGCTCGACCCAGCCCTCCGACTCGCTCATCAAAGTCAGGATTGTGCCGCTGGCCTTGATGGCCATCGTCCGGCCGTCGGGTGATTTTACGGAGGTGTTGCCGCCTCCGGCCTGCACGTAGTCGGCGTTGGCGCCGACGGCGCGCGAAATCTCAATCAGTTGCGCCAGGGATTCCCTGTCCATTGGGGTGGCTGCTATTCGCAGTTGATGACCGTCTTGATTCCTTGCCCGGCCTCGACCACCGCGTAGGCCTTGACCATGTCGTCCAACGTGAAGCTATGTGTGAGAAAGCGGTCCCAGGGAATGTCATCACGCACGACCATTTCCAGGGCCTGATGGTAGTGTCTCAGATTCGAGGCGAAACAGCCAAAAAGGGAAATTTCGTTGTAATGTATGAAATTCGTGTCGATGCCGAGCACCGGGTCGTCCTTGGGGATACCGGCAAAGAAGCACACCCGGGCTTTCTTGCGCGCCAACTTCAACGCTTCGGCCTGAGTGGCCTTCACCGAGTTAGCGGTCAGGGCCACGTCGAACTTCTCGCCACCCGCGGCCGCGAGGATCTTTTCCACGCCCTCGCCCCCTGCGGTGTTGACCGTCCAGCCCAGGCCGAACTCCCGGACGTAGGCCAACCGCTCCTCGGACACGTCTGTAACAACGACCGGGTCGCAACCCCGCGCCTTGAGAATGCTGGCGTGCATCAAGCCTATGGGGCCGGCGCCAAAGACCAGGGCGCGGTCGCCCGGCTGGGCCGCCAGATACTCCTGCCCATTGAGGCAGCAGGAGAGCGGCTCCACCAGCGCGGCACGCTCGAGGGACATCGTGTCCGGGATGGGAATCACATTGCCCTGGGCTACGGCCGCGGCGGGAATCTTGACGTATTCAGCGAATCCACCCGGGTAGTCGTACCCCAGGGCCGTGAAGGAGTCGCAGAGGTTGTACTGCTTTCGCCGGCAATAGATGCACTTTCCGCAACCCACGACCGTGGCGACGACAACTTTCTGGCCGCTGCTGATCCCGCGGTCCACGCCGGAGCCGATCTCGTACACGGTTCCAACGATCTCGTGCCCAGTGATTGCCGGCGGCACCACATTCTTCTGCCCATGAGTGAAAATGCGCTTGTCAGTTCCGCAGACCGAGCACCGCAGCACCCGCAGCACCACTTCACCCGGTCCGGGCGATGGTCTTGGGACACTCTCAACCCGCACATCGCGAGGCCCATAGAAAACCGCCGCTTTCATTTTCGTTTCTGCCCTCCTTGCGTGGCGCCCTGTCGGGGACTGATGATTTGTGGCTTCGCTCAACTCACCTGCTACCCAGGATTTGCCGTTGGGCTTCCGGACCAGCCTTCAGTGTACACCCCACCGCCTCAGCCGACAGCGTCAGGCCGGCCTGCGCGCCAGCCCAGCCTGCGTGCCCAAGGTGCTCCCGGCGCAGCGGAAGTGACGCTCCGGCGGAGCGGAGTCAGCCGCGGTCAGCCGAAGATGGCCCTCCAGTCAACTTTCACTCCGACCCAGACGACCCACGGAGCCACCACGCCGGCCAGTGACTTGCCCCAGGAGAGCTTCCTGGCGGCTACGCAAAGCCCGGTAGCCAGCAGCAGCATCGTCCAGAGCGAGAACAGATCGAACGAACTCGCCAGGGCGGCCAGCCACTTGGGTGCGGTCTCCGGGTCCAGCAAGGAGCCCAGATGGGCGCCCAACGGATCCTGGAGGTTGAAATCCTCAGGGTTCTTGAGGAACATCACCAGAATGGATAACGCGACCGAGAACACGCCCGTCAGGAAGGAGTAACAGGTGACCGCAAACACCTGGCGGAACGTGAGCTGGGCGTCCAGCATCAGCTTGAAGACGAACAGCAGGACTGCGGCTGTGACCAGCACGACGATCGGCATGCTCACCGCGGCCATGACATAGCCGAACACGGGGGCCAGGCGCGTCTGCTGCTCGATGATTCTCTCCCGCTGCTCGACGGGCAGGTTCTGGGTGCGCGGACTGGATTCAACGGTCTGCCGCATGTAGCGCTCCCAGCCGACGTATCGAGAGCACGCCGTCATATAGACGGGGATTTTCCGAAGAACACGCAATTCTTTGTCGTGGACAGGATAGACCTGTGCACTTTGCTCGTGGCGGGAAGGGAACCGCCGGCAAATCCACTGGATCAGTGGAACCTGCATGTCGCAATCTGGGACGAAGTGCTGAAGTCCTCTATGCCGGTGGCGCCCCCGGCCTGGTCGCCGGAGTGCTCCAGGTAAACGTGAGGGTCCCCCAGGCGGTCACACCAGGAAGCGCGGTGCCCGTTGTGCTGGTCATCGGGAACGCCGCCAGCCAGAGCGGTCTGACGATGGCCGTACGATAGCAATCGCTGATAGTAAGACATTGAAGGTAACGACAACATCCCCTTCTCACGGACAGTCCACGAAATCGTCGAGGAGACAGGAGCGCCTGTGAGGCCCTATAAGCTCCAAATACAAACTATTCTCGGATCGCTGGCCGGTGGGGACGTGGCGCAACCCGTCACGGTCTTGGTAGGAGGCCCGGCACGAGCCTCGAGGTGGCCCCAAACCGTTGGAATTCCCATCAGCCGGGCCTTCCCAGAAATGGTTTTTCCGGTGCCTGCTGGTACGCCGTTGGCCCACGTCACCCACTACAAACCCGGCATACCCCCCAGATTCTCGTACCACTTCAGATTGGTCGAGCTGATGCAGGCGAGGTCCGGCCTGCCGTCGCCGTTGAGGTCGGCTACGGCGCAGCTCGCTACGCCCATGCCGCCTTCGTCCAGTGTCTGTCGCGACCAGCGCGTCCCTTTGGCGTCCGCGGCTGAGTAAATGTACACGTTGTATGGCTTGCCGCGGAAGCCGGCGATGATCTCGTCGCGGCCGTCGCCGTTCAGGTCGGCGGCGTGGATGGTGTGCCCCTCGGCCAGGGTGTCGTCCAGCACCTGGCGGCGCCAGGCCTTCCCCTTCTGGGTATAGAGCACCACTTGGTTGCCGTGCCACGGCTCGATGGAGCACATAAATCGGCTGCGGCCCAGCCGCCCGACAGCCACCTCGCTGGCGCCGCATTTGGGCCAGGGCGCGGGGCTGCCCTTGGTCAGCTCCGTCCCTCTCCAAAGGCCGTCCTTGCCCAGCCGGAACAGGTGGATGCCGAGGAAGCTGGCGGTCAGCAACTCCTCCCGCCCGTCCTGGTCCCAGTCGGTCACAAAGATCCCGTGGAGGACGCCCTCCAGGGCCTCCGAGAGCAGCTCGCGTTTCCATTCCCCAGGCCGGTAGAAAACGATCGGGACTTTCCCCTTGTACTCCGGCGGCGCCACCGTAGCTCCGGCCAGGGGCGCATTGATGAGCACCTTCCGGCCCGTGCCGTCCGCATCGGCCCACTTCAGGCGGTGCGAGGCGGGAAGCCGGTCGATCTCGGTGAGGGACCACGGCGCCGTCGGATCGCCCTGCCGCGTGAGCACCGAAATTTTTCCCACGCTCTTGCGGGGATCCATGGCGAAGTCCTCGGCCAGCGCCATCACGGAGATTCCGTCCCGGCCTCGATCCGCGACGGCCAGGTTGATCATGCGCGAGCGGCCGCCCGCCAGCACGTGCCGCTGCCAGCCCGGATTCTCAAACCAGACCAGCTCCGGCAGCCCGCTGGCCACCGCGATCAGGTCCGGCTTGCCGTCGTGGTTCAGATCCGCAGCCACCACCTGGTATCCGCCCTTCAAGTCGGTGGCAATGGGGTGTTGCTGGAACCGCGCGGGCGGCTTGGCCAGCATCCCCAGGTTCATGAGCAAGACCAAAGCGTATCTCATTCTACTGTTTCCCTAGCCAGCGGAGGCGGAAATTCAAGGCCCGGCTCTGGCCGCCGTAGAAGCTCATGAAGTTCGGCGAGCTGGCGTTGTTGTTCACCACGTTGGGGTTCTTGTGACCGGTGATGTTGTTGTAGCCGGCACGCAGGCCCAGCGGTTCTTGCGGAAAAAGAACCGCCGCTCCAGGTGCAGGTTCAGCTCGAAAAAGAAGGGGAAGCGGTAGGCGTTGAGGTCCCCTTTGATGCGGCCGTCGTCGTCCTGAACCGAGAACGGAAATCCATTGCGGGTTTCCAGCAGATAGGCCAGCGCCCAGTTCCTCCAAAAGAGCGGCAGATATCCCCAACTTAGAACACGGTTAGGCGAATCCCAAGGCATACGGCCCACGTTGTTGGAGATGAGCGTCGGCTCATCGACGTTGAGGTCCACCACGGCATTCGAGAAGGCCCGGGAACGCGTGTAGCTGGCCAGCCACTCGTACTGTTTCCGAAAGGTCTGCCGCAAGGTCACCTCGAAGGAGTCGAACAGGTCCCGGCGCCAGTTCCGCAGCCTGTAGATGGCTTCAAAAGTCCCGCCAGGGAAAGCGGCCAGCGCCTCGGGAGGCGGCGCATCCAGGGGCGCGGCGGCGTAGGTGAAGCCGTCGCTGCCGCGCCGCCGCACGTAGTTGAACCGGGCATAGACCTCCCTAGGAAACCGCTGCTCGACTCCCAGGTTCCAGTTGTGATAGCGCGGCGTCTCCAGCGGCGTGCGGTCGATAGTGTAGAAGGAGATCGCGGGCCCTCGCACTATTCCGCCATCGGGAGCAAAGTAGGTGGTCAGAGTGTATTGGTCCTGGGGCCGCGTGAACAGCCGCAGGGGGCTCTGGTCGTAGATCCGGGCGAAGCCTCCCGATATCTTAGTCGATTCCAGGCCGGGCGGGGCCCAGGAAAACCCCACACGCGGCGCCACCTTCACGTTCCCCACCAGCCGGTCCCAGTCCTGGCGCAGTCCCACCTCCAGCAGCAGCCCGGGGCGCAATTTCCAGGTGTCCTGGATGTAGGAGGCCGCCTCGAGACTGGTGCGCTCCAGCCGGCCGCTGCCCCCGAAAACCACGCGGCGCGCCCGGGTGCCGTCCACCCGGAAGTAGTCGTATCCCGTGCGCACGACGTTCTGCCAGTAGCTCAGCCAATCCAGATCGACGCCCAGCTTGATCTGATGCCCGCCTCTCCAGGTGAATGACGGCAGAAAGAGGTTCGCCAGCCACTGGTCGCGCCGGGCCTTCCGCGTGGCGTCGGCATAGAAGTTACCCCGCTTGCCCTGGGGAGTCAATTGCAGGATGTCGTGCCCCTGCGGGATTTCCCGCCCGAAAGTGCGGTTAGAACCATAGCCGATCTCCAGCAGCGCCCCACGATGGAAGTAGATCTGGTCTTTCACATTGAAGAACCACTGCCGCGTCCTGCGGTCGAGGGTGGTTTCCAGCGGGTCCAGCACACCCAGCCCGGTTCGCGGGGCCGTCCAGAAGTTGACCAGAAACCCGGTGTAGAGAATGTTCGAGGGTGTCAGGTTGATCTGGTTGCGCAGCAGGTTGTTCCAGCGCCAGCTCGTAGTTCGGTCCTGCCCCTTCGGCAGCTCCTCCACCACCCGCAAGTCGTACTGGACGTCCAGGCTGTCGGAAAACCAGGCCCGCCCCTTTCGGATCGGTCCCGAGAGGTTGTAGCGCGGCGTCCACCCGGCCAGGATCAGCCCTTTACGATTCTCGACCGCCGGGATGAAATTGGTGGCCGAATAGCGCAACTGATCGTCGCCCGTTGCGGTCTTGACCGCCATGGCGCCCGCCGAGCCTTTGCCGAACTCGGCCGAGAGATTCCCCGCCGCCACCTCCATGGCGCGCACCGACTCGACGCTCATCCGGCTTTCAAAGCGCCCCGTGAGTGGATCGTTGATTTGAAAGCCGTCCAGGGTGTAGAGCACCTGCTCCTCCGTGCCTCCGTTTAGGTGCACGCCGCCTTGCGAATCGTGCACTACCCCCGGCAGCACGCGCATGGCGTTGCGCAGGGTGGCGGTGCTGGGATAAGGAATCTCCAGGATCTGTGTGCCGGTGAGCCGCTGTTCGGGAGCGGTTTTCTCGAAATCGATCTGCGGCGGCGAGTAGGCTACATCGATCTTCTCGAAGACTTCCCGGATGGGGTTCAGAATCAGGGTGATCTCGTTGAGCCCTTCCGCCAGCCGCACCGGGCGATCGCGCAGCCGGAAGTAGTTCTCGCGCTCGACGCTGAGGAGGTACTCGCCCGGGGCCTCCAGACGAAACGCGAATTTGCCGGCAGGGTCGGCGATGGCCTGCAATCGCTTGGCCTCACTGCCGGCCTGGCTTCCCCGCAGCGAAATCTGGGCCCCCGGCACGGCGGCGTTGTTCTCGTCAACCACGCGGCCCGACAGGCGAACCTGGGCCTGGGCCATTCCCAAGAACGCGCCGGCCACTCCGGCCAGAGGCCAAAAACAGCTCTTCACAGTGCATCCGTAGCCCCAATATACAATGAAACTTATGCCCATAAAAACGACTGTGGTGGGCAGCTACCCGGTTCCGCACTGGCTGCTGGGAGATGCCAGCCGGGTCACGCTCCGCGACGCCATCCTGGTGGTGCTCAAGACGCAGGAACTGGCCGGCATCGACGTGCTGGCCGACGGCGAATTGAACCGCTTCGATCCCAGCCATCCCGAGACCAACGGCATGATCGACTACTTCGTCAGCCGCATGGACGGCGTTTGCACCCGTTTCTCCATCACCGACATCCAGAGATTCCGCGCCGACGCGGGGCTGGCATATCGCACCGAACCCGCCGGCGTCGTCACCGCCGAGATCGGCGACGGCACTTTGAACCTGCTGCGGGATTTCGAATTCACCCGGGCGCTCACCAGCCGCCCCCTTAAGTTCACCTGCACCGGGCCGCACATGCTCGCCAAGGTCTTGACCGACCGGCACTATGGCAGCCGGGAGGAACTGTCCATGGCGCTGGCCCGCGTGCTGCGAAGACAACTCGAGCTTATCCGCGCGGACGTGATTCAAATAGATGAGGCCAACATCGCCGGCCACCCGGAGGATCGCGAATGGGCTCTGCCCGTCATCAACCATGTGCTGGATGGGATCCCCGGCGAGCGGGCCGTGCATATCTGCTTCGGCAACTACGGCGGGCAGACCATCCAGAAAGGCTTCTATCGCGACTTGTTGCCGTTCCTCAACGGCCTTCAAGCTAATCATCTGGTGCTCGAGTTCGCGCGCCGCGGTTACGGCGAACTTGAGGTGTTCCGCGACCTAGATCCCCGCATGGCCATGGGCCTGGGCGTCATCGACATCAAAGACAACCTGATCGAGCCTGCCGAGCTGATTGCCCGCCGGCTGGAGCACGCCTCGAAGATCCTGGGGCCGGACCGCGTGCGCTGGATTCATCCGGACTGCGGTTTCTGGATGCTTCAGCGCAGCGTGGCCGACGGCAAAATGCGCGCCCTGGTGGCGGGCCGGAATCTTTTTGAAGGACGAACCTGAATGAGACGCTTGTTTTTGCAGACCCTGGTGACTTGCGGCGCCGTGCTGGCGCAGATCTCGCCCCACCTGGGCACGATCCGCCAACTTACGTTTGGCGGGCAGAACGCCGAGGCCTACTGGTCGCCCGACGGACGGAGGCTGGTGTTCCAGTCCACGCGCGAGGGGAATCAGTGCGACCAGATTTACATCATGAACGCGGATGGGTCGGAGGTGCACATGGTCTCGAGCGGCAAGGGCCGCACCACCTGCGCCTATTTCCTGCGCGATGGCAAACACATCCTCTACGCCTCAACCCACGAGGCCGATCCCGCCTGCCCGCCTCAGCCGGATCGCAGCAAGGGCTACGTCTGGCCGATCTATCCCTCTTACGACATCTACCTGGCCACCGACACGGGCAAGATCCTCAAGAAGCTCACCGACGCCCCAGGCTACGATGCCGAAGCTACCGTAAACTTCAAGACCGGGCGCATCGTCTACACTTCGCTGGCCAGTGGAGACCTGGACCTCTGGGTGATGAATTCCGACGGTTCTAGCAAGCGGCAGATCACCCATCAGACGGGCTACGCGGGCGGCGCCGTCTTCTCCCCTGACGGCTCCAAGCTGGTCTGGCGCGCTAACCACCCCTCCAGCCCCGAAGCCGTGGCCTCCTACAAAGACTTTCTCAGCCGCAACCTGGTCTCCCCCATGAAGATGGAACTGCACATCTCCGACGCCAACGGCCGCAACGCCAAACAGATTACCGATTTCGGGTGCGCCAGCTTCGCTCCCACCTTCACCCGCGACGGCCGCAAGATCCTGTTCGCCTCCAACAAGCAGGCCTGTGACACCCGCAATTTCGAGCTCTACCTGATTAATCTGGACGGCTCCGGCCTCGAGCAGGTCACCCACTTCGGAGGCTTCACCTCCTTCCCCGAATTCTCCCCGGACGGCAAGACCCTGGTCTTCGTCTCCGACTGGAAAGCCAAGGACCGCTACGAGTTCAACATCTTTACGGCGGAGTGGAGGTAACCTGGCAGCGATGGTAACCCGATGCTACTTCTGCGGAGGCAAGACAGAATACCGCAAGGTGAGAGCGGAAAACTGGTGGGGCGACACCCTGGCCTTCGTGGAAAACGTTCCGGCCTGGGTCTGCGAAGACTGCGGCGAACCTTACTTTGAAGCGGACACCTGTGAGCAGCAAGACCGGCTAAGGATGGCGCCCCCGCCGGCTCGCGAGACTGTCGAGGTTCCCGTGTACGCCTTCTCCGAGGAGAGTCATTGAAACTGGGGTTCGTAATAAGCGGCGGGGTTCTCGCCGCTGATTCCGGACGACAAGCTAGCAAGATATCCTCTGGGGCGGTGTTCCCTTGAGTTTCCCTTCAGGCCGGTGCTATACTCCCCCCGAGGCTAGGGGCGGCGTCAGGAGGCCCGCACTATGCGCCTGAGAGATGCACAGAAGAGGGCAGTCTGGGCCGCGGCGGCCGGCACCTTGTTGTGCCTGGGGCTGGTCTGGGTGGGCCTGCGCTGGCCGAATGTGCTGACCCAGACCGGGTTGTCTACGGAGTTTCCGTTCCAGGGCGCCCAACCCGGCGCTCGTACCTTGCACCCGCTGCTGGAATTGCTCAAGCTGGTCATTGCCGCGATGGTCGGCATCATCATCACCGCAGTCCACAGGCGCTGCCAGCGCGATAAACCGCTGGGCCGGTCGATGGAGCACGCGCAAATCCTGCTTTGCGTGGCCGGTGCGCTGGTGATCATCATCATCGGCAACTCGATTGCCCGGGCCTTCGGCATCGCCGGCGCTGCCAGCTTGATCCGCTTCCGCACCCCGGTCAAGAATCCCAAGGACATCACCATCCTTTTTCTGCTGCTGGGACTGGGTATGTGTTGCGGAATGGGGATCTTTGCGGTGGCGGGCCTGGGGACGATTTTTGTGGCCGTGTTCCTGCTGGTGCTGGATGTGGTCGGGGAACCGAAGCGGCGCGCCATGATACTGGAGCTGGTGGCCGAGGGTCAGGAGTTCCCCAGCGCACACGTCCAGAACGTTCTGTCCCAGTACCGGGTGAGCTATGAGCCGCGTGAGTTCCTACAGGGCACCGACGCCACCATGAAATACCATGCCAAGGTCGCCCCCGACACTTCCTTGGAGGAGCTGACTCTGAAGCTGGTGGCTGGCGGGGCAGCCGGGATCAAGTCCGTGGCCTGGAAGAAAGCCAAGAAGAAGAAGGAGGAATGAAGCATCGTGGGAGATCCCGCCTTACTCTGGCCGGAGGAGCGCATCATGCTGGCGCCGGAGGAGCGGCGCCCCGCGGTCTTAGACGTGATCCGCGCGGCGCACCAGCGCCTGGTGCTCTCGCTGTTCCGCTGCAACGACTTCAAGGTATTGGACGAGCTGGCCGAAGCCTTGAAGCGCAAGGTGCGAGTGCAGCTCCTGCTCACCGGACACGCCAAGGGCTGGAAAAAGCGCCTCAAAGAGCTGGCGCTGTTCCTGGAGAGCATGGGCGCAGAGGTGCGACGGTACGCCGGGCCGGTGGCCAAGTACCATGCCAAGTACGTGGTGGCGGATGACGGCCCAGCCCTGGTCGCGTCGCTCAATTTCACCCGCAAATGTTTTCGCGCCACCTGCGACTTTCTGGTCGTCACTTTCGACCCGGAAGTGATCGCGGGGCTCAAGAAGCTGTTTGAAGCCGACTGGCGCGCGCCGGACTCTTCCTTCCCGGAGGGTCTTTCCGAGCGTCTGATTGTAGGCCCCGAGCGCGCCCGGGCGCAGATCAGCGCGATGCTGGCGGGGGCGCGCCGCAGCATCCGCATCATTGACCACAAGCTGCGCGACCCGGCCATGCTGGAGCTGCTGAAGGCCAAGCAGGCCGAAGGCGTGGCGGTGGAGATTCTGGGGCGCGGCGAACTGGGCGGATTGCTGGCGCACGGCAAGATGATCCTGGTCGATGAAAGCGCGGCCATAGTCGGCAGCATCGCCCTTTCGCCCCCCAGCCTGGACGCGCGGCGGGAGGTGGCCATCCTGGTGCGCGAGCCGAGCTGGGTCGGCCGGTTGAACGAATTCTTCCAGGGACTTGCCCATGAGCGCGCGAAAGTCGCATAGAGGCAGGGCCTGGCTGGCGCTGCTGTTGTTGTCCGGGCTGCCGTCGCTGGCTCAGGAGGCCGCCCAGGATGAGGAAGAGGCCAGCTCCAGTGGCGTGAGATTCCAGTTCAAAAAGCGCCCCTCGCTGCGGTTCGGCAACTGGCTGCGCATCGATTTCCGCGCCAAGGTCATGACCGATTTCCGCATCTTCTCCCCCGACTTGAACCTGGACTTGTTTGCGCTGCGGCGCGCGCGAATTGGCATCGAGGGCAATTTCCTGAACAAGAAATTCGAGTACCAGGTAGAACGGGAACTGCGTCAGACGAGCCATCCTTGGCGCGACGTGTACGTAAACTTCCGCCATTTCCGGCGCGTCCAGATCCAGGGCGGCAAGTTCAAGGAGCCGTTCGGGCTGGAGGAGTTGACCGGAAGCGGGAAACTGGATTTCACGTACCGGGCGCTGATTTCGCAGTACCTGACGCCGGCCCGGGACATCGGCGTGATGGCACACGGGCGGTTCTTCAAGCGCGGTTTGAATTACCAGGCCGGTGTCTTCAACCAGGACGGCGAAAACGCCCGGGCGAAAGATCAGGCCATCACCGGCGAGCGCACACTGGCGGCCCGTGTGTGGGGCACGCCGCTGCGCCTGCTGCGCATGCCGAAGCCGCTTAAGAAGGTCGAGTTGGGCGGCGCATTCACCACCTGCCACCTGCGCGAGGGGCTCAATGGGCTGCGCGGTCGCAGCGAGGCCAAATCGACGTTCTTTCCGCGTATCTCCGTGCGCGGGCGGCGGCAGCGGCTGGGCACGGAGATGAACTGGATGCATGGGCCGTTCTCGGTGAAGGGCGAGTTCATGGACGTGCGGGACCAGCGACTGGGACAGGGAATGCGCGATGAGGATTTACCCGACCTGATCTCGCGGGGCTGGTACCTGAGCGGTACCTGGGTGGTGACCGGCGAAGACAAGGCCAGCGGCGTCGAGCCGCGCAAGAACTTCATTTTGGGGCGCGGCCTGGGTGCAATCGAGCTGGCAGGCCGCTACGAGCAACTGCGGTCCGGCTCGAGCGAGCATCCCGGCCTGCCCTCCCGCAGCACGCGGGCCGCCAACATCCTCCCTAACAGCGATCGCGCCTGGACCTTCGGCGTCAACTGGTACGTCCACCCCTTGGTGAAGATCCAGGTGAACGGCATCCGGGAGAAGATCGAGGACATCCAGCGCACCCCACTGGGCGGGCACCAGCGCTTCTGGCTGGCCGTCTGCCACTTGCAGTTTGCTATGTAGAGGAGAGCAGCTATGAGAGCGGTCGCTATCCTGATGATCCTGGGCGCCTGGGCGGCGTGGGCTCAAACCAGCGATGACTTCTTCGACGACAAGGTGCTGCACGAAATCAGGCTCGAGATACGGGCGGCCGACTGGGCCACTCTGCGCCAGCACTACCAGGAAAACACTTACTACCCCGCTGATTTCGAGTGGCGCGGAATCAAGGTGTTCAGCGTCGGGGTCCGCTCGCGCGGAACTGGCAGCCGCAGCCCGATCAAGCCCGGTATCCGTGTCGATTTCAACCGCTACGATGAGGAGCAGAAATTTCTTGGCCTGAACGCCGTGGAGCTGAAGAACATGGCCCAGGACGCCTCGATGCTCAGAGACCGCGTAGTCATGGCTTGTTTCCGGCGCATGGGGCTGGTGGCTTCGCGCTACGCGCACGCCAGGCTGTACATCAACGGACAGTACGCCGGGCTTTACGCCATGGTCGAGTCCATCGACAAGCCCTTCCTGAAATACAACTTCGGGGAGAATGACGGCTACCTTTACGAGAACAAGTGGACCGGAGAGCCCTACTATTTCCAATGGCCGATCCCCACGCCCCCGCCGTTCGAGGCAAAGACTCACGAGAGTGACCCCAACAACCTCAAGCCGCTCGAAGACATGATCCACACGATGAATCAGGCTTCGGACGCGGATTTCCCGCGCGCCATGGCCGAGTATCTGGACCTGAAGCTGTTCATGATGCACGTGGGGGTCGAGAACTCCCTGGCGGATTTGGACGGCGTGGTGGGCGACTCCGGGGCCAGGAATTTCTATCTCTACCAATTCGAACGCAAGAAACTGTTCCAGTTCATCGTTTGGGACAAGGACCAGTGCTTCAGCGATGCGCAGCGCGACATCCTGCTCAACGTGGACAAGATCGTGTTGATGCGACGGGCCATGGCGGTTCCCGAGCTGCGCGCGGCTTACCTGGAAGCGCTGCTGAAGAGCGCGGCCTGGGCCGGCGGCGCGGACGGCTGGCTGGAACAGGAACTGGTCCGCCAGTACAACCAGATTCGCGAAGCGGCGCGGGCGGATCCGGTGAAGCAGTGCCCCTCGGAGCTGTTCGGGCCGATGCATACCTGCTCCAACGGGGAGTTCGAGAACGAGGTCATCCGGGTGAGGAACTTTCTCCACCAGCGCGACGAGATCGTGCGGCGCCAGGTGGCGGCGGCGGGCTACCAATTTAGCGACACGGCGCCCAAGCTGAGTGCGGGTGGCGCGGTGAATGCCGCCAGCTACGTGGCGGTGATTTCGCCGGGCTCGCTGGCCTCGCTGTATGGCCCCCTGCTGGGCAACAGCACGGCGCTGGCATCCTCGCTACCGCTACCGACCTCCCTGGACGGGCTTTCGATTCTCATAAATGGCTTCCCGGCGCCGCTGGTGTTCATCTCGCCGCAGCAAGTGAACCTGCAAGTGCCCTGGGAAATCGCCCCCGGAACCGTGCCCATCACCGCCACGCTGAACGGCGCACTCGGCGGCACCATCACCGCCACCGCCGGCGGGGCCTCTCCCGGTATCTTCGCGATCACGTACGCCGACGGCAGCCTGGTTTCAGCCGAACGTCCGATCGCCGCCAGTGATGTGCTGGTGATTTACGCCACCGGGCTGGGTCCGGTGACACGCACTGTTTCTACCGGCCAGGCATCGCCCGTCGATCCGCTGGCTACCACCACCGAAGTCCCCTCTGTTACGATTGGAGGTGTTCCCGCGCAAGTCGTCTTCTCAGGTTTGGCGCCGGGCTTCGTGGGGACTTATCAGGTTAACGTTGTGGCGCCGGGAGGGGTTGCAACGGGGCCGAAGACCCCGTTGATTGTGACGATCGCTGGTGAGGCCTCTCCCCCCCTGCCGGTGCCCACTCGCTAAGCTATGGTGCATGCCCTCGGCACAGGGAAGAAGCTAGCCTGTCGCCTGGGCGCGCTGGCGCTGTGCGCGGCAGTTGCGGTCTGGGCGGCTACACTCGCCCGATATCCCTATCTCCAGAACGTGCGCAGCGACCGGGCCACCGTTCTCTGGACCACGCTGGAGAAAGGCCTGGGTACAGTCGAATACTCCACCGACCACAGTTTTTCCCGGCGTGCCACGGCGCGCGTCCGCGAATTCTTGCCCTCGGAAACCGGGCTTGAGTTCGCCTACTACCAGTATGAGGTCGAGCTGACCGGCTTGAGCCCCGGCACCGAGTACCTTTACCGGGTGACGGTGGACGGACAGACCATGCCCACTCCGGAAAACGACGAGGCTCGCTTCCGCACCGCGGGTTCCGGTCCGTTTCAGTTTCTGGTCTTTGGAGATTCCGGCACGGGAAGCCCGGAGCAGTTGCAGGTGGCTGCGCGAATGACCGCAGAACGTCCGGCGCTGCTACTCCATGCCGGGGATCTCGTTATGCCGTCGGGCGCCTTCCCACAACAGCAGGACTTCTACTTCAACCCGTACGCGCGCCTGATGCTGCGCGCGCCCATCTTCCCCTGCCCCGGCAATCACGACTACGAAACCAGGGACGCCGCGCCCTACCTGGCGGTGCATTCCCTGCCCGCTGAGGACGTGCCGGCCGAGGACCGCGGCCGCTACTACTCTTTCGACTGGGGCAATGTGCACTTCGTCTCGCTGGATACGAATCGTTCTTTCGCCAACGCGCTGGCCGGGACTGGAGAGATGCTGAATTGGCTGGAGCGCGACCTTCAAAAGGCTCGGGCCTTCTGGCGGGTGGTGTATTTTCACCACCCACCTTACGCCGGGGGCCCCATGAGCTCGAACCGCTCCTAGCCCGGGTACGGGAGCATATTGTGCCGATCCTGGACCGGTATGAAGCTAACCTGGTCTTCAACGGACACGAGCACAGCTACCAGCGCACCTGGCCGCTGCGCAACGGGGAGGTGGTGGAAGCGGACTCGGGCACGGTGTACATTACCACCGGCGGGGGAGGCTCATTCGTCTACCCGGTCCGCCCCAGCTACATCCTGGCCTACGGGGAATCGACCAACCATTTCGTGCGCGTGGATGTGGAGGGCTACCGGATGACGCTCCACGCCGTCCGGGCGGACGGGAAGGAGATCGATCGTTTCACGCTGGCGCCACCTCCGCTGCTTTCCTACGGGGCCGTGGTCAACGCGGCCTCCTTCACTCCTACCCTGGCGCCCGGCGGGCTGGTGAGCATTTTCGGCTGGCATCTGGCTTCCGAGGAAAGCCGGCCATCGAACCTGCCGCTGCCGACCGGCCTCTCCGGGGCGAGCGTAACACTGAACGGACGCCCGGTGCCCCTGGTCTACGTTTCCGGCACGCAGATCAATGCGCAGTTGCCCTACGACGTTCAGGGGTACGCCACGCTGGTGGTGGCGACACCCAACGGAACGGCTGTGGTTCCCGTGACGGTCTCGGAGGTGGCGCCGGCGATTTTCTACACGGCCGGCGTCCAGCCCGCGGTTGTCCATGCCAATGGCGCGCTGGTCTCCGCGGCCGCGCCCGGGGAGACAGGCGAGTGGATCACCGTGTACCTGACCGGGCTGGGGCGGTTGAATGGGGAGATTGCCGCCGGCCAGGCGGCGCCTTCCTCGCCCCCGTTAACCGCCAACGGGCCAGTGGAAGTGCGTCTGGGCGGCAGGACCATCCTGCCCTCCTTCGCGGGACTGACGCCGGGCTTTGCGGGGGCTCTATCAGGTGAATCTCCAGATACCGGGGGACCTGGCCAGCGGAACGCATGAGCTGCGGATCGTGGTCAAGGGGGTAGCGACCGAATCGGTCAGCCTGGCGGTACGCTCGAACCTGCCCGGGCAAGGTTAGCCTACCGGCGGGAGGCTGCTTCCGCGGCCGTCAGAAGCTATGGGGTGAATCGGCGGCAGCCGCCGCGGCGCTCCAGGGCCTCCAGGTGCCCCCGGATAGTCGAATCCAGCCCGGCCGAATCCTGCGGATTGAGCAGCGCGCAGCAGTACTCCAGAAAACCTTCGGCCCGCGCGGAACTGCCTTGGCCCGATTCCTCGACCAAGTAGCATAGCTGCGGGCGGGGAGCAAAGTTGAACAGTTCGACCAGCCAACGCCGCGGCAGGCCGGCCGCCCGACCGAACGCCACGGCGGTTTCGACGTAGGGCACGGCAATCACGCACTGGCCCTGCTGGAGGGCGGGTTGGATTTCCCAGCGCAGGCGGAAGACCAGGTCGGAAGCGTACAGCAGCACCAGGGTGCGCGGGGATGGCTTTGCCAGGGTGGGATCGCCGCGCCTCAGCTCGTAGAAGATGCTCAAGCCGTCGCACTTGCTGATCCCGACCGCGAGCTGCTGGCCCTGTTCGCGCAGCTTCTTCGCGGCGGCCATCAGGCCCGCGCCCGAGATCCCCTCGAGCGCGATCAGGCGGCCGGAGGCGCAAGGCTCAGAGTTCAAGCCGGACCTCCTCGAGCTGCGGCGCGCGCGCCAGCCAATCCAGCACCGCGTCCACGTTGAATTCCGCCCAGGGCCGCCGGGAGGTTTTTTCAAATAGCTCCCGGATCGAGCAGTGCTGGTCGTAAATCGATTGCTCGGCATCCACGGTGGTGAACCGGAAGACCCGGGACAGCGCTTCGTATTCCTGGATCACGCGGGTGATGAATTTGTAATAGCTTTGAAACGGGTCCTGCAGTTCGGTGACGTCCTGGCCCGCCTCGTAGAACTTTGGCGTGCGGACGGCGGCGATCCGCTTGCCGGAGGTTTGCGGGGAAACCGAGAAGTAGAAGACCATGTCCGGCCAGAGCAGCGGCGCGTAGGCGTTGAAGACCCAGTTCAGGTCCAGGCCGCGGGCCGCGTCACGGGCCAGACCGGTGAAAAGATAGCGGTCGGCTACCACCGTTTTGCCCTCCCAGAGCGCCGGCAGGACCACGGTCTCCAGGCGGTAGCGGAAATCGGCCGCGTGCAGCAGGCAGAACTCTTCCGGGCAAAGCGAGCGGATGGCCTTACGCGCCTTGATCAGAGGTTTGATCAGGGGCGACGAGTTCCACTTCGTGGTAACGAGCTCGCGTCCCTCGCTCTGAAGCCAGCGCTTGAAAAGTTTGCGCTGGGTGGTCTTCCCCGAACCGTCAGGCCCCTCGAAGGCGATCAGCAGCCCCCGCTTGTCCTCGCGCTGTGCGAGGAGGTCGCGCAACCGCCGACGAGCATTCTGGAGCACGCGGGGCTTAGTTTGCATTCCCAACCCGGACATCCATTATTCGCCATCGCGGTCCTGGTGTCAACCGCACTGGAACCTTGCCAGCCCCCAGTTTCTTTGACCG
Source organism: uncultured Acidobacteriota bacterium (assembly GCA_963725415.1). Taxonomy (GTDB): domain Bacteria; phylum Acidobacteriota; class Terriglobia; order Bryobacterales; family Bryobacteraceae; genus CAVRZY01. The sequence goes on along the minus strand of CAVRZY010000086.1, from coordinate 4,900 downwards.
GACCAATGCGGGGAGGGTAATTCGGGGACAGGCCACGAATTTCGCAAAAGCGGCGAAATTCGCACCTGTCCCCGAATTACGCGAACCGGGAAGGCAGCGGGTGTGAAACTGGGGGAGGGCAAGCAGCGGAACCGCGTCGGTAATGCCTCACGCTCCGGTCGAATAGCAGGCTGAGGGCTACGTCCCTCGGACGCTGCGGAGAGCGGTGTTCTCGTCGGCGAAGGTCTCGAATACGCTGTAAAGCTTGGTGATCTGCATCAGCTCCTGAACTCTGCTCTGCAAGTTCAGCAATCTCAGCCCGCCGCCCCGCTTGGAGACGCTCACCAACATACCGACCAGCTCGCCCAGCCCGGCGCTGTCGATATAGCTCACATCGGCCAGGTTCAGCAGGATGTTTTTCTGATCGTTGGCCAGCAGGTCCCGGATTTCCTCACGCAGGATCAGGGCTTCTCCCAGGGTGATCCGGCCGCTTAAGTCAAGGATCACCATGTGGTCGATGTGACGGGCATTCCATACAAGACTCATGCTGTCTACTCCTGGGCGTTCCTAGCCAGTGTAGCAGGAAAAGCCCGGTGTCACCGGCCAATTGACGATTGACGATTGGAGCGCGCTGCGGCGCCAGACACAGCAATCGTCAAAACGTGATTTTGGCGGCGAGCTGGAGGATTCTGGGATCTGCGCTGCCGGTTCGCGCCAGGAAGTCATTGGTTGGCGCAAAGACGCGGGTGGCGGCGTTGAAGGTGAACTGCCCCCGGTTGAAGTTGTTGAAGTTGGAGCGGTTGGTCAGGTTGAACGCTTCCACGATCAGGCGCAGCCTGGCGCGCTCCGCCAGCAACCGAATATCTCGCGACAGCCTGAGGTCAACGGTCGCAAAGCCGGGTCCCTCGATGGTGTTCCGGCCCATTAGCGGCGGACGGTCCGTGGCGGTCTGGCTGTTGTTGTTGGGATCCCCGCTCACGGTCGCAGAAAAATAGCGTCCGGACTGTAGCGCGCTGATGAGCGAGAGCTGATAGTCCCGCAGCAGGGCCTTCAGCACGGGGGTGGACAGGGAGCGCCCGTAGGGCAGGTCCCAGATGCCCGAGAACACGAACCGATGGCGGCTGTCGGCTTCCCCCAGTCCCCGCTCCAGGTTGGGCCGCAGCGTGTCTTCCGCGTTTTGATAGTCATCGGTGGGAACCACCACTGAGACCTGGGTGGGGTTCGTATCGATGACTTTCGAGAAGGTGTAAGAACACAGGACCTGGAAGTTTTGCGAATAGCGCTTGAGGAGCTGGATGAAGCCGCCGTGATAGAGGGAGTCGGCGCCGCTGTCGAATACGCTGATGCGGCCGAAACCGGGGTTGGGCCTGGCCGGCGCGCTGGCGCCCGGGTGGCGATAGAACTTCACCGGCGGGCCCTCCTCGACGAAGCGTCCCTCCACCAACTCGGCCGGAAACAAGTTGACGTCCCGGGTGCGGGACAGGTGGATTCCTCGCACGCCCAGATAGCCCAGCGTAACGGCGTAATGGTGAGCCACCTGGCTCTCCAGGTTGAGGCTCCACTGGAGCGTCTGGGGCTGCACATAGTCCGGCGCGAACACGAAGAGGTTCGGCGTCGCCCCGGCCCCCGGCGGCTGGGAGAGGATCTGCGGGTAAGCGGGCAGGTTCGACCGGAGTTCGTAGGTGCGGACCTGGATCCCATTCTGGGAGTGCGCCGTCCCGGTCATGATGGCGGGCGTGCGCGCGTAGAACATGCCGTAGCCGCCGCGCACCAAGTGCCGGGGGCTGCCGAAAAGCCTGTATGCAAAGCCCGCGCGGACGCCCAGATTGTTCGTGTCCAGGTTCATGCGGTCCGTTCTGAGACCCAAGGCCGCCAGCCCGGGATCGGAGTTCTGCACTCTCGGATCCGCAGAATCCATCAGGTCATAGCGCATCCCCAGATGCAGCGTGAGATTCGCCGTCACACGCCAGTCGTCCTGCGCGAAGAAGGCGTACTCGTCGATGTTCGGCCGGGTGAGCGGTCCATCCGTGTTCGCTCCCGCGAAAGCCTGCGTGAAACTGAATGGACGCCGCGCGGCGAACTCCGCGTAGCTGTTGAACTGATACGAACCGTTGAACAGTCCCGGAAAAAAATTGGCCATCCTCTCGAAATTCAGGTCGGCGCCCGCCCTGAGGACGTGCCCGCCACGCAGGTAGGACAGGCTGTGGATGGTCTGATAGCGCTTGGTGTTGGTGTACCGGGGGCTGAAGTTGTTCCGGCCGATCTGAAGCACGCTGGTGTTGGCCTGGCGGATCACCGCCTCCGGAGCGCTGGAATTGGCCGTCCCGGGCTCGTCGTCGCGCAGAAAGACGAATCGCGCATCCCAGACCCTGGAAGGGCCGAACACCCGCGTGTAGCCGGCGGCGAGGTTGTCGGTGGCGACGTTGCTGTTGCCGGTGTGCTCGCGCGCGCTGCTGGAACCACTGTTCTCCAGGCTCCCGCCTCTGAAACGATGCGCGTTGTAGCGCACACTCAGCCGCCGGTTGGCGTCCAGGTTCCAGTCCATCTTCATCAGATAGATGTCGTTGTTGAAGTCGCGCGTGTATGCCCCCAGATACTTCTGCAACTCCTGCCCCGCCTGCTGCGAGAGCGGGTCCGGAGGCGGAGCAATGGCCAGGAACACCGGATTGGGGTTCTTGTTCCGCTGGCCGTCATAGTCGAAAAAGTAAAACAGCCGGTCCTTCCGCAGCGGTCCTCCGAAGTTGCCTCCGAACTGGTTGTAATGGTAGGGCTGCTTGGGGATCTGGCGCGAGTTGTTGATGAAGGTGTTGGCGTTGAGGGCCTTGTCCCGGTAAAACCAGAAGCCGCTGCCGTGGAGCTCGTTGGTCCCCGATTTCGTCACCACGTTGATGACGCCCGCGCCGGCCCGCCCGACTTCGGCGCTGTACCCGCTGGTGTTCACTTGAAACTCCAGCACCGCGTCCTGGCTGAAGCTGTAGGGATTCCGGGTTCCCGCGCGTCCCGAGGATTGCCCGAAGAACAGGTTGTTGCTGTCCCCGCCGTCGATCAGCAAGCTGTTGCTGGTGCCGCGCTGGCCGCCGAAGGAAAGATCGCCACCCCGCGGGTCGCGGGCCACGGCCGGCGTGAGCAAGGCGAAATCCAGAAAATTCCGCCCGTTGATCGGCAGGTCCTCAACTGACCTGTCATTGACCACGGTGCTGGTCTGGATGCGCGAGGTCTCGACCAATGGGGTCGCGCCGCTCACGGTAACCGTCTCTTGCGCCGGACCGATCTCGAGTTGAACGTCCCAGGTCAGCACCGCGCCCACGGAAAGCGAGATGCCGGATCTGGTCACGGGCTTGAAACCCTGGTGCTCGATCGCGAGGTCGTAGGCGCCCACCGGCAACCGTACTAGGTTGTACAGTCCCGCTTCGCTGGTCTTGGTGGTTCGGGTGAACCCAGTCTGCTTGTTGTTGGCAACCACCCTGGCCCCAGCAATGGCAGCCCCGCTGGGATCGGTGACAGTGCCCTTGAGCGTCGCGCCGCCGACCTCCGACTGACCCCAAACGAACCCACTCGACATCAGAAGGCACACGATGAGAAATCCCCGGGTGTGCATACCAATCCAGTGTAGCCAACAATTTCGGTGAGAGGCTACGCTTCCTTCGCGGCCGCCTTGACCATCCCCGCCCAGGCCTTCTCCGCGGTGATGCGCACGGTGCGCTGGCGGCTGCCGAGCTTGGGAAAAATCGCTGCGGCGGCTTCCGGCGTGCCTATCTTGGCGATGCCGATGATGGCGGCGCACTGCCAGTGCTCTTCCGGACGATCGAGGGCGGACCTGTAAGTCTTCATGGCCTCGGACGGGTTACCCTGCTCGACCTGCGCGTCGGCGCAGCGCAGCAGGCTGTCCAGGTGCTCGATCTTCTGCCACTCGGAGAGCCCCTTGGTTTCCGGAAACCTGGGCGCGGTGGCCGGCTTCTTCCCGATGCGGCCGAAAGCCTTCATCCCGGCCATGGCGATCTCCTTGTTCGGCGAACGCATCGCCTCCAAGCACAGGGCGAGAGCCTCTTCGGCGCGGCGATGCCCCAGCGCCGCCAGGATGCGCGGCTTGAAATCCTCCGCCGCATCCTTGTAACAGGCTACCAGCGCCTTAAGCGGCGCGTTGCCAGGAATGCGTTCGACGCAGAAGGCAACCTCCTCACGCAGGTCCTGATTGTGGATCCACTTGACCAGCGCCGGCACCGCGTCCTCGCCGGCGATCAGCGAGAGCTGCCGGAACGCTTGGGTACGCACCGGGAGCGCATAGTCTCCACCCGCAACTTCGAGAAGCCTCTTCACCACCTCGGCGCGCTTGGCAGTGCCGGTCTGGTTGCCCACGGAGTGGACGATAGTATTGAGCGCCTCGCGCGCCGCCTTGGCCACGCCCGGTTTGTCGGAAGCGGCCAGTCTGCCGAGCTGGGGAATCACCTTCGGGTCTACTTCGCCGGCCTGCCGCCAAGCGGCGAAGCGCACGTCCGCGTCGTCGCTCTGGATGTCGGTGAGGAACTTCTGTTCGTTGTCTTGCATACTGGCCTCCTCACAGGTGCCACGGGCCGCGGCCCGGCCGGCTCAGCAGCCGGTTGGCTTCCTCATCGTTCGCCACGCGCTCGTTCACTGGGTCCCATTCCAGTTTCCGCCGGAGCTGGAACGAAAGGTTTCCGAGGATGCACAGCGAGGCCACGCGGTGCGCCGCCTCGATGTGCATGATGGGTTTCTGGCGCGTCCGGATCGAGTCCTCGAAGTTTTCGCTGTGCCCCGGGCTGCGGAACACCTGCACGCCATCGCAGGGCGGCTGGTAATCCTTGGCTTTCTGCTCCGTGTTGGTGGGCTGCCCGTCACCGTAAGTGACGGTCAGCCTGCCTTTGTCACCCCAGTACACCGCGCCGTAGCGCGCTTCCAGTTC
>CAVRZY010000085.1:0-10445 GCA_963725415.1 uncultured Acidobacteriota bacterium | reverse complement strand
ATGCCCGTGCTGCCCCCGGTACCAGGCGAGGTGGCGAAGGAAGTGGATGGTATAGGGGGCGGTGAGCAACGCGGTCACGACGCCGACGATAGCCAGGTTTCGCCAGCGGCGCGCGAGCACCGCCGCAACGAAGATTCCGAAAGGCGCCGTCGCATAACCGCTGAGATGGACATAAATCGCCCCCGTTGCGAACAGCGCCGAAAGCGACAGCCGGTCCCGGAGGAAAAAGTGAATCGCCCAGGGCGTCAGGATGAAGGTCCATCCCGAGGGAAGGCCGACAAAGAAAGAACCTGCGGCGAAGGCGCTGCCGGACAGCAGGGCTGCGGCGAACAGCGCCGCCCAGTCGCCGCCGTAGCGACGCGCGAAGTAGACCGCAGTGAACATGGCGGCGACCCACTGGAGGAACGCCAGTATGGCGTTGGCAAGCACATAGGCATCCCCGCTGCCGCCCATCAGCCAGCCCAGCACCGCGATCCCGTAATGGAGCAGCGGCCCTTGCAGGTTGGGCCGGCCCCCGGGGCCGTAGTTGATGTGATCCCAGAACGCCGTCCCGTGCTCGGCGTAATAGCGCCCCAGAGAAACGTGGTAACCGGAGTCGATGCTGACCCGATAGTCCGGCAGCGATAGCAGCAGGAGAAGGCCGTGGAGCGCGAGGATGAACCACATCAGGCGGCGCGGCAGGTTTTTAGACGGGCGAGAATCCATGAGCCATGAGTGTACTGCCACGGTTTGTGCCGGTTCAACTACAATCAGGCCAAGAGGACTTATGCGCACAAAGATTCTTTCCATTGACGGCGGTGGCATCCGCGGCGTGATTCCGGCCATGGTTCTGGCGGAAATCGAGCAGCGCACCCAGAGACCCATTGCAGAGCTGTTTCACCTGATCGCCGGAACCTCCACCGGGGGCATCCTGGCGCTCGGGCTGACCGTGCCGGGGCCGGACGGTAAGCCCAAATACTCCGCCTCCGACCTGGTCGGCTTGTATGAGGCGCAAGGCCCGAGAATCTTCAGCCGTTCGGTTTGGCACCGCATCCGCTCGGTGGGTAATGTAGCCGACGAGAAGTACCCGGCCAAGGGCATCGAAGAAGTGCTCCAGGAATACTTCGGGACCATCCGGCTGAAGGAGGCGCTCACTGAGGTTCTGATTACCAGTTACGAGATCGAACGCAGAAGGCCGTTCTTCTTCCGCAGCCAGCGGGCCAGGAAGGACAAGGACTACGATTACGAGATGACGCACGTGGCCCGTGCCACTTCAGCGGCGCCCACCTACTTTGAACCGCTCAAAGAACCCCTGGAAGGGAACAATTACTACGCCTTGGTGGACGGTGGCGTGTACGCCAACAACCCAGCCATGTGCGCCCTGGTGGATGTCCTGTCCGACCAGCTCGGCGGCGTTTCGCTGGGGGATTGCCTGATGGTGTCGCTAGGGACCGGGCAGCTCACGCGAAGCTTCTTCTACGATCAGGCCAAGGATTGGGGTTTGATTCAGTGGGCCCGGCCGGTCATGCAGATCCTCTTCGATGGGGTGAGTGAAACCGTGGACTACCAGATGAAGCAGCTCCTCCGGGAACGTTACTACCGCTTCCAGACGCGCCTGGACATCGGAAACGACGACATGGATGACGCCAGCAAGACCAACCTCCGCGCCTTGAGACTGCTGGCGGAAGACATGATCCGGCAGAACGACACGACGCTGGAGGCGCTTTGCGCGGAGCTGGTGGCCTAGTGCTTCCGAAATAGCCTTGCCGAATCCTGCCGACAGCGTCCGGTGTGCGAGAATGAAGTAGGGCACGAGGTGCACAGCCATCAGCGTGTGGGACCTTGGGGGCTGAGCGCTGATTGGACCAATAGTACCAGGACTATTAGCCCTTGCGCATCGCCGTGCTGAGGGTTAAAGTTGAGAACGAAATCCTTGGCCGGGAGGACAGGAAAAAAGTAGCTATGTCTGTGGCGCGGGCCGAGACCCAATTCGGTTCCTGGATGATCGAAGGACATTCACCCCGGATCGAATACCTGCCTTCGGTGCTGGAGGAGATTTGCGCCGTGGCTGTCGAGGGGCTTTCGCGTCTGCGGCGCGGCGGCGTGGAAGTGGGCGGGGTATTGTTCGGGGTGCGGGACGGCGAAGCGGTGCGCATTCTGGCGTTCCGTCCGACGCCCTGCGAGCACGCGGTCGGGCCTTCTTTCTTGCTCTCCGAGAAAGACCGGCGCGCTCTGGAAAACGTGCTCGAGTTCGGGGAGGCGCGACCGCGCGCTGCGCGGCCTGGAACCGGTGGGGTGGTACCACTCGCATACCCGCAGCGAGATCTTTCTCTCCGAAGAAGATCTAGATCTACGATCGCTACTTCCCGGAATACGGCCAAGTGGCCCTGGTGGTGCGGCCGGAGCAGTTTGGACCCAGCCGGGCGGGCTTTTTCTTCCGCGAGGCAGACGGATCGGTTCGCGCCGAGTCCAGCTATCGTGAATTCACCCTGAAACCACGGCGACGCGCCGGACCTCAACCCGTGTTGGAATCGCCGGCGCCGGGCCTGCCCTCCCGGGGCGGCAACGGCGCGCCCCGAGCGACGGCGCCTTACCCCGAGGAGCACCAGCTATCTGGGGCAGAAACTGCACCGCCCCTGCCGCCTCCCTCCTTCGCCCTGGTGGAGCCCCGTATCTCGCGGAAATGGATCTGGCTCCTGCTGGCGTTGTGTCTTGTAGTGGCCGGGCTGGCCTTCGCCGCTCGTGCCAACTGGTTTCGCACGCCCGAGCAGGCGCTCTCGCTCCGGGTGATGGATATCGACGGGCAACTGCTCATCGAGTGGGACCGCACGGCGAAACCAATCCAGGAAGCACGCAGCGCCACCGTCGAGATTCTGGACGGCAATGAGAAGGTCACGGTGGAGATGGACGGAGAGCGCCTGCGCGAGGGCAGCGTCACCTACCTGCGGCAGTCGGACCGGGTGGATGTCCGCTTCCGGGTGGAACGACCCGGGTCGAGACCGGCCCAGGAGTTCATCCGGTTCCTCGGGCAGCCCGTTCGACCTAAACCCTCTTCCGAAGACGTGGAAGCCATCCGCCAGAACGACGATTTGCAGCGGCAGGTGGATGAGATGCGCACCGACCTCCAGCGCAAGGCCGCCCAGATTCGCCGGCTGCAGCAACGTAAGAAGTGAATCACTGAAGAATTGAATCATTGAGTCATTGATTCATTTAGGATTCGGGCTACGAGCCGGCCCCAATCGCTCCGGTGCCACGAACAGTGGCACAATGATTCAATGGTCCAATGATTCAATTCTTCATTGGCTCAATTCTTCCATGGCTCGATCTGTATTGTGGGAGGAACGCTGGCATCCGCTGCGCCAGGAGTGGGTCATCGTGGCGGCGCATCGGCAGGACCGGCCCTGGAGCGGCGAGACGGTGCCACACGCAGTTCCACAACTGCCGGAGTACGCCCCCGACTGCTACCTGTGTCCGGGCAACACTCGAGTCAGCGGCGCCGTGAATCCGCACTACACCCGGACATTCGTCTTCGACAACGACCATCCGGGCGTCGCATGGAATGCCCCGCAGGAACTCGAAGCGCTTCCGGAGCCTTATCGTAACCGGCCCGCACGGGGCATGGCCCGCGTGGTGTGCTACAGTCCCAAGCACAACCTCACACTGGCGGAACTCGATCAGGCGGAGATCGCGGATCTGCTCCGGGTCTGGCAGTCCCAATACGGGGAGATGGGACGGCATCCGGAGATCGCCCATGTCCTGGTGTTCGAGAACAAGGGCGAGGTAGTGGGGGTTTCGAACCCGCATCCGCACTGCCAGATCTACGCCACCAACTTCGTGTTCAAAACCATCGAGACGGAGGCGCAGGCCGGACGGGACCACCTGGCCGCCACCGGGCGGGTGCTCTTTCAGGACATCCTGGCGGCCGAGCGGCGGGACGGGCGGCGCATCATCTGCGAAAACGACTCCGCCATAGTCTTTATCCCCTATTTCGCCCGCTACGCCTACGAGGTGTTCGTCGCGCCAAAAGCCACGCATCCGTCTCTGGCTGCCCTTCCGGAGGCCGAAGTGAACGATCTGGCCGGAGTCCTGCGGCGGGTACTGATAAAGCTGGACAATCTGTGGCGGATGAGTTTTCCCTACGTCATGGTGTTGCACCAGGCGCCCACCGACGGCGGCGACTACCGCGGCTTTCATTTCCACATCCAGTTCCACCCGCCGTTGCGCAAGCCGAACCTGCTGAAGTACCTGGCCGGGCCGGAGATCGGGGGAGGGAATTTCCTGTGCGACACCTCGGCGGACGAAAAGGCTGCCGAGTTGCGCGCCCAGCCGGAAGCGCACTATAGGGAGGCACAGCGGGATGGTTGAGGCCGGCGAACTCCTGCCCTTCATCAGGAGACTTCACGAGCGCATCCGGGATGCCGTTCTGGAGGCCTGCGAGCATGCCGCGATGGAGGAGCTTGCGCGCGTGGCAAGGGAAGAGGAAGGCGACACCATCTACGCGGTGGATCGCATCAGCGAAGACCCGCTGCTGGAGTTCCTGGAGCAGGAGATGGCTCCGGCAGCGGCCCTGGTGTTGATCGCGGAGGGCCTGTCCGGGGGGCAGATCGTGCTGCCGCGGGGCACGCCGGACTCGGAAGCGGCGTGGCGGATCATCGTGGATCCCATCGACGGCACCCGGGGCCTGATGTACCAGAAGCGCAGCGCGTGGGTGCTGACCGGGGTGGCCCCTAATCGCGGCCCCCAAACCAGCCTGCTGGATATCGAACTGGCGGTGCAGACCGAGATCCCCCTCCTTAAGCAACACCTGAGCGATGCCTGCTGGGCGGTCCGCGGCAAGGGCGTTGAGGCGGTACGAATCGACCGCCTCAGCGGCCGGGCTGGCCTCTCTATCTACAGCCCTCCCGGGCGCGCGGCATCGCTCACGGCTTCGCTACGCTGGCCCGCTTTTTCCCAGGGGCGCAGCAGGAGTTGGCCGCCATCGACGAGGAGATCGTTGGGGCGGCCTTGGGGCCGGTCCAATTGGGCAAGGCGCACTGTTTTGAGGACCAGTACATCTCGACTGGCGGCCAGCTTTACGAGCTGATGGCCGGCCACGACCGCTTCGTGGCCGACCTGCGCCCGGTCATGGAACGTATGCTGGCTCAACGCGGCCTCTCCCTGGGAATCTGCTGCCACCCCTATGACCTGTGCACGGAGCTCATCGCCCGGGAACTGGGGGTCATCGTCACCGACGAGCGCGGGGGGCCGCTCAGCGCGCCCCTGGCGGTCGATGTGGATGTAGCCTGGGCCGGTTACGCCAATCCGCACATTCGCAACCAAGTCGAACCCCTCTTGCAGGCTGCCTTGCGACGACGGGGATTATTGGAGCGACGATAGAGAGGATGCGCTCGATCGTCGATGGTTCTTCCCGGGGGCTGCCCGATGTAGAGACCTTCCTCGAAAGCCTCAGCCGCCCGCCGGGGCGCGATCTGTTCGACGGGACAGCGGAGCTAATCGTGGCGCGGGCGCCGGGACGCCTGGACCTGATGGGCGGCATAGCCGACTATTCCGGGTCGCTGGTCCTGCAATTGCCTTTGCGGGAAGCGACCCTGGTGGCTCTGCAACGCGACCCGGCGCGCGTGCTTCGGATTGTCAGCCTGGCCGAGCCGGAAGCGTTCGAGATGCCGCTAGAGGAGTTCGAGAGCGCCGGGGGGCCGATCCAGTACGAGGCCGCCGTTGACTACTTCCGGCGCGACCCCTCCCGCCACTGGGCGGCTTACGTCGCGGGCGCCTTCCTGGTCCTCATGCGTGAGCGCGGCGCGAGCTTTCCGCAGGGCGCGCGCATTCTGATAGCCTCCGACGTGCCGCAGGGCAAGGGCGTGAGTTCGTCGGCCGCGCTGGAAGTGGCGGCCATGCAGGCCGTGGCTGCGTCGTTTGGAATCGCCCTCGAGCCTCGCGAGATGGCGCTGCTGTGCCAGAAAGTGGAGAATCTGGTGGCCGGGGCGCCATGCGGGGTGATGGATCAGATGACGGCCGTGTGCGGCGAAGCCGGCCGGTTGCTGGCTCTGCTCTGCCAGCCCGCCGAACTCCAGGGGCTCATCCCCATCCCTGAGGAGATCGCGGGCTGGGGCCTGGACTCCGGCGTACGGCACTCCGTCTCCGGGGCCGACTACGGCTCGGTGCGGGTGGGAGCTTTCATGGGGCACCGCATCATTTTGGAACTGGAGCCAATTGACTGTCTCGCCAGGCTTTCCCCTTCCCGGTTCGAGCAGTCTTATGCTGCGCATCTGCCGGAACGGATCCGGGGGGCTGACTTTCTGGCGCGCTACGGGGGGACCAGCGACCCGGTCACGCGGGTCGAGCCGGAGCGAACCTACGCTGTCCGCGTTCCCACCGCTCACCCGGTCTACGAGAACTTCCGCGTGCGGGCCTTCCGGGAGCTGCTCGGTGCGCCGATAACGGAAGGCGCTCTCGAGCTGCTCGGCGAGTTGATGTACCAATCCCACGCCAGCTACTCCGCCTGCGGCCTGGGTTGCGCGGGCACAGATCTGCTGGTCGACCTGGTAAGGGCAGCCGGACCCGCGCAGGGGCTGTACGGCGCCAAGATCACCGGGGGCGGCAGCGGCGGCACGGTGGCCATCCTCGGCCGCCGTGGTTCCGACGCGGCTGTAACAGCCATCGCCGCGCAGTACGCCCGCCAGACTGGCCACCGCCCTTACGTCTTCAGCGGCTCTTCGCCTGGCGCAGCCAGCTTCGGATGCTTGAGATTGCAGGAGAAGCAATGTCCATTCTGGTAACCGGCGGGGCCGGATACATCGGCAGCGTGATGGTCGAGATGCTGCGCCGCAAAGGCGAGCGCGTCGTGGTGCTGGATGACTTGTCTCGCGGTCATCGCGCCGCCGTGGACCCCGGCACGCCCTTCTACCAGGGCGAAGTCGGCGACCGCGAGCTGGTCGCCCGCATTGCTCGGGAACACGAACTGGAGTCGTCGATCCACTTCGCGGCGTTTGCCTACGTGGGCGAGTCCGTCACCGAGCCGGCACGCTACTTCGAGAACAACCTAGCGCAGGGCGTCGCGCTGTTGGGAGCTCTGCTGAAGGCCGGCGTGCGGCGGGTCGTGTTCTCTTCGACCTGCGCCGTTTACGGCGAGCCGAAGATTGTGCCCATCCCCGAAGAGCACCCGCAATGGCCCGCCAACCCCTATGGGTGGTCGAAGCTGCTCATGGAGCGCGTCCTAGAAAGCTACGACCGGGCCTACGGCTTGAAGTTCGTCTCTCTGCGTTACTTCAACGCCGCCGGCGCCACCCCAGAGCACGGCGAGCATCATGAACCGGAGACCCACCTGATCCCCAATGTGCTTGCCGTCGCGCTCGGCCGTGCTCCCTGCGTCTCCGTATTCGGCTGCGACTACCCTACCCCCGACGGAACTGCGGTGCGCGACTACATCCACATCGTGGACGTCGACGCTGCCCACATCCTCGCGCTCAACTACTTACGAGCGGGCGGCGCCTCCGAGTTCATCAATTTGGGCAACGGGAAGGGGTACTCCGTGCTGGAGGTAGTCGAAACGGCTCGGGGCGTCACCGGACGCCGCATCGAGACCAGGATGGAGCCTCGCCGCCCGGGCGATCCGTCCCATCTCGTCGCCAATGCCGACAAGGCCAAGCAGCTACTGGGCTGGCAGCCCGCCTACCCCCAGTTAGAGGCGATCATCCGCACGGCCTGGGAGTGGCGCCAGGCGCACCCGGAGGGGTACGGGGCGGCGGCAAGGTAGAGACTCTCGACTGTTGAACGTCCAGATGAAAGCAATGCTGGGAACCGTCCTGCTCGAGTTTTTCCAAGGGAATCCCGCACACTTCGAGGTCGCGGTCCTCACCTTCGCCAGTTGGAGCTCGCATGTAAAGAGTGACCTGCCCGTCGGATGATGTATCCGTCCTGATCGACCGTCCACGGTCATCGGAAATCCGGATAGCTTCGTCCGGTCCGGGTTTATGAGCGACGAGGCTGTCCTCAAAGAACATTTGGCCAGCGAGTGATATCCCGATGGCTTGGGTGCCACCGGCAGCGGCGTGGGCACCAGGGGTGGTGCGACCAGCGTGCTCTGTTGCGGCCAGGTTCGCCTTATGCGAACCTAAAGAGCAGTGAGAGTGTTCAGCCACAAGCCGATCGTCCGGTACAGCAAGCGACACCCCGATGCGGCGGCTTCGCTGGACACTTGGTACCGATTAGTGCGCAAGGGAGAGTGGCGCAGCTTCGCCGACGTGCGGGCCGCGTTTCCCAACGCGGACCTGGTGGGCGACAAGTATGTGTTTAACATCGCGCACAACCGGCACCGACTGATTGCGGAGATCAACTTCACCTATCGCTCCGTGTTCGTCCGCCACATTCTCACGCATGCCGAGTACGACCAAGGGGGGTGGCAGTCATGACGGTGGCTACACTTGACGAGAAGAAGTACGGCAAGCTCCTGGCAAAGGCTCTACCGAGGCCAGTTGCTAATGAACAAGAGTACGACCAAATCGTGGCTCTCGCGGGTCAGCTCATGGCGAAGGGCGAAGAGGCCCTCTCGCCAGAGGAGGGCAAGTTGCTGCAACTCCTCGGCCTCCTGATCGAGGACTACGACGACCGGCACTATCCGCTGGGCCCGGGCGACCCCGTGGCGGTCCTCACCGAGCTAATGGAGGCGCATGGGCTCAGTCAGAAGGATCTGTGGCCCGTGTTCGGTAGCAAGGGGACTGCCTCCGAGGTGCTGAACAGGAAGCGGGCGATTAGCAAGGCCCAAGCCAAGAAACTGGCTGAATACTTCCATGTGCCGGCGGACCTGTTTATCTGAGTCCCGCCCCCTACCAGAACGCCATGTTCAGCACCACAAACACCGCCGCCACTGCCGCGGCCCAGAAGATGGGGCGCTTCCACAGCGGCAGGTGGCCTTCGCCGGGGACTTTTGTCAGGCCGTACACCAGGCCCTCCAGTTGCTGCTCTTCTTTGGGCCGGGTGAGCAGGCTCACGATCACGGTCACCGCCACGCAGATCAGCCAGGACCACAGGCCGCGGTACATGTTCTCGGCCATGTCCTTGGCGCCCCGCGAGAGCGCGATGTAGGCCAGCGCGCCCTTGTCGATCTTCACCCAGGCAAACATGGCGATCGAGGAAAGCGTCCCGGCCAGCAGGCCCCAAAAGCCGCCCGCCGGGCTGGTCCGTTTCCACAGCATCGCCACCAACACCGTCCGAGGCGTGAAGCTGACTCCCGAAGGGCCCCGTCTGGATGTCGCCTCCACCGAGTGCGCAAGCATCCCCCAGGATCATCAGGCGCCAGCCCCGAGGCACACGCTGCATCAGCGCGGTCATCCTTCCCCTCGCTGTTTCGCGCCTGCCGCGCCCAGCTCCGCCTCGAGCTGCTCCACCGTCGGCAGGCTCCCCTTGAGCCGCTGAGGCAGACGCTGGGTGATCCGATACGCCGAGATGCCGATCGGCTTGTGCGTATCCCGGAGCGCGTACTCGACGACCAGCCGGTTCCTCTCCCTGCAAAGGATGAGACCGATGCTCGGCTGATCGTCCTTGTGGCGCAGAAGATCGTCCACGGCCGAGAGGTAGAAGTTCATCTTCCCCGCGAACTCCGGCTTGAACGGCTCCATCTTGAGGTCGATGACGACGAAGCAGCGCAGGCGCCGCCACCACTTGGCGCTCAGCCGCGGGCGTCGTCTTCAGTCTCTCCAGGAAATTCTCCCAGTCGGCCAGCCGGGTGCGAATCTCGCGGTGTTCGCCTCTCCACTGTTCCAGATCCCCGGCTTGACCGGCTGTGTTAGTCGCAAGGGCTGTTCGGCAGGCGGCGCGGCGCTTTCCGGCGCGAGATATCGGTAAGTAAAACCGCGGCTCCGGAAAGTCGCGACCACTTCCCGTCGTGGCGGGTAAGCGTGCGTGGTGAACTGGCCGGGCAGGCGCCCGCGAAGGTACGCACCCGGCAGCGTCTCGCAGTCCACGGTGAAGAGGTCGCCGCCCGCCACCATAGACAGGTTGAAGTCGTAGCTCTCGCGGGTATTGAAAAACAAGCGCGCGCGCGGGAATGCCAAGTGATAGATGCTAACGGCAAGCTGGTAATCTTCATCGGACACGCTGAACCGTGACGGCTTCTGCGAGGCGAGCACCCCCCGGGCAGGTTTGAGGCGAGGAATGCCGAGGACGTAGGGTTCAAGGCCGTAGGTCCGGCGCAGATAATTCCCGTGCTCCACCAATGCCAGCACGTCGAATCGCCAGTCGTACAAGCCAAACAGCACTCCCAGAGCCACGCGCGTGAATCCCGCCGCAATCGCGCGATCCCAACGTCCAAGCGAAACTCGTAGTGCCGCTTGGGTGAGCCGGGGAAATGCCAGCGCTCGAAGTGCGGCTGATCGTAGGTCTCTTGCCAAAGCGCCACCCAATCAAGTCCCGCCGCGCGCAGGCGGCGATAATAGCAATACTATTACCGAGACGGGACACATAAACATAAC
>CAVRZY010000084.1:0-15256 GCA_963725415.1 uncultured Acidobacteriota bacterium | reverse complement strand
GTTATGTCGTACACTGGTTCAGTTGCGTATTGCTGGTGGGCTATTCCTTCCCCGCTCCGTTTCTCCCGGACTTCGCCACGGGGCGCCGGTTTTTCCTTCATCTCATTTTTGGCGACATAGACCAAAAAGGACGGAACGAAGTCGTCTGGATGCGAGAGCGGGAGGACCGAACGTCTTCCGAGGTGACCAGCAACCGGGTGATCGCACAGTTTACCGAAGGGGGAGCAGGCGGAGGTGTGCCGAGCGCGGGGCTGGGCGGCGATCCGGCGCGCGGCATCGCCATCGGCCCCAACGCGGCCGACACTTACGTGGTACGCATCCTCCGGGAGGACCGCTAGGTGACCGTCCAGCACAGCGCGGACGGCGTGCAGTTCACCACCGTCGCCCAAAGGACTTTCACTGCCAGCATCGGATCGGTTCAAACGCTGCTCTTGACCGCTGCCTGGGCTGGCGCAGCCGTGGGTTACGCCGACTACGACTACGTTTCGGCCCAGCCGTCTGCTCCCATGGCAATCTCCGCCGAGGGGGTAGTGAATGGCGCCAGTTTCAGAGCCGGGCCGGTCGCCCCAGGCGAAATCTTGACGTTGTTCGGCTCAGGCATAGGCCCGCCAACCTTGACTGGGCTGCGGCTCACCTCCGCGGGGTTGGTGGATACCGCGCTGGCCGAAACCCGGGTGCTGTTTGACGGAACTCCTGCGCCTCTCATTTATGTGAGATCCGATCAGGTCAGCGTGGTAGCGCCTTACGCGCTCAGCGGCAGGTCCACCACTCAGCTCCAGGCCGAGTATCAGGGCCGGAGATCCAACACGGTTACCATTCCGGTGGTTTCCTCCGCGCCGGGAATCTTCACGCTCGATGCCTCCGGCAGGGGGCAAGGCGTGGTCGTGAATCAGGATGGCACCCTGAACGGGCCGGCCAACCCCGCCCCGAGAGGATCCATTGTGGTGATTCTGGCAACCGGAGAGGGCCAGACAGAGCCGGCCGGAGTGGATGGCAAGCCAGCCGCGACTCCGCTGCCGGCGCCCCGCCTGCCCGTTGCGGTGAGCATTGGGGGCGCGAACGCCGAGGAGGTACTCTACGCCGGCGGTGCGCCCGGCTTGGTCGCGGGCGTCATGCAGCTCAACGTGCGGATTCCCGCTGGTGCGACCCCGGGGGTAGCGGTGCCCCTCCTCCTCAAGGTCGGCGAGGTCTCCAGCCAGCCGGGTGTCACCATGGCCGTGCAGTAAACCCACCTGCTCCGAGAAGTGGGCTCCTCCAACCCACTCATCTCTCGCCTTTTTCGCACGCAAATCCCCCAGGCCGCCGGCGCAGCCGCGCTATGCTATTCTCGTCCCTATGCAGAACGCCCTTCGATCCGCGCTTGCATTGGCCGTTGTGAGTCTTGTTGTTTGGGCGGCCGATGTTTCCGGCACCTGGAGTTTCACTGTGGAGACCGATCAGGGGACCGGCAACCCAACCTTCGTCCTGAAGCAGGACGGCGAAAAGCTCACCGGCACCTACACCGGCATTCTGGGTGAGGCCAAGGTCTCAGGCAGTGTCAAAGGCGCTCAACTCGTCATCGAGTTTCAGGCAGACGCAGGCGGGCAGGCCATCAAGGTCGTCTATTCGGGCGCCATCGAAAGCCCCACCAGAATGAAAGGAAAAGTCGATTTCGGCGGTCAGCTCTCTGGAACCTGGACCGCCACAAAGAAATAGCCACGCGCCACCCGTTCCTAGCTGGTTGCTGAGAAGGTGAGAAAAAATGCAGGATTTCGCGCCAAGACGCAAAGGCTGCAGAGAACGCAAACATGAGTCAATTGGCACCTTGGCGTTCTTTGCACACTTTGCGGCTTTGCGCGAAACGAGTGATTGTTCGCCGATTATTTCTCGGCTTCTGAGAGCTGAAGGCTATAGCAGCCGGAAGTTGACTTCGACCAGGGCCATCACGGCCACCGGTTTGCCATCCTTGTATCCGGGGCGGAACCGCCACTTCTGGACGGCTTCGATGGCTTTCTCGTCCAGGCCCAGGCCCAGCGGGCGTGTGACCTTGAAATTCCTGGGCAATCCGCTTTCGTCCACTACGATCGACAGCACGACCGTGCCCTGAAATTTGGCCTTTCGCGCTTCCTCGGAATACTCCGGCTCGACCTTGAAGATGGGGACCGGCGCAGAAACGCCACCGCCCACCCGGAAGACGCCGCCTCCGATGCCACCACCCTCGCCGGGGCCGAAACCCGGCCCTCGACCCGGACCGATGCCGCCACCGGAACCCGTGCCAATCCCGCCGCCGGAGCCTGGCCCGTTGGAGGGAGGGCCGACTTTGGCAAACGGATCGCCATAGTTCGGCATGTTCACGTTCGGCAGCTTGACGTCCGACGGCATCACCAGGGTCGGCTCCATGATGAGCTTAGGATTGGGGTTATTGACCACCGCCATGGGAGGCGTGAACTGGCGCGCGGCCGGCCTGGGAGCGCGTCCCTTGCTGGGAGGAAGCAGCGAGCGGTCACCCCCGCCCCCGCCACCACCCATCGGCTGGAGCTTGGGCTTGGCATCCGGAATGTAGGGCGCCAAATCCGGCGCGATGATGCTGACGGTTTGCCGGACGGTCTGCTGGACGGCCTTACTGGTGGCGACCGTGAACAACAACACCACCACCGAAACGTGTATGAGGACGGAAGAAACACTAGCCTGCTTGCCGTATCTGTATTCGCCCCAGATGTCTTTCACCGCCACCGGCTTGGAACTCACCTCCAGCGGAGGCAACTTGGGCGGGCGAACAGCCTCCTTCAGGTTGCGGATGAAAGATCGGTGCCACGGTTCGTCGACGGCCGCCAGTATGAAGTGATCCAGGTGATAGTCGCCAGCCATGCGGCCTGGGCCTGCCCTCTTGTCAGATTGCCGTTGCGGGTCCGAAAATTCTTGCCCTGGCATCTTAGTCTCCGGCGCACTGGTACCCACACCTCTCAGGTCCTGCGCCCTCTACTCTCCCAGATTAGACGGCGTAACCAACACAGCCGTTCCAGATTTTGAAATCTGCCCTGCCACTCCTCCTACTGAGAATTGTAGCACACCCTGTCAAAAGGCTTTCGCGCTCCCAAGAGCCGTAGCCCCTTTCCCCTTGGCCCGCAAGGGATTGAGCCTTGAGATTGACGATTTCCTCATTGACGATTGACGATTCCAGCCTACCGCTGCAGCAGACACAGCAATCGTCAATCGTCAATTCCGCCGGCACGGCCGCTGTGCCCGCATGCGCCGCTGGCTCGCCGGTTTGGTCGCGGCCACACCGCGGCGTGTCGCTGAGCCGTTGAGTCAATTGAACTTAATCTCCGTATCGGCCGTGAACTTTCGAAACGGGGAGTAGCGGAACAGGTTTTCCACCACCAACTGGTCCCCGGCGAACTGCCGGTGCACCACCGAGACGGGCACCAACACGCCATGGGGGCTGAGAACGTAGTCCACCGTGGCCTCGTCACGGACGCTATAAGTCTCTTCTGTCCGGCTGGATCTCAGAATAATCCGCAGCGGCAGCCAGTCCGATTGGCGGACCCAGACTTCGCCTTCCAGGGGCTGGCGCAGAGCCTTGCGCTTTTCAAAAATCAGCAACGAACCCGTCCCGGCAACCTGCCGGAACGATACTACCAGCGCGGCCTCCGCGCCGATTCGGCCGCTCCCCGACAGCGCGAGCGAATAATCTCCCAGCCGGCGCTTGCCGAACAGCAGGATCAGCGGTCCGAAGTCTGCGGCGGCCTCCGCCAGGCCATGCTTTTTGAAGTCCTCCACCATGCGCTTCTTTACCCGGTCGTCAGCGGACTTCAGGCCCAGGGTCAGGGTGGTACGCGCCTTTTCCACGCTCCTGATCTGGCGCCCGTCGATCGAGACGATCTGCCGGAATTCGTGGAGCTGGCCAGGGGCGCCCCGAAGAACCGAATAACCGTACTCGGAGACGATCTCGCGGGTCGAATACTGTGGCTTAGGGACCTGGATGGCGGCGCTGCCCAGCCGGGGCCGGAACCTGCGTGGCGCCTTTGCCGCCCGTTGCTGAAAGGTCTCCTGCCCAACCAAGTTGGGCGCCGCCAGCAGGAACACCTCGGCCTCTTCGGACACTCGCGATAGAATCGCCTTGAGGCGTTCCTCGCCCGTTTGGCCGGCGGTTTGCCCGCCAGCCAGCATGGCGGCGGCAAGCACGACCAATCCAGCCCGCATAGCCCGATTGTACTCGTGTTGAACCCTGGCGTGCCCCCGGGAGCCACCCCGTCTCAGGGATTCACGGGGAAAGTGGACCGCTGAAAAGGATTGCTGATGCCTGGCGCCTTTCATGCTAGAATCATTCAGTTTGCGACATATTCTGGAGGATGCATGTCGGTTGAGCAGAAGGTCAAGCAGATCATCGTTGAGCAGCTAGGCGTAGACGAGAACCAGGTTGACAACACGGCCTCTTTCGTAGACGACTTAGGAGCTGATTCGCTGGACATCGTGGAGCTGGTCATGGCCTTCGAGGAGGCCTTCGACCTGGACATCCCCGATGAGGACGCCGAGAAGATCAGCACGGTCAAGGATGCCATTGACTATATCGAAGCCAAAATGGCCAAGAAGTAACAACGACCTTCCAGGCCGGTTTTCCTGAGGAGCGAAGCTTTGCCGCGCAGGGTTGTGGTGACAGGTATCGGGCTTGTTTCCCCCGTCGGAATCGGAACCGAGCAGAGTTGGCGGGCGATTCGCGAGGGCCGCAGCGGGATTTCGCACATCACCGCTTTTGACGCCTCCGCCTTCCCCTGCCGCATCGCCGGCCAGGTGCGAGGCTTCGAGCCGGAGAAATTCATCGAGCGCAAAGACATCAAGAAGATGGGGCGCTTCATCCACTTCGCCATCGCGGCGAGCGAATTCGCCCTGACCGGCTCGGGCCTGAAAATCGGCCAGGACAACGCGGAGCGCGTGGGCATCTACATCGGCAGCGGCATCGGCGGATTTGAAGTCATCGAGCGCGAGTTCGAGAACCTGCTGAATTACGGCCCCAAGCGCATCTCGCCATTTTTCATTCCCGCCACCATCGTGAACCTGGCCTCCGGCTACGTCTCCATCCGCCTGGGGGCCAAAGGCCCCAATTCGGCGACCGCCACCGCCTGCACCACCAGCGCGCACGCCATTGGAGATTCTTTCCGGATCATCCAGCGCGGCGACGCCGAAGCGATGATCTGCGGCGGCATCGGAAGCTCCCATCTGCCGCATGGGTATCGGCGGATTCGCCGCCATGCGGGCGCTCTCGACCCGGAACGACGAGCCGGAGCGCGCCAGCCGTCCCTGGGACCTCCAGCGCGATGGCTTCGTGGTCGGCGAAGGCGCGGGCATGCTGGTTTTGGAAGAGCTGGAAAGCGCCCGGCGCCGGGGCGCGCTCGTTCTCGCGGAAATCGTCGGATACGGCATGAGCGGCGACGCCTATCACATCACCGCTCCCTCCGAGGACGGCGACGGCGCCTGCCGGGTCATGCGCAACGCGCTCAAGGATGCGGGTCTCCAACCCCAACAAATCGACTACGTCAATGCCCACGGCACCTCCACCGAAGTCGGCGACAAGATCGAGACCCTGGCCTTGAAGCGGTCTTTCGGCGAGCACGCCTACAAGCTGGCCGTCAGCTCGACCAAGTCGATGACCGGGCACCTGCTAGGCGGCGCCGGCGGCTTCGAGGCCGGTATCACCGTCCTGGCCATTCGCGACCAGATCGCGCCCCCCACCATCAACTACGAATTCCCCGACCCGGAATGCGATCTGGACTATGTGCCCAATCACGCGCGTCCCCTGCGCATCGACCATGCCCTCACCAACTCTTTTGGATTCGGCGGGACCAACGGCTGCCTGATTTTCAAGCGCTATTCCGGCTGATCCCATGAAAATTGTTGTCGCCCTCAAGCAGGTCCCCAGTCACGACTCCCTGCTCCGCCTCAACGCCGCGGCACGCTGGATCCAGGAGACCGACCTGACCTTCGAAACCAACGAGCCGGACGCCTATGCCCTCGAGGAGGCTCTCCGGTTGAAGGCGCAACACGGCGGCGAGGTGGTCGTCCTCACGGTCGGCCCGCCGCGCGTGGCGCAGGCCATTCGCGGAGCCCTGGCCAAGGGCGCCGACCGCGCCATCCACATCGAAGAAGAGAATTTGCAGGACTGGGATGTGCTCGGCGTCGCGCAGTTGATGGCGCGCGCTCTGGAGCCGGAACAACCGGACCTGATCCTGACCGGTCTGCAATCGGACGATCTGGGCCATGGGCAGACCGGCGTAGTGCTGGCCGAGCTGATGGGCCTGCCTCACGCCACCATCATCATGCAGGTCGAGCTCAACAACGGATCCCTGCGCGTCAAGCGCGAGTTGGAAGAGGGCTGGTTTCAATACGTGCAAATACCTCTCCCGGCCCTGCTGGCGGTTCAGTCCGGCATCAGCAGGCTGCGCTACGCCACGCTGATGGGCATCCGCACGGCCCAGAACAAGCCAGTCCGGAGGCTGAGGGCGGCCGAATTGGGCGTGAAACCGAATCCTTGCGTCTCGGTTTCGCGCGTCTACCTGCCGCACCACATCCGGGAGACCCAGATGCTGGAGGGCAGTCCCAAGAGGGTGGCCGCCAAGCTGGTCGAGCGGCTCCGATCCAGGGCGCGGGTCTTATGAGCATCCTGGCCATTCTCGAACAGCGTGACGGGGTCTGGAAACCGTTTTCCTGGCAGATCCTGGCTGCCGCCCAGCAACTCGGCCGGGAACTCGGCCGCCCGGTCTGCGCCGCGGTGGCGGGCGATTCGGTTTCCCACCTGGCCCAGGAAGCGGCCGGCTACCGTTTGGCGCGCGTCTACGCGGTCGAACACCCGCTGCTCAAGCGCTACACTCCGGACGCCTACGTGGCCGCCCTGGAGGTCTTGCTGAGACGCCTCAATCCCTGCCTGGTCCTGTTCCCGCACAGCTACAGGGTGCGGGATTTCGCGCCCAAACTGGCCACACGCTTCCGGCGCGTGCTGGTGACCGACGCCATCGGACACCGCGTCGAGGCGGGCGAGCTCGTCCTGATCCGGCAGCTTTTTCAGGGCAAGCTGGACGCGGATGTGCGGTTTCTCAGCGAGCCCCCCAATTTCGCCTCGCTTCAGGTCGGGGCGTATCCCGCCGACGGAGTGGAGGTCGGCTCGGCGGAAGTCGAAACCTTCCGGCCGAAACTGGCCCCCGCTATGATTCGCACGCGCGGGCAGGCTCCTTTCCGCGCGTCCGACAAGCATATTGATCTGTCGGCAGCCGAGATCATCGTCTCAGTGGGCCGCGGCATCAAGGATAAGGAGAACCTGCCGCTGGTTGAGGAGCTGGCCCAACTGCTGGGCGCGGAGCTGGCCGCCTCCCGTCCCATTTGCGACAACGGCTGGCTGCCCATGGAACGGCAGGTGGGCAGCTCCGGCCAGACCGTGGCGCCTAAATTGTATCTGGCCATCGGCATCTCCGGCGCCATCCAGCACCTGGTCGGAATCAAGGGCGCCAAGACCATTGTGGCCGTCAACAAGGACCCCGACGCACCCATCTTCGAAATGGCCGACTACGGCATCGTCGGCGATCTGTTCGAAGTAGTCCCCGCCCTGATCGAGGAACTTCGCAAGCCCAGGTAGGCGGTCCTTATCGCTTCCATGCGGCGCCGCCAGCGCCCTGCCATTGGGGTAAGACGCAATGGCGCTCGCTGCGGCGGGGTTTCCGTCCTCGCAGAACGCTACGGAAGGGCTGTGAGTCCTTCAGCTTCGGCGGCTTGGCGCAGCCGAGTGTCAAAAGAGGCAAACAGCGGCCGGCCAATCCACAGAGCTGAACATAGCTGGACCGCGTCGGACCCGCGCAATCGCTGACGCTCGATCAGCCGTTCGGCCGGGCTCAAGACTTCCCATGTGGGCGCGATCTAGCGCCGGTCCTCCGCCACCATCCTGGCGATCGATTTGCCCGGCTTGAGGACCGTGGGTCTCGGTTTTCCTGCAAACCTGCCTGCTCCCAGCTTGATGCCGCCTTTGCGGAGCAGGTTGGACAGCAGCTCGGCCGTCTCCTGTTGTTCGGGGCTGGCAGCGGGAAAAACACGGGCAAAGGCTTTGCCACGGTCCGTGATCTGGATGGTCTCTCCCGCGCGCACCAGCCGCAGGTATTTTCCGAGCCTATTCTTGAGCTCCTTGCTGGCCACCGTGACCATGTAGCTATTTCATGCCAAAAGTAGCTACAAGCGCCCGCTCGCCGCCTCTCACAGCCGAATCCCTCTTTAGCTCAGGCTTGACGTTGAGAACTTGACGTGAATGAGTCAAGTTTTTCTCGCCGCAAAGACGCACAGGCCGCACAGATAACGCGGAGAAAAACCGTCAGGATTTCTCTGCTCCGCGTCTGCGTTCTCGGCGGCTCTGCGGTGAAGACAGCGCTGCAACATGCCTCGTCGGTCTGAGGCGAAGCCTCGTTAGAACTGAAGATAGCGGCTGAGAGTTGCAGTTTGCGGAGCAGCTTTGCGTTCCGCCGTCGCCCACGGGTGTGATGAGCACCTCCAATGGTAGAGAGGGAGCTGCCACCCAAGAAGGCGATCGAGGCGAGGCGTCACGGAATCGGGGAATGGTTCGGATACTCCTTTGTTCGTTTGACTGCGGATCAGCGCCGGAGCTTCGCGCTCGAGTCCGCCAAGAAACGGCCGACCTCGGAGTGCCCTTTCCGGGCGAGCTGCTTGAGGTTCGATCCGAAGGCAGTGCCCGGCAAAGGCACGAAGTGCACCAGGCAAGGGGGCGTCTGCTCGCTGCGAGAGTATCGTAAGACTACCATCGGCGATGAAGTGAGGGTAGACGCCACGGGCTCCCTCCGGACCACGTGTCCTTATCGGTTCTTGCAGGACGGTACCATCTTCCAGTGGGTCGGAAGTGTGATTCTTGGCAATCCGAGTGCCCTTGTGGTGCGGGCCATCGAATTCCTTGAGGTACGACATAATGGCACGCCACACGCCAACAACGTCGCCTACCTCGACAACGTGCTGGTGCACCCAACCCGACGCCCCGTTCATTGGTGCGCGTTGGAAATCCAGGCAGCGCACTTCTCGGGCGCATCCATGCTGCGGGAGTTCAAAGCACTCAAGGATGACCGCAGCACTCTGCCGTTCCCGGCGGATGACCGGTACCCGAACTGCCGGAAGAGTGCGCTTAGGCGCCTGATGTGGCAACTCCAAGGGAGCGTGCCGTTCCTTCGACACTGGGGGAAGAAGATGAGCGTAGTCGTGGACGAGCACTTCTTCTCGTCGTTAGGCCAGATGGACAATGTCGCCGATCTTTTAAACTGCGATATCACGTGGTTCGTTATGCGGTATGACGGGTCGCACGGCGAGGCTATCCTGAAGCCAGCTTTTCATCGTTTCACCACACTGGAACGGGCGCTGGAAGCGCTCACGTGTGGCCATGCGGTCACCCTTGGACGGCTTGAAGAGACCATCGCGGGGCGGTTGCTCCGCCAGAATCCAGCGCAGCTGTTCATCTCGCCTATTGACCAACAGGTGGTCGGGTCGCCCTCCCGTTGCTGGAGCCCTTGATTGTCACAAGCCGCGTTTTGGATCCGGCCCCCGCTCCGCTATCAGCCAAGTCTTGCCGCCGGGATAGCGAAACGGGTCCGCTGAGGCACCATCGCCACGTTGACGATTGG
This sequence comes from uncultured Acidobacteriota bacterium, assembly GCA_963725415.1. GTDB lineage: Bacteria > Acidobacteriota > Terriglobia > Bryobacterales > Bryobacteraceae > CAVRZY01. The sequence continues at coordinate 5,621 of CAVRZY010000084.1, read as the reverse complement.
CATCGCCCCTGCCCTCCTCGACATCGCTTTAGCCTTCACGAGCGTGCACGACCCTGGTTCCATAATGTACCCCTTTGAACGGCCGATTGCGAGGGGCCCAGCGCCATTTCTTTAATCGGCTGTTGGGAACGGGAACTACATGCCCATCGGCGCCCTCGCTTCAGAACTGCGGTTCACGACGGCGCTCTTCGAGGTGCCCCGTCCGAAGTTCGTCGAGTCGGCCGAGTGCAGGCCCGGCAACGTGTACAAGCAGGCTGAGCGGAAAGCCGCTGCGGCGCGCGAGGGCCCTCTAACAACTGGAACTCCGCCCTCATCGTTTCCGTATTTCCGAGTATGCTGCAAGATATCCGGCATGCCCTCCGTCTGCTCTTAAAGAGCCCCGGCTTCACGGCGGTGGCCGTGGTCATGCTGGCACTCGGCATGGCCGTGATCACGGCGGTTTTCAGCGCGGTCAATGTCCTGGTCACCCAGCCGCTGCCCTTCAAGGATTCCGAGCGGCTGGCTGTGGTGAGCGAGCGGAATCTCGCGAAAGGGACAACCAGCGCTGTGTCCTTCGCGAACTATGCGGACTGGAGGGAACAGAACCAGGTCTTCGAGGAGATGGGCGCGGTCCAGGAGCGCAGCTTCAACGTAACCAGCGGCGAGGGACCGGAGAGTCTGCGCGGTGCACGGGCCTCGGTGGCCTTCTTCGCGGCGCTGGGTTTCAAACCGGTTGTGGGCCGCGGCTTTCTGCCGGAAGAGGAGAGGCCCGGCCGTGAGCGGGTAGTCCTGATCAGCGACAGCCTGTGGCAGAGGCGCTTCGGCTCGAAGCCCGAGGTTCTGGGCCTGGAGCTGACACTGGATGGGGAGAGCTACACCATCGTGGGCGTGGTGCCCCGCATTCACCGCTCCTTCTATGCGGGCTGCGACGTGTGGACACCGCTGCTTGCCGAGAACGGAGCAGCCGATCGCGCCAACCGTTCCCTTCAGGTAGTGGCGCGTCTCAAGCCGGGCCTCACCTTCGAGCGGGCGCAGGTCGCGATGAGCACCATCGCGCGCCGCCTCGAGCAACAGTATCCGGAGAGCAACGCCGGTTGGGGCGTGGCGGTCTTCTCGATGCGCGAGATGTCCCTCGCCGACGTTCTTCCTGCCTTCTTGATCCTCCTCACGGCGGTCGGATTGATTCTGCTCATCGTCTGCGCCAATATCGCCAACCTGCAACTGGCGCGGGCCGCGGCGCGGCAGAAGGAGGTTGCGGTGCGCATGGCACTGGGCGCGAGCCGCTTGCGCATCGTTTGGCAACTGCTCACGGAAGGCCTGCTCCTGGCCGTCACCAGCGGCGGCCTGGGCCTGCTGCTGGTGGTGTGGATTCGCACCGCCTTGATCGCCACCGTTCCCGAGCTGGCGGAGATCGGAGTGGATGCCCGGGTCCTGGGATTCACCGTGCTGATCTCGCTGGTCACGGGTCTGGTGTTCGGCCTGGCGCCAGCTCTCAGCGCGTCGAAGCCTGACGTAAATGAAGCGCTGAAAGCCGGGGCCAGGAGCGTGGCGGCGGGCTCGGGCCGGCGCCTCCGCAACGCCCTGGTGGTCTCCGAGATGGCGGTCGCGCTGGTGCTGCTTGTCGGAGCAGGCCTCCTGATCAAGAGTTTCGTCCAGCTTCGGAAGGCGGATCCCGGCTTCCGCACCCAGAACCTTCTGACCATGCACTTGTCTCTCCCGCAATTGAAGTATGCGAAGGCGCAGCAGCGGACGGCCTTCTACCGGCAGGTCGTCGAGCGGGCCGCGGTGCTGCCGGGTGTTCAATCTGCGGCCGTCATGAGCGCATTGCCGCTGACCGGAACCAACCTCGCCCTGAGTTTCGAGATCGAAGGCCGCACCCCGCGCGCCGCCGGCGACTCCCTGTTCGCTGCTTATACGATCGCCGGCCCCGAGTACTTCCGGACACTTGGCATTCCCTTGCGCCGCGGCCGGCACTTCACCCAGCAAGATCGCGAGGGCGCCCCGCCGGTCCTCATCATCAACGAGCGTATGGCGCAGCTTCACTGGCCTAACGAAGATCCGATCGGCAAGCGCATCCGGCCGGCGGGGCGCCAGTGGAGTACCATCGTGGGGGTCGCAAGCAACGCGAAACAGATCCTGGTTCGGCCGCCCTCCCCGGAAATGTTCGTGCCTCACGCCCAGGATCCCTCGCCAAACATGGCGCTGGCGGTGCGCACCACCGCCCAGCCGATGAGCCTGCTGGCTGCGGTGCGGGGCGAGATTCGCGCCCTCGACCGCGACCTGCCCGTCTCTTACATCCAGTCCATGGAGGACGTCATCTCGGGCTATTTCCCGGGCGCCATGGTGGTTGGGATTGCGTGTTTCTGCGGAGCGGCGCTGTTTCTGGCGGCGCTGGGTCTGTACGGAGTGATCTCGCATCTGGTGACGCAACGCACGCGCGAAATCGGGATCCGGCGGGCGCTGGGCGCGCAACGCAGCGACGTGGTGAAGCTGGTGGTGCGGCAGGGCCTGCGTTTGGCGGCTCTAGGCGCGGTGCTCGGCCTGGCGGGAGGCCTGGCCCTCGCGCGCGTCCTGGCCCGCGCCCTGTTCGGAGTGAAAACCAGCGACCCCATGGTCTTCGCGAGCGTCACGCTGGTTCTGATGGCCGTCGCGCTGGCGGCCAGCTACATCCCCGCGCGCCGAGCGACGCAGGTCGATCCCATTGTGGCGCTACACTACGAGTGAGCCGCGCCGTGGAACGCTCCGTGGAAACCGTCGTAATCATCTCCTGCCGGTTCGAATGGCAGGCCACCTTGCCTTTATTCCCGGCCGTCGAGCTACAGTCGTCTCCACTCGGGGACTGGCTCACTGCTGGCCTCGTCATTGACGGGCGTGAAACGCCGGTGATCTTCTTTCGGGGCGGATGGGGCAAGATCTCCGCGGCCGCATCCGCCCAATATGTCATCGACCGCTGGGCGCCTCCCCTGATCGTCAACCTGGGCACCTGCGGCGGCTTTGAAGGGGAAATCGAGCGCGGTGAGATCCTGTTGGTGGAACGTGCCATCGTCTACGACATCGTCGAGCAGATGACCGATCCCCAGGCCGCGATTGCTCACTACACCACGAACCTGGATCTCTCCTGGCTGGGCAGCCAACTGCCTCAGAGGGTTCGCCGTAGCCTGATTGTCTCCGGCGATCGCGATCTGATTGCCGCCGAAATCCCGTTGCTCAAGGCAAGGTTCGGGGCCGTGGCGGGCGACTGGGAATCCGGCTCGATTGCCTGGGTCGCGGCACGAAACCGCGTGCGCTGTTTGATCCTGCGCGGCGTAAGCGACCTAGTGGGAACCGATTCCGGCGAGGCTTACCAGGGCCGCCTGCAAGTCTACGTCCAGGGCGCCGCCGCAATCATGAAGAGCCTGATCCAGCACCTGCCCGCCTGGATCAGCCTGGGATCACGAAGGGAATGAAAGGCCGCAGCGCTTCGGCGAGATCACCGCATGGCTTCCGTGCTCCTGCCCGGGAACTTTTCCCCCGGGGCGGTTTCTAAACTCATCGAGGGTTGCTTGGCGTGAGAAAAATATCGCCGTATACGCTGGTGGCGGTCGGGATCGCCCTGCTCTACCTGGGGTGGGTCGCAGCCACACGGTATCTGGCCAACCGCGAGATGGAGCGGGCCCGCAAAGCCGCACCAGCCCGCGCCTACAAGAACCCTGAGGAACCCGCCGGCACGGCCGTCAAGATCCTCCAGTTCTACGCCAGCAGCGGCGAAGTCACCAAAGGCCAACACGTCATTGTCTGCTACGGGGTCGAGTATGCCCGCTCCGTGCAAATCGATCCACCCATTCAGAAGCTCAAGCCCGCGCGCAACCGCTGTCTCTCGGTCACCCCGGAGCGCACCACGACTTTCAAGCTCGTAGTGGACGGCCTGGACGGAACCCAGCTATCCGAATCCTTCACGGTAAAGGTGAATCCCGCGCCGCCCACCATCCTGTTCCTGGCCGTGAGTCACAAGGAGATCAGGAGGGGCGAGCCATTCACCATGTGCTATGGAGTAGCGAACGCCAGCGCCGTTCGCCTCGAGCCGATCGGCTGGAACCTGCCACCCGTCGAGAAGAACTGCGTCAGATCCTTTCCGCCTCAAACCACCCGCTTCACCTTGGTCGCTTCCAGCGCTGACGGGCGCACCGATCGCAAAAAGTTCACCCTCAAGGTGCGATAGGACCTTCCCCCCGTCCCGCCATTCCCAGCTAGCGCATCGTCCGATAAGTGCTTTCTGGTATCGAGACCGCGCAAAACGGGGGCAGGGTCCAATTGCGCAGTGGGCAATTGGTTGCCTGTACCCGTTTTGCCCCGAGCCCGATACTCCAAGGGACTAATCGGACGATGCACTAGTGAGAGCTGGCGCTGGAAAGATCCGCGGCTCCGAGTTGGGCCGCAAGTGATATGATCTCAGAAAATCCGGGCCTGAGATGAACACAAAGGTGGCTCGAAAGGAAACCGCAGTAAAAGCCGGCCTCGCCCTGGTGAGCTTCGCCCACCATGGGCTGAACCGCTTCCTGTACGCACTCGACCGCGTGGGCCGGCACCGCCGCGCCTGCGTCCTGGGGCTGGGGGCGCTCACCGTGATCGTGCGACTTCTGCTGCTGCCGTGGATTCCTGTCCCGGAGCCGACTGTCTACGACGAGTTCAGTTACCTGCTGGGGGCGGACACCTTGGCCTCCGGACGCCTGACCAATCCTCCTCACCCGCTCTCGCAGTTCTTCGAGAACGGCCATGTTCTGTCACGGCCCACCTACGCGTCAAAGTACCAGCCGGGCCAGGCTCTGTTTCTAGCGCTCGGTCAGGTGCTTTTCGGTCATCCCTTTTATGGCGTGGTGCTCAGCGTGGGCCTGCTGGTGGCGGGGATATGTTGGATGTTGCAGGCCTGGGTGCCACCGGGATGGGCCCTGGCGGGGCCTTTTCTCCCTGCTCACCTTCTTCAGCGGCCACTACTGGATGGAATCCTACTGGGGCGGCGCAGTTGCTGCATTTGCCAGCGCCCTGTTGCTGGGCGCTTATCGACGCATTACGCGCCACGGCCGGTTGGGCTTCTCCTGGCTGTTGGCGGGCGCGGTGTTTCTGCTATTCCTCACGCGTCCGTACGAAGGTGGACTGCTGGCGTTGTTCGTGGCTGGGGCGCTCGCCCATTGGGCTTTCCGGACGAGTCGCCTGCCGCTGAGGAGGCTGGCTAAGCGAGTGCTCTTCCCGGCCGCCCTGGTCCTCGCCGCTGGTGCGGCCTTCCAGGGATACTACAACTGGCGCGTTACCGGAAGTCCTTTTGACCTCCCCTACCTCTTGTACCAGAGGCAGTACAACTTCGCGCCAGCGCTCTGGATCCTGCCCCGCACAGACGCCAAGGCGTCTGACAGCGCGGAGGTGAACGCGGAGCACAGCCGCCCGAAACCGGACACCTACCGCTCGATTCGGGAAATGCCCTGGACACAAAAAATCCAGTATCTTCCGGGCCGCGTGCTCCTCCAGGTCCGCGACCTGTTCGGGCAACTCGCCGATCTGGTGCTGGTGATGGCGCTGCTGTTCTGGAGCGATCGGGCGGTGCGGTGGCTGGTGTTGGCCGCAGCCGCGGTCGGCGCCGGTCTGCTGCTGGAGACCTGGATGTGGCTTCA
>CAVRZY010000083.1:0-44247 GCA_963725415.1 uncultured Acidobacteriota bacterium | reverse complement strand
ATGTTGTGTACGTTTCCTTCAACGACGTTACGTATTGCTCTCTGACAACTGGGTGCCTTCGTGGTCGCGCGATGGCAAGTGGGTTTACTTCGCTTCAAACCGCACCGGCCGGCCGGAGGTCTGGAGAGTGCCGGCGGCTGGCGGGGAGGCGGTTCAGCTTACCCGGAACGGCGGATTCACGACGCAGGAGTCCCCTGACGGCAGAACCCTCTTTTTCGACCGCGAGCGGTTGCTGAACAGCCCGACGAGCCTGTGGAAGATGCCCGTGGAGGGGGGCGAGGAGACCAAGGTGCTGGATTCGGTCGGCGCCCACAACTGGGCTCTCGTGGACCAGGGACTTTGGTTCATCAATTGGACAAACCCTGGCGATGCGGCTTTACAGTTCCTCGAATTCGCCACCGGCAAGGTCACCAGGGTCGCGCCTATCAGCAAGCCGGCGGCGGCCGGCTTGGCCGTTTCGCCCGACCGTCGGACCATTCTCTACACGCAGTTCGACCAGCGCAGCAGCGAGTTGATGCTGGTGGAGAACTTCCGGTGAAGGCGCCCCTCCAGCTAACAGCTCCTACCGAGGCGTGATCTGGGGCCAGGCGATTTCGATGCCCTGGGCCTGGAGCCTGCTCTGGAACTCCTTGAGCAGCTTCATGTTATTACGGATGCGGCGAGGAGGGTCCTTGGTCTGAAGGGCCTGGGCGGCTGAGCATGCCGGCTGACTCGCCGATGTTCCACTCCACCGGGTGGAGGCGATAGCAGCCGTTGGTGATGTGGGTGACGCCCAGGTTCTTGGCGGCGGGCAACAGGTTCTCGACGCGCTTTGGGATAAGCGCTCCGAGTGGAATCTGGAAGGGCAGCGAGCTAACGTCAATGTAGTTGTCTCCGCCGGAGGAGGGGTGGAGGTCGATGCGATAGCTGCCCACGCCGACCGAATCGTGGAAGGGCTCGGCGGTGAGCTCCTCGCGTTTTCTCCCGGTAGCTCGCATACGGGCGTCAGCGCCGACGTGCTGTTCCAGCACGGTGAACTCCGCCTGGATGCGGCGAGACTCGCGAATGTAGGGGTACTTGGCCAGCCCGTCCTGGGTACCCACGATGTCGGGGCGGAGGCGGAGGCCCCGCCAGCCCTGACCGCCATCGGGGCGTGGCGCTTCGGTCTCGATCCAGTACAACAGGGAGAGGCTGAGCTGGCGGGCCCGCTTCAAATGGCGCTCGGCTTCGCTTTCGCTGACCTCGTGGATGTTGCCCAACCAGTAGTCGTTCTGGGGCCAGTTGATCAGGGAGATGTCTCCCTGGTAGGTCCCGGGCAGAAAATTCCGCTGGTTGGCGATCCTCCGGTAGAGCCACAAGTTCAGACCAGGCCCCTTGAACTCGCCGGTGGGATCAAAAGTGACTGCACGGGGCTTCAAGGTGACGGGATCCGACATGGACCAACTGAGCAACTTGCCGGGCCAGGCGGGCTTCATGTCCGGCACGTAGTCGCGCCAGAAGTTGTACTCTTCGGGCCGGTCGATGGCGTGGTCCTCGCCGGGGAAGTAGTCGATGGCGAAGCAGACGGTGAAGGCCTGGATGTTGGCGGGCTGGGCCTGGTCGGGCGCGTGAGGCTCACCGGTCTGTTTGCGGGACTCAAAGCCGGTCACGTACTCGGTGCGGGTGAGCGGCAGCAGATCGCCCTGCTCGGTGGCGTCCAGGAAATAGGGCGCCTGAACAACGCGGTCGCGGCCGGTTTCGAGGTCTTTGAGGCGGACTGCGCGGACCCGGTCCCCGGCCAGGTCAGCCGAAACGGGCTTGTGGCGGAGGAGCACGACCAGCCGGCCGCCGCTGGCGTGAGGGGCCAGCATTTCTTCGAGCACGGCCAGAGAGACGCGGGGCTCATGCGTCAACCGGGAGACGCTGCCGTCGCCGGGATTGAGGTTCCAGCGAGAGCGTGCCTCTTCGGTGAGGGGGTAGTTACGGCGGTAGTAGTCGCGGACGGCGGTGCGGTAGGCGCGGTACAGGCGTGTCGAGCCGAAAGACTCAATCCAGGCGTGCTCGTCGGGGGGCACGGCCTGAGCGGTGAGTTGGCCGCCGATCCAGTCAGTTTCCTCGGTCAGGATCACGCGTAGCCCGTTGCGGAGGGCCGCCAGGGCGGCGGCGCAGCCACCGGTACCGCCTCCGATGATGGCTACATCGCAGGCCAGTTCTCTGGCGGCGGCCAGCCGGGCCGGCAGCAAGAGCAAGGCGCCGGCCTGTTGAAGAAAAGCTCTTCGGGCGCACTCCATACAGCACGATCATAGATGATCGTCAGGAGGCTTCCAACTCCTCGATGCGCCGCTTGAGGTCCTCAATCTCCGAGGCCAGGTGGGAACCGTCCGAGGACGGGGAGGCAGGCAGTTCCGGCGCGGCCTTCGAGCTCAGGAACGGGGTGCGCGTCCACCAGTCGATCCCCATCTCCCGCGCTTTGTCCACCGAGGCGATGAGCAGCCGGATGTTGATGGTCAACAGCTCGATGTCGACCAGCTTGATTTTGATGTCGCCAGCGATCACGATTCCCTTGTCCAGGACGCGCTCGAGCAGGTCGGCCAGGTTGGTGCTTTGGGTGGAATGAACAATTTGGGGCATGGGTCCCGTCTCCTACTGATCGAGCAACCGGCCCAGAGGGCCTAGATCGATATTCAGATCGTCAATCTCGAACTGTTCCTGTAGTTCCTTGATCTTCGCCTCGAGCTGCATCAGGGTGCGACCTAGCCGGTCGGTTTCCTGGCGGGTGAGGCTGCCGGCCTCAATCCTCCGCAGGGCCTGTTTTTCCATCAGTTGACGGATCAGTTCGACCAGGCTCAGGACCAGCTTGAGCAGGCCCTGCTCGACCTTGCCGGGATCAACGTTGATTCGCGTGCGTGGCGAGTTGGGTTGGGCGGCGCCGCGATCGCCGATCTCGAGACAGACCCTACAAGTACCGGCTGAGCTCATGGCATGACTCCGCAGGTTGCCTGCTCTGGCGAATGGTCTCGACCGAGCTGACCAACACATTGATACCGAGGTAGAGCAGATCGATGCCCGCCACCGAGATCACCACTTCTCCGCTCAGCACCGCGCCTTTGTTAAGGACCCTGTCCAGCACCTCAGAAAGGGTGACCGGACGCTGGAGGCCCCAGGGCCTTCCACACAAAGGGGGCCTGGGTGGCGAAAACAATGCAGGGGCGGCGTGGGTCATGTTACTAGCCGTTCGAGGACGGGTTCGACTGCTTCCGGCGGCGCGAGCCGGGCAGGCGAAGTGAATCGGAGCAAGGCCTGCAAGGCGGCGGTTCCACGCAGTTCTGCCGGCCATCGGGGGAGCACAAATAGCTCCAAGTTCGGAAACGTGCTGCGGTAGGCATCAAGCTGGTTGGCGTGCCAGGCGGCCGTAGAAGCACAACAGCCCCAGGCTGCCGGGGCAACAACTACCTGGTTGACTATGAGGGTGTTGAATCGGATGCCAGAACGCTGGAGTGCGGTCAGCAGGCGTTGGGTCTCCTCGGCCGCCGCTCTGGTTGGGGTAGTCACTGGGATGGCCCGACAACGCGCGGGATCGGTGAAGATCCGGCGAATCTCCTTGGCGCGCTGGGACATCTTCACGAGGCTCTCGGAGACTTGGGGCAGGCGAATGATATCCCGATACTTGAGCAGAATCTCGAAGAAGGTTCGCAGCCAGTCGCGGACCAGCGTGAGCAGTTCCAGAAAGCGAAGGGTGTGACCGGCGGGGGCGGTGTCCAACACATACAGATCGTATCGCCGGTGCTCGACCAGGTCCGCCAGTTCCGACAGGCACATCAACTCATCCAGGCCCGGGGGGGTGAGGTCGAGCAGGCCGGCCATGACCTCGCGGTCGAACTGGATATCGAGGCCCACTCGCTGGCTAAGCTTCCCGAACGCCTCTTCGATTTGCGCGCTGTAGGCCCGTTTCCATTCCTGAAAGAGGGCATCCGGAACAATCTCGGTAGCGAAGACATTGGCGGTCCCCAGCACCGGTGTGGCTTCCGGGCCGATTTTTTGGGCCAGGCAATCGGATAGAGAATGGGCGGGGTCTGTCGAGAACAACAGGATCTTCTTGTTGGGGAAACGCTGGCTGAGCTGAAGAGCGAAGGCACAGGAGAGGGTGGTCTTACCCACGCCGCCCTTACCGCAGAAGAGAAAGAACTGGAGGCCGGGTTCCGGGGCGGGGAGAGCGAGGCTGGAGAGCCCGGCGGCGATGGGAAGCACGGAGTCCGGCGGAGGAGCGGTCAGGCCGGCAGTCGAAACTGCGCAGGCTCTGGCCCGGCCGAGGAGTGCTCGCAACCCGGCTTCTCCGCGAACCTCTTCCAGCAGAGCAGGGAACGTTACCAGCGGGAGATCCGGGTGGGCCGCCATCAAACGGTGCAGCCACTCTTGCTGTGCTGCCTGGAGTGAACTGCAAAGCGGGCAGCCGTCGGCCTGAGACAGGGCCTGATTGGCCACGAGGCATCCCACAGCGATTCTTCTGTCGGCCAGTGATTGCAGCAAACGCTCGGTCTCGGCAATCACCACCGGCTCCAACAAGGCCACCGCCAGAAACCGGCAGTGGCGGCGGTCGCACAGGGTGGCGGCCAGGCGGGAAACGTCCCGCTGCAAGGTTTCCAGGAACTCGTCGGCCTGGTCTTTCCGGTAGCGGCGCGTATAAACCCGGCTGATGAAACGATGCTTGTCCATCATCCGGTCCAGAATCGAGACCCAGGCAGTGGTAAGGACGGGCAACGACAGCAGCCGGAGAACGTGTCCAGTGGGGGCGGTATCAACGACAAGGGCATGGTATCGGCCAGACTCTAGCAGGTCGATGATCTCGATCATCGCCATCAGCTCATCCAGGCCGGGAAAAGAAAGTTCCAGGAAGCGCGAGATGTCTTCGTCGTCCAGGTAGGTTCCCCGCCCCAGGATGCTTCTGAGAGCCTGTTCGTGACGTGCCTTGAAGGCGGTGAAAAGTTTATCAGCGTCCACCTCCAGAGCGAACAGGTTCGGCCATCCGTAGACCGGCCTGGGAGAGGAATCCAGGGGAAAGTCGAGAAGCTGACCCAGCGCGTGGGAGGGGCCGGTGGACACAGCCAGGTAGCGGCGTTGCGGGAACTTACCGGCCAGATAGAGGGAGAGTGCGGCCGCGGTAGTGGTCTTCCCTACGCCCCCCTTGCCTCCGACCAGCAAGAGCGTGAGGTCGTTATTGTCGAGAAAGTGCAGGGGCGCCTCGGCAAGATGGTCGTGACTCCAAGGTTCTCCGGCCACAGCAGTTCATTCCACTCTCTGTTCCAGGTCACAACGGCGGCGCATGCGAATCCGCTCGTAGCCGGCTAATTCGCCCTCCGGATCCAGCCGCACTTCGTAGACCCCAATGAGGTCCATGGTATCGGGGACGGCTGTTCTTTCGATGAGTTCCACCAGCACGCGCCATCCGCCTTCGGTCTTCCAAACGGCGGTAACGTTGGAGACCTTCAATTTCATAGCCTTCAAGGCATCGGTGGCCTTTCGCATTACTTCCGATAGCTCCAATTTGTGAGCCTGTAGCGTCTCAACGCTAGTCATTCGATCACCTCCTGTGGGAACCCTGTCTGCAATGCCTCAGAAGGTGTGAAAAAATGCCCGGGCAGGTCGGGGACCTGCCCCACCACAGTGGTAAAATGCTGAGGTGGCGCAGGCCCCCGGCCTGCGTCGGTGATTGCCGAAGTGAGGCGGGCATTTTTTGACACCTTCTGAGGCATTACCCCTGCTTCATCCTTTCAATAGCTTCCAGGCGCTGGACGAGAGCGCCCTCTCGCCGCTCGAATTCTTGCTCGCTGATGCGGCCGGTCTCAAGTTGCATATAGATTTCGCGCAGTTGTTGCCGGACGGCCTCGTCATCCAGCAGTTCCTGCTGTGCAGTCTTCGCAATTTCCCTAAAGACGAACCACAATCCCCGTGCCGGGGACAGGAGCAAATCGTCAACCAGTAGCACCGATCAACCTCAGCCCGCCATCTCAGCGGCTTCCAGTTTCAGGCTCAGCCGGACGAAGCTGTAGGGGGGCCAGGGGCCGCTATAATCGAGGGCGAAATTCGAGTCGAACATGCCGGCCGCGCGGTAGAGAGATTCTTCAAATTCCTTTTCGCGGGAGCGCTCGATCAGAAAGGCCGCGTTTAGCACCATCTTCTCGTCCGAGGGCGGGTTCACCCTGACCTCGCTGGTCAGCGTACGGAGGGCCTCGCTGATCAGGTTGCCCAGCCGCTCGCGCTCCTGTTTGAGTCGCTTGTCAAAGTAGGCGCCCAGTTCCAGCTTTTCCTCCAGCGTGGGGCGGGACTTGCCAAACACGCGGTCGCGCCGGTTCCTCAGCTCGCGGTCGAAGCTGACAAAGAAATCAAAGATGCTGTCCACGTCCCAGAGGAGCTTGACGCCCATTTCGACCTTGCCGGCCAGCCTGCGGAGTTCCTCTTGTATGGCAGCGTAGTTGTCCCGCAGCAGGTCCACAATCTGCTCCGCGCTTTCGGAAATATGGCCGAAGGTGGCAGGGATGAAGGTGGCCTGCTGGCCGGCCTCCCGGACCACCCGATGATGGGGTTCCAGGTTGCGCCGTAACAGCGAAAGTTTCTCGACTGGATGGTCGCTCACCAGGGCCGCGACATCCTCGAACCGGAGGGCGTGAACGGGAGCACCCGCCAGCCCCAGCAGTTCGGCCGGGGGCGAGAATTGGCCGTCCGCGAAGCCATAGAGATACTTGCCGAGCCCGGACACTGGACCCTCCCTTATCTGTCTATCTATCGGCCGGTCGGGGCAAGACCATCAGGCGGCGGTTGCGTCCTCGCCCCACAGTTCTCAGTTCGAGGACGTGGTTTGGCTTCAGCCCCAAGGCCCGGCGGAGATTGGAGGGCAGCCGAATACGACCTTCGGAATCAACCCGGGTCAAGGCCCTGATGAGCGTTTCTATTGCAGTCATGTGACACTCCCCTGCTAAGAGGCCCGGCCTCAGTACTTCACGGTCATCTGAGTGAAGCCCGCAGGAAGGCCGCTGGAGGGGCCGGGCGTCCCAGCATAGTCCGCCGAAGAACAAGGGAAGCCAGCGACGGCGTACAACTGCTGCTCCATGCGGTGGATCTCCTTCAGGCGCGCGTCAATCTTGCGGATTCTGCCCTCCCAATTCCCTTTCTCCTGTTCGAGCCGCTGCTTCTCCTGGGCGATCTGGGCCAGCACCATAACCGCCCCATTCGGGGTTTTGGCTTGAAAGCGACTCGTCTGGTTGCGTAGTGTGCGGATGTGTTCCAGTCGTTTCATGGTTGTATCTGCTCCTCAGACCATGTCTCGAATAAGCTCCCTGACCTCTTCCGCGGCCACGGAGGCCCCGTCCTTTCGAACCTTCACCATGTCGCTGCCCAGCACATCCAGGCAGGTCTGGGCGAAGACCGGATCATCCGGCCGGACCCTTCCGCCGCGCAATTGAACTACCCGGCCGAGCATGATGCAGGCCCGGATAGTGGGCCGGTAGTTGGAAACGCCCAATTTGCGAAACTTGCGGACCAGATCCACGATGCGTTCCGCGGAGCCGGTGTCCAGGCCGGAGCGGGCGCAGGTTATGGCGATCTCGGTTTCCCGATCGTAGTGGCCCAATTCGATCGTGATCATCCGGTCCATCAAGGCGTTCTGGGTCTTGTGGACACCCGCGTACTCTTCCGGATTACTGGTGAAGATGGCCCGGAAGTCGGGGTGCACCCGCATGTAGCTGTCTCCGTAGCGGGCTTCCGGAAGCGCGAGGATGCCTTCCTCGAGGATGGTGAGAAGCACGTTGTTGGCTTCCGGCCGGGAGCGCGAAAACTCATCGTAGACCAGGGTGTAACCATGCTTGCAGGCGGTGGTAAGGCGATTATCCACCCACTGGCTTCGATGGCTCTCTTCCGTCTTGACGACGGAGTGAATGAAGTTGTCAACTACCTTACTCGACCACAGCCCCTTTTCGCCGCCCACCAGGTCCGAGGTGCCGAACTCCTCATTACCGTAGATGAGCATCACCGGCCGCCCGCGCTGGCCGGCGACGTGCAAGGCCAGGGTGGTCTTTCCGGTGCCGGCGGCCCCGCAGAAGTGGCAGGCGTAGCCTGCCTCGAGGTAAGCCATAGCCCGAGTGCAGGTCGCCGCAATCGAGGGAGTGAGAACGAAGTCCTCGCGTGGTTCCAGTCGCAGAACGGTTTGCCTTTGTGCCATTGTCTTTCTCCTCAGGCCCCAGACTCCACCACGGGATAGTAGAGATGTTCAATTTTCTCGAGCTTCCCCTCATCCGCCAGGATCTTGGTGAGAGTGATCAGGCTGCGCCAATCCACGCCCAACTCGTTGCCGATATCGACCAACCGGATCCCATCCGAGTGCCCTCCCAGGACGCGCAGAATCTGCTCCCGTTCGCTGAGCCGGCCCACTGGCTCGCCTTCTGGTTTGGCCGCGGGCAGAGGCGAGGAGCCAGACTCGAAGGCAAAGCCGCGGGTTGGCAGGGTTTCCGCTGCCCAGCGGGCGGGCTGGGTTTGAAAAGGCGGCTTCAGGACTTTCCTGGCCGCTTCAGAGGAATCCCTCAGTTCGGTGTCCAGAATCCAGAGTCGCCTGGCCGCGCCCAGATCGGAGGCGATCCCGCTGAGCTCCGAACGCACCGCCCGCCTCAAGCCGCGGGCGGTTTGGCGAATCTCTGCAAGCTGCCTCCGCACACCCTTCCTGACCGTTTGAGAGCTTTCGCAGCGCTGCTCCCGAAAGCGGCGGAGATTGTCATGGGTGTAGGTCTGGAGGTCGATAAGCTCCGCCCGGCGGGCCCGGGTCGAGGACCGTATCGCACCGACCAGTCCTTCCATTGCGATGCTCAGATTGCCCATTGATAAGCCCTCCTTGTACCTGGCCGGGCGGAAAAGGCCGGCCGGAAGAAACGCTTTTCAGCCCGACCGACACGCCTCCCGCTCGGGAGGCATAACTGCACGTTGGTAGCGCGGCGCGGCGGCCATGGAGCGTTGCGCCACGGCTGCTGCTCGAAGGGTCAGTGGCGGCGTGCAGGTATCTTCGATGGACTGCTGCTCCAGAGCCGTCTGGCCTCTCGCACATCGGCGGCGATGTTGGCCATGGTCGCCCGGACAGTGCTCCTCAAGGCGCGCACGGCCTGTCGGATATCACCCACCTCGCCCTGCACCGATCTCTTGATCTCCAGGGCCGTCCGCTCGCGTCCCAGATGCAACTGTTGGAGTCGATGGCACATTTGGGAGCGGGCTTGGCGAATGGCAGTCTTCCGGCATTCCCCGATTCGCCCCAGTGCCCCCTTCATCCCCGAGGTCGCTTCCCGCCGGCTTCGGGTTTGCCTCTCCAGCATGGCGGACAGCGCGTGAGCGCTTTCAGCCAGGGTCTGCGCTCTCTCGCGGCGCTCCCCGTGATCTCGATCCAGCAGTTCGCGAGCGCCTTTGCGCATCTGATGGATTCCACCGTGTCGAGCGCTCGCCGCGGTGCGGACCTGATTCACCAGCTTTTCCATGTCGCTTCTGATCTTCCCCATAGGTAGTTTCTCCTTTCTGTGAGAGCCATCAGCCATCCGCACTCAGCGGCGAGCCGATAGAGCTTCTCACCGAAGGCTGATGGCTGACGGCCTAGGCCTTTCCGGGACCATGGCCCACGGCGGGGCAGGCCGGAAATCTCAGGATTCATCTCCGGCCGGCCCCCAACTGAATCAGGCAGGAGCTGCTGCCGTGGCTGTCAGACCAACTGCTTCGGCGTACTTCAGCCAAGTGTCAACCGACGCTATCACCACACGGGCTTCGATAGCCAATAATTCAATCCCCACGAGGGAGACGCGCGCGAAAGCGTCGATCACCACTCCACGATCCAGAATGCGATCGATGACCTCGGCCAAACTGGAAGCATCCGTTGACTTTTGGACTGTTGCCATGGTTCACCTCCTTTCTGCGACAGGCAGCCTTGAGCAAGCTCCGGGCCAGCGGTTTGGAAAACTCAAGTGGTGGGATCCAATGGAGTTAGTGAAAGTGTCTAGCGAGGACGAGCGCGGCGGGAGGGAACTGACTCCCGAGGCCGGGATCCTGTTCCCGAATGAGTCCGTCGGTTGCGGGCGACCTGCTTACACCCTGCCTAGTGCATCGTCCGATTAGTCTTTTGGAGTATCCGGTTCGGGGCAAAACGGGTACAGGCAACCAATTGCCCACTGCGCAATTGGACCCTGTCCCCGAATTGCTCGGTCTCGATACCAGAAAGCACTTATCGGACGATGCACTAGTGCGGTGGGGATCAGGCCGATTCTCCCAGATTCTCATCGGTGTTCTGTGGTAGGCCATGGTGCGGGTGCAGGAACCCTCAGGAGTGCGCTTTGGCGCCCAGCTCCTTGAGTCGGGAGCGGAGGGTTTTGGGGTCTACGCCCAAGATCCGCGCCAGCTCCTGCTGGGAAAGGTGGGTCCGCTTCTGTAATTCTAAGATGACGTGCCTTTCCGCCTCCCTGCCCACCCATTCTTTGATCTGCTTTAGGTTAATGGGTTGAGCCGGATCGCCGGTCGGAGTGAAGGCCAAATCGACCTGGGCGGGAGAGGTCATGCCGGACTGCTCGCGGAGGTAGGTAGGGAGGTGTTCGGGCAGGATACTCTGATCGGCCATGACGACCGCTGCGGCCATCACTCTTTGCAGCTCCCGAACATTGCCCGGCCAGGAATAGGAGCGAAACAGGGCCAGGCAGTCTGCGGAGATTTCCAGGCCGGGCTTATTGTGCTGGAGGGCGTATCGATTCAGGAAGTGCCGGCTCAACAGCTCCAGGTCAGCGCCTCGTTCGCGAAGCGGCGGCAGCTCGATAGTCAGACCGTTGAGACGGTGGTAAAGGTCCTCGCGAAAGGCGCCTTTTTCGATGGCGTTCCGCAGGGGCACATTGGTGGCGCTGATGAAGCGCACGTCCAAGCGGTTGAGCCGGCCATCCCGGGTGCCCAGGGGGACAAACCCGCGCTGCTCAATCAGGCGCAACAACTTGGATTGGCAGAGCAGAGACAGCACTCCCACCTCGTCCAGAAAGAGCGTTCCGCCATTGGCCCACACGACTTTTCCGGGCTTCTTTTTTGCGGCGCCCGTAAAGGCGCCCTCTTCATATCCGAAAAGTTCGCTTTCGGCAAGATGCTCGGGCAGCGTGCCACAGTCAATCGGCACCAAAGGCCCCTGGGCGCGCTTTGAAACCTCATGCAGGGCCTGAGCGAATAGTTCCTTTCCGGTGCCGGTCTCCCCTTGCAGGAGTATTGGGATGTCGGTGGGGCCGAACTGCTCGACCAGGCGCCAGACCTGCTGAATGGGGCGGCTCTCTCCGATGATCTTTTCCCGGGCGCGCAGTTTCCTGGGAGCCCTGGCAGCCAGAATCTTGGCTACTTCGCCCAGGAGTTCCTGCCGGTCAAACGGTTTTTCAAGGTAGTCATTGGCGCCCAGCTTGATGGCCTGGACAGCGGTCTGGATGCGGCCATAAGCGGACATGACGATGACCAGGATGTCGTCGCTCATCCTCCTCAAGGTGCGCAGGACCGCCATGCCACCCATCTGCGGGAGCATGAGATCCAACAGGACCAGGTCCGGCCTGAGCCGCGCGGTTTGCTCCAGCCCATCTTCGCCTGTGGAGGCTAAGTGCACGCAGTAGGTGGGGTCTAGGATGGAGGCCAGGGAGCGTAGGATTTCCGGATCATCATCGACCACCAGGACTCTGGGTGGCTGGTTCATGCCCGAGCTTCTCAGCCTGCTGCTCCTTCAGTGACGTCTTGGCGGACCGGGAGCAACAGGGTGACGGTGGTGCCCCTGCCTCTCTGGCTGCTGAGGTGGATTTCACCGCCATGCTCCTCGATCACCTGACGACAGAAGGAAAGCCCTAGCCCGGTGCCTCTGGGTTTGGTCGAATACAGCGGACGAAAGACCTTGCGGAGATCGCTGTCGGCAATGCCGCGACCGGTGTCCTGGATTTCGATCAGGAGGGCCTCGTTGCCCTCAAGGACTGGAGGGGCTCAGGCGAGTTCGGACGCTGATGCGGCCCCCCTCCGGCATCGCCTCGATGGCGTTTTTGAAAACATTGAGCAGGACCTGGGTGATGGCTCGAACATCAACAGGACAGAGCGGCACAGAGTCAGCAAAGGAGACGAGCAGCTCGATGCCGTGCTGCTCTGCCTCCTTGGCGATGAACGCCATACTGCGGCGGATGAGAGCGCGGAGATCGGCCGGCTCGTAGTGCGGGCGTCGCTGGCCGGTGAATTCGGAAAGACTGCGTAGCAGCAGATGCATCTGACCGAGATTGTCGAGGGTGGCGTCGAGGGGTTCCATCAGGGTGGCATGCCCGTTCGCCGCCAGGCCGGCCCGAACGTATTGCAGATTCGAGCTCATGCTGCTCAGAGGATTGCCCAGTTCGTGAGCGATGCCCTCCGCCAATTGGCCCATGCCGGCCAGTTTCTCGGCCTGGACCAACTGCTCTTCCAGCGAGACCTTGGCAGTGATATCCTCCAGCACCAGGAGTCTGAACTCCTGGTCCGAGGTCAGCTTGGGGACCGGAGTGACGGACTGGAGGCGGACGATGGTGATCTTCAGAATTGTGGAGGGATGAGCCTCCTGGCCCGGCTCTGGGTGGAGTTCAATCACCTTGACCGGCTCCTCTCCGAATTCTAGGATCAACTTGGGTATATCCCGGTGCCTGATAAGCGAGGAGACGGGCCTCTCGCCCAACTGTTCCTGTGGCACCTGGAAGAGGGCGGAGGCGGCCTTGTTAGCGAGCCGGACCCGGAGCTCCCCATCCAGCAGGACGACCGCTTGCGGCAAGAGATCGAAGAGACTCTCGTAGACCGAACTGTTGAGCTGCGACTCGATGTTCACGACTCACCCCATTGAGCCGGTGTCCGGGCCTGAGTGGCTACTCCCGCTTTGTTTCACCACAGACTTTCTCGAAGGCCTGATCGAAATGCTTGGCGCAAATCTCAAAACTCGAAAGGGGCTGCTCGGTTCCCTGCGCCAGGAATTCCCGGATTGCCGCCAGGCCCGCTTCCCGGCAGAGGCCCTCCAGATCGGCGCCGCTGAAACCCTCGGTCCTGCCGGCCAGGGACTCCAGATCCAGGCCGGACTCGAGGGGCTTTTCGCGCGTGTGGACCCGCAAAATGGACAGGCGGTCGCGCTGGTCTGGCAGGGAGAGCTCCAGAAGGCGATCGAAGCGGCCGACGCGCAGCAAAGCCGGGTCCAGAATATCAATCCGGTTGGTGGCGGCCAGCACCAGTATCCCTTTGAGTTCCTCGATCCCATCCATTTCGGTAAGGAGTTGGCTGACCACCCGCTCGGAGACATGCGACTCGCTAGCGCCCGCTCCCCGGCGGGGCGCCAGCGCATCGACCTCGTCGAAAAAGATGATGCACGGGGAAGCCTGCCGGGCCTTCTTAAAGACCTCGCGAACTCCCCTCTCACTCTCCCCGACGTACTTGGACATCAGTTCCGGGCCTTTGACCGCGATAAAGTTGAGGCCGGCTTGCTTGGCGACCGCCTTGACCAGGAGGGTCTTGCCGCTGCCGGGCGGCCCGTGGAGCAAAATGCCTTTGGGCGGTTTCAGATGAGCGTGCGCGAACAGCGGCCCGTGGCGGACTGACCATTCGATGGTCTCCCGCAATTCCTCCTTGGCGCGCTCCAGCCCCCCCACATCGTCCCAGGTGACGTTGGGCACCTCCAGGAAGACCTCCCGCAGCGCGGAGGGCTCGACCTCCTTCAAGGCGGTCAGGAAATCGTCCATGGAAACCTGCAAGTCCTGGAGCAGCTCGTAGGGTATGGAGGCCAGATCAAGGTCGAGGCGCGGCATGATCCTGCGCAGGGCCACCATCGCAGCTTCGCGGCACAGGGCCGCAATGTCAGCGCCGGTGAAGCCGTGGGTGATGTTGGCTAGCCCTTCGAGGTCCACGTTGTGGGCCAGGGGCATGCCCCGGGTGTGGATCTCCAGGATCTGGCGGCGCGCCACAACGTCCGGGATCCCGATGACAATTTCGCGGTCGAACCGGCCGGGGCGGCGCAGGGCCGGGTCGAGCAGGTTGGGCAGGTTGGTGGCCCCGATCACGATAATCTGGCCGCGCCCCTCCAAGCCGTCCATCAGGGCCAGAAGCTGCGCCACGACCCGTTTCTCGACCTCGCCCACCACCTGCTCCCGCTTGGGGGCGATGGAGTCCAATTCGTCCAGAAAGACGATACTGGGGGCCTGCTTCTTGGCCTGCTCGAATAACTGGCGAAGCTTGGCTTCGCTTTCCCCATAGAACTTGTGGATGACTTCAGGGCCGCTGACCGCCAGAAAGGTGGCCTCGGTCTCGTTGGCGACCGCCCGGGCCAGCAGCGTCTTGCCGCATCCCGGGGGACCGTGCAACAGTACCCCCTTGGGTGGATCGATGCCCAGGCGTTCGAAGATTTCGGGGTAGCGCAAGGGCAGCTCGATCATTTCCCGAACCCTTTGAATGGCCCGGCCCAATCCCCCGATGTCCTCATAGGAAATGCGGCCCTGACTGGCCTGTGAAGAACCTGGCGCTTCGATCCGCAGGGTGGTCTCCGGCCGGATCATGACCACGCCCCGGGGAACGGTGTCCACCACCCGGAACTCCTGGAAGCGGGATCCAAACAGCGTGGCCCGCACCCGGTCCCCGGCCATCACCGGCAGGTCGTTCAACAAGCGCCCCACGTACTCCCGGTCTCTCTGCTGGCGCAAAGCCTGAGCTCCCTCGCTGGCCAGCGTGATGCGCTGGGCGGGCTGGGCCTCGACCAGCGCCAGGACGACTTTTTCACCGATGGCCGCGCCGGCATTGCTGCGAGTGATGCCGTCGATCTGCACCACCTGTTTGCCGCGCGCCTCACGAAAAGCCGGCATCAACTTGGCTACGGTGACCTTCTTGCCGGTGATTTGGACGATGCTGCCGACCGCTGCCGACAGCCCGCTGATGTCGGCCGGATCCAGACGGGCGAACCCCTTACCCACGTCTTGTGCCTGGCCTTCGGCAACCTTCAGGGTCAAAGTGGTCGCCTGAGTCGTTTCCGCCATCTCACTTTGCTCGCCGCCGGTCTCCGCCCGGATGCCATTGCGCGGGGGGGCACAACCCTCTCTGCTCGTTTCCCAACATGTAGTTCCGAGTAACGAATGAAAGTATCGGCAGAAATCCGGACTTTGTATAGGCAGAGAGAACAACTGCCGCGGGGCCACTAATTGAGGTGGTGTGCGCGGGCAGGAATGCCGGCGCCGCCCGAACCTGAGGTGTTTTTGAGGAGAAACTAGAGAAGCGATCTGATCGCTTTCTCAGCGGGTTCCGGGTCACCTTGGTCATGAGTGGAAGGAGAACACATGCCGAAGGACGAGGGCAAGAAGGACAAGCCGAAGGTGGATGCGACCCTCGGCTTAGGAGGACTCTTCAAGGGATTGGGCAGCCTGCTGGAGATGGCTTCCGAACTGGCGCAGAAGGCGGAGAAGTTCCAAACGGAGACCGGAGAGGGAATGAGGGTCGGCTCCTTCGGAACGCCCAAAGGCCTGCAAGCCGTCTACGGAGTCTCGGTTCGCGTGGGTCTCGGGGGACAGCCGATCGTAGAAAAGTTCGGCAACGTCCGGGAAAAAGCGGGTGAAGGTCCAGTGGTCGATGAGCTGCGCGAGCCCATCGTAGACCTGCTGGACGAGGAACAGTATCTTCTGGTGGTGGCGGAACTGCCGGGCATGGAGGAATCCGCGGTCCAGTGGAAGCTGAAGGATGACATCTTGATCGTCTCGGCGGAGTCCGGGGAGCGGAAGTATTACAAAGAACTGCTGTTGCCCGCGCACGTGGACGAGAGCAGAGTCTCCCAGTCTTACAACAACGGGATCCTGGAATTGAAGCTGTGGAAACCAAATCCACGGTAGGGGCCCAGGGCTGCCTCTACCTGTACGGGATAATTCGCTCTTGCCCGCTGGACCTGGCGGGGGTGAAGGACATTGAGGGCGGGTCCGCCCTGTTCCTGGTGAGCTGGAAACAACTGACCTGTGCTGTCAGTCCGGTGCCGGTGGCCGAATACAGCGAACAGAGCCTGACGGCGCGCACCGAGGAGTTGGACTGGGTCGCACCCCGGGCCGTGCGCCACCAGGACGTGGTACAGCATCTGAGGCGGGCTACGACCGTCATCCCTTTGAAGTTCGGTACGTTGTGCTCCTCGGAAGAGAAAGTGCGCGAGATTCTCCAGGAACAGTACGAACTCTTGCTCCGGTCGTTGGACTTCCTGACAGGCCGGGAAGAATGGGGGGTGAAGGTGTGCGTGGTCGAGGATCTGGCCAGCCAGGCGATGGAGCAGGCCGACCCTCAGGCTGGTCAAATCAGCGAGCTGATGTCGTCGGTGTCGGAAGGCGAAGCCTACTTCTTGAGGAAGAAGAAGCGAGACCGGGTGAGCCAGCAGAGAGACCAGTATCTTCATGAACTGGGCGAGGAAACCTACCGGCGCCTGCTCGCCTGTGCCAAAGCCGGCCGTCGAAGCGCCAGCCTGAATCCAGCGCCCAGGAGCGAACAGGTACCCATCCTTAACGCCGCCTTTTTGATCGACGAGCAACAGGCGGCCGGATTTGAAACTGCGACTGGGCGACTGGAGGCCGACTACCGGAACTTGGGCATGCGGATCGAGCTCAGTGGTCCTTGGGCGCCGTACAGTTTTTGCGGAGATCCGGCCAAGGCATCTTGGGGGCAGGATCCAGGGCAGTGCGGCGGCTGATCTACATTCCCATCATCCACGGGCCCGAGGACTTCGGCACGCAACTGGAAGCGGTGAGAAGTGCCTACGTGTCGCGGTACGGCATTCGGGCCTGGCAGCAGCACCTGAAGGCCATCGAGCAATTCTGGCGCGAGCTCCGCCGGGCAGTGCGCTCGCTGCCGGCAAAAGGAAGCGCGCTCCGCATTTACCAGGACGGGCTGCCGGTGTGTGGCCGGGAGCTGGATGTAGTGCGCCAGCTTGCCGCGCAGGGCAGCCAGAACCATCGTCTGCTGGTCGATCTGGTCCAAGAGGGAGCACTGCTGATGGGCACGGAGGATCCGGAGCTGCTGCGGCGAGAGCAAGAACGGAGTCGGGGCGCAGTGGCCCTTGGGGAGCGAGCAAGCCGCGGGCACTACGACGAGTTGATGGAGCGGCGTGATCGGTACATAGCCGGCCGGATTGACGCCACCTTGCAGGGAGAGGGAGTGGTAGGGCTGCTATTCATAGGGGGCTCTCCACCGGGTGACGGAGTACTTGCCCAAGGACATCGAGGTCGTTCCATGGCCCAAGCAATAAGAGGACTGCAATTGGCAGGCGGGCGATAGGATATCATGGGCAGTGAGAAATGCGTGCGTATCCGCCGGGTGAGCGGAGCTCGATATGGCGCTGATCACGGTCTCCGGGCAACCGGGCTGCCGGCACGAAGAAGTGGCGCGGCTGGCGGCGCACCGGCTGCGCTTTGAACTGGTCACGGATGCGTGCCTGCGCGGCCTGATCGAGCAGGAATTCGGGACGGAATCGGCGGTTCCCGACAAAGCCTTTCGAGATGCGGTGGTCTCGATTCTGGCGCGCCTGGCGACCGAGCACGACCTGGTGGTGAGCACCGAGGGGGGCGAGCTTCTGTTCAAGGAGTTGCCCTCAGTGTTGCGCGTGCAGGTGGTGGCGCCGGAGGCGCGGCGGCAGGGCACGCTGATGCTGGAGCAGCGGCTGGATCGCGCGGCGGCCAAGCAGATGTTGCGGCGGCTGGAGGCTGAGCAGCGGGCCTATCGCAAACAGAAGTTCGGCCTGGTGGGCGCGCCGGCGCACTTATTTGACTTGGTGTTCAACACCGCCTCTCTGGATTCCGAGCACATCGCGGAACTCATTGAAACCGCCGTAAATGCGCGGGGCCTGCGGGAGCAAGGCCTGCTTTCGCCCCTGGCGGAGGCGCATCTGCAATTCCAGGTGCGGCTAAAGCTCTCCAAACACGGTATTGTGCCGCCTGGAAGGGTGAGTCTGAAAGGCGCGGCCTTCGTGCATCCCAGCGAAGAGGTGTTCGCCAACCTGCTGGAGTTCTACCGGGTGGCCTGGGAGTATGAACCCCGGAGCTTCCCCATCCAGTGGGGCAAGGACGGCAAGGTGCTGGAGGCGTTTACGCCGGATTTCTTTCTTCCAGAGTTCGATCTGTACGTCGAGCTGACCACCATGAAGCAGTCCTTGGTGACGAAGAAGAATCGCAAGATCAAGTTGTTGCGGGCCATTTATCCGCACGTCAACATCCAGGTCTTTTACCAGAAGGATTTTGAGAACCTGATTTTCAAGTATGGGCTGGCGGAGCGGCTGGTGAGGACGTGAGAGAGGGCTTTGAAAACCTGATCTTGAAGCAAGGCCGAGCCGATAGAGTCAGTACCCAAGCCCCAGGGTGTCACAGAGAAGCATGAAAATGCCGGTTTGTCGGAGGGTGGCGGTAAGGGCGAAAACGGGTACAGCCATCCAATTGCCGACTGCGCAATTGGTGGCAGTCCCCGTTTTCGGCGTGCGTCATTTTCGGGAGAGGAGACCATGAGCGAACCCAAAGCGCTTCCCGCCGAGATCGAGCGGATTCTGTATACCGAAGAACAGGTCCAACAACGAATCCGAGAGGTGGCCGCCGAAATCTCCGAGCGATTCCGCGGGCGGGACCTGAAACTGATCGGGGTCTTGAAAGGCTCGGTGTTCTTTCTGACCGCCTTGGCGCGTGCCATTGACATTCCGGTGAAAATCGACTTTCTGTCCATATCGAGCTTCTCGACCAAGACCACGGCGCCGGGGTTGGTGCGGATCGCCAAGGACCTCGACGAGAGCATTGAAGGAGAGGACGTGCTGCTGGTGGAAGACATCGTGGACACGGGCTTCACAGCGCGCTATCTGCTCCAGACCCTGGCTGCTCGAGGCCCGAATTCGCTGGCCGTATGCACCTTGCTGGACCGCACCTCGCGGAGGATCGTGCAGGTTCCGGTGGAGTTTCGATGCTTCGAGATCCCCGATCGGTTTGTGGTCGGTTGCGGCTTGGATTACAAGCAGTTGTATCGAAATCTGGGTTATGTGGCGGTGATGAAGCTGGAGCGGAATCAGTGAGCGTGGAGCGCGGGGGAGAGCCTCACGAAAACATCGTACGCTCAGCCGGGATCATCTCCGCGGCGGTGTTGCTGAGCCGGGTGACGGGGGTGGTACGAGAGATCGTGATGGCCCGGCTGTTCGGGGCAGGCAAGCTGTACGACGCCTTCGCGCTGGGATTCCGGATCCCGAACCTGACGCGAGACCTGTTCGCCGAGGGAGCCCTGTCGGCGGCCTTCGTACCCACCTTAACCGAATACCTCACGGGGAAGGGAAAGAAGGAGGCGGCGGAACTGTCGAATTTGGTAGGGACGGCAGTGGTGCTAATCGTGGGGGGGCTGTGCGTCTTGGGAATGATCTTCGCGCCGCTGCTGGTGGGATTGCTGGCGCCGGGCTGGGCGGCCAAGGACCCGGACAAGTTCGCGCTGGCGATAACCATGACCCGGATCATGTTCCCGTTCCTGCTGTTGGTGGCGTTGGCGGCGCAAGCCATGGGGGTGCTGAACGCTTGCAATCGGTTTGGGGTGCCGGCACTGGCCTCGACCATGTTCAACCTAGGATCGGTGGTGTTCGGGCTGGCGCTGGGATTCCTGGCTGGCCCGCATTTGGGCATCAGCCCGATCGCAGGGATGGCGGGCGGGGTGGTGCTGGGAGGGGCCCTGCAACTGGTCTGGCAGCTCCCCAGCATGAGACGAATCGGCTTCCCCTTCCGGTTCCGGCTGAACTGGTCGGATCCGGGGCTGCGCCGTATCATCCGGCTGATGGGACCGGCGATCATTGGGAGCGCTGCGGTGCAGGTGAACGTGATGGTGAACACCAATTTCGCCTCCAGCATCGTGGACCCCTTGCGGGACGTGAACGGGCCAGTAAGCTGGCTCCAGTATGCCTTTCGGTTCATGCAGCTTCCGCTGGGGCTGTTTGGGGTGGCCATAGCCTCGGCCACGCTCCCGTCGATCTCCCGGAGCGCGGCCCTGGGCAACCTGGAAGAGTTCCGCCGAACCCTGTCGCGCTCCCTGGGGATGGTGTTTCTGCTGACGCTGCCGTCCTCAGTTGGCCTGGTGATCCTGGGCGACTCGATGATCGGGACGATATACCAGGGGGGGAAGTTCGAGGCCTATGACACGCACCAGACCGCGGTGGCGCTGTCTTCCTACGCCGTGGGCTTGGCTGGGTATTCGGCCCTGAAGGTGCTGGCGCCGGCCTTCTACGCGCTGGGCAGTGCCCGCGTGCCGGCCTTAGTGAGCCTGGCATCCATCCTCATCAACTACCTGGTGGCCTGGACCATGACGCGGGTGGCGAACCTGGGACATGCCGGTCTGGCACTGGCCACCTCGGGGGTGGCGCTGTTCGGCTCGATCACGCTGTTCTGGATTCTGCGGGGCCGCATCGGGGGCATCCATGGGCGAGCGCTCCTGCGGAGCCTGGGTAAGATCGCAACCGCCTCGCTCGTCATGGGAGGGGCCATCGCGGTGTCCAGCCATGTGATTCAGGATTGGCTGGGGGTCACCCGACTGGGGCGCCTGACTGACCTCGCGGTTTCGATCCCAGTAGGCGTGGGCGTGTTCTACGGGGTCTGCCGGGCAGCGAAAGTGGATGAGTTCGAGGCGGCGGTGCAGGCACTCTCGACGCCGCTGTCCAAGGGGCTGTCCCGGCGGCGTGCTAGAATCGAGAAGTAATGGTCCCGGACCTGCGACTGGTCATCCAACTACAAGACCTGGACAGCCGGATCGACGAACTGCGACGCGAAATAGCTTCCCTCCCCAAGCACGTCGCCGAGATCGCCAAGACGCTCGATGCTCATAGCCGGAAAGTGCAGGCCGACCGGGCCGCGCTG
Organism: uncultured Acidobacteriota bacterium; assembly: GCA_963725415.1. Classification (GTDB taxonomy): domain Bacteria; phylum Acidobacteriota; class Terriglobia; order Bryobacterales; family Bryobacteraceae; genus CAVRZY01. The sequence goes on along the minus strand of CAVRZY010000083.1, from coordinate 23,404 downwards.
GCTGCCAACCAGAGGGAGCGGAAGCAGCTCGAGCTGGAGGTCCAGACTCAGGAACAGAAGGTGTCCAAACTGAGAGACCAGATGCTGGAAGCGCGGACCAACGAGCAGTATGCGGCCTTCAAGCGAGAGATCGAGTTTTGCGAAGCGGCCATTCGCAAGCATGAGGACCGCATTCTGGATCGGATGGGCGAGTCAGAGGCCTTGGAGCAGAACCTGAAGGCGGCTGAAGCGGCTCTGACCGCAGAGAAACAACAGGTAGAGGCCGAGACGCAGCGGGCGCGGGAACGGACGGCTGCCGACCAAAGGAGTCTCGAGGAGACTCCAGAGGCAACGCCAGCAGGTGATTTCGGCGCTGGCGGCGGAAGTCTATTCGGCTTACGAACGGATCCGCAAGAAGAGGAAGGGGGTGGCGGTGGCCGAAGCCACCGAGAGTCGCTGCTCAGCCTGCCACCTGGCGCTGCGGCTCCAGTTCTTCCAGGACCTCAGGAAGGCAGATCGGGTGATGTTCTGCGAGAGCTGCGGCCGGATCCTGTATTACAACCCTCCGGTAGAAGCCGAGGAACTCGGCGTGGAGCCCGCACCGGAGACGCATTCTCTGGAAGCCGGACCCTGATCCCAGCGCGGCATGGCCACAACCAGACAGCCCAGCGAGCAGCAGGTGCGGGCACAGCGGCTGTGCCGAGGGAATTGACGATTTGACGATTGTGGGATTGGCGATTGCTGTGTCTGGCGCGACGGGACGCTCGAATCGTCAATTGGTCGGCGACACCGAAAGTGGCCAACACGCGGGATCTTCCAGAGCCGCAAAGAAATGGGGCCTTAGCAGGACAGGCGTGCGCCCCTGACCGATAGGCGCGGACTGTGCTACCATCCACGTTTTGGGCAGCCCACCCAAGCCAGCCACCAGTAGGGAGCAACAGCGTGAAGGTATGCGACGGTAAGGACATTCGGAATATCGGTCTGATCGGCCACGGTCACAGCGGCAAGACCTCGCTGGCCGCGGGCTTGTTGTACACCGCCGGGGCTACCAACCGGCTGACGCGGGTTGAGGAGGGCAACACGCTCACCGACTTCGACGACGACGAGATCCAGCGGCAGGTGACCATCTCGACCGCACTGGCCTTCCTGGAGTGGAAGCGATCGAAGTTGAACCTTCTGGACACGCCGGGTTTCAATATTTTCATCAATGATACGCACGCCTCCCTGGTGGCTGCCGATTCGGCTTTGGTGCTGGTGGACGGCGTGGCGGGCGTGGAGGTACAGACTGAGAAGGTGTGGGAGTTCGCGGAGAGCTACAAGCTGCCGCGGGCCATCGTGGTCAACAAATTAGACCGGGAACGGGCCAGCTTTGAACGAGCGCTGCAGAGCCTGCACGCCAATTTTGGGCGCACCGCCATTCCCGTCCAGTTGCCGGTCGGCAGCGAACGGGAGTTCCGAGGAGTTGTAGACCTGGTGCGGATGCAAGCCTACACCTACACGGCGGACGGTGACGGGCGAGGCAGCGAGGGGGAGATCCCGGGCGAACTGGCTGAAGCGGCTCAGAAAGCGCATGAAGCGCTAGTGGAGATGGTGGCCGAAGGCAACGACGCGCTAATGGAAGAGTTCTTTGACAAGGGCACTCTGTCGCCGGAGCATCTGCTGGAAGGGCTGCGGAAAGCGGTCCTGGAACACCAGATCTTTCCGGTGTTGTGCGCTTCCGCTGTCCACAATATCGGTTCGGACCTGATTCTGGACTTCGCGCTGGCGAACTTCCCGGCGCCGGTCGAGCGAGCATCGATCCTGGCGACAGCAGGGGACCAGGAAGTGACCCGGGCGGTGTCGGATTCCGACCCGGTGTCCGCCTTTGTTTTCAAGACCATCGCGGATCCGTTTGCGGGGCGGGTCTCCTACTTTAAGGTTTACTCGGGGGTAGTGAAGAACGATGCGGGCCTACAAAACAGCCGCACGGGGGCCGTCGAACGGCTTGCGCACATAGGCTGCCTGATGGGGAAGACCATCCAGCCAGTGACCGAACTGCGCGCAGGGGACATCGGGGCGGTAGCCAAGCTGAAGGAGACGCTCACCGGCGACACGCTGTGCGACAAAAGCTCGCCGATTGCCTACCTGCCCGTCAAGCTGGCGGAACCCTCGATTGCTTACGCCATCGAAGCTAAATCCCGGCAGGACGAGGATCGTGTCGGCAACGCGGTCCAGAGAATCCTGGAAGAAGACCAGTCACTGCGGTTCTACCGCGACCCGCAGACTAAGGAATTCTTGCTGGCGGGCAGCGGGCAGCAGCACGTCGAGGTGATCGTCAGCCGGCTGAAGAAGCGGTACGGGGTAGATGTGACGCTGAAGGCGCCCAAGATTCCCTACCGGGAAACCATCCGGGGGACGGCCGACGTGCAGGGGCGGCACAAGAAGCAGACTGGCGGGCACGGGCAGTTCGGAGACTGCCGGATCACGATGGAGCCTCTGCCACGCGGCGCGAAGTTCGAGTTCGTCAACGACATTTTCGGCGGGGCTATTCCCAGGAACTACATCCCGGCGGTGGAGAAGGGCATCATCGAAGCAGCCGAAGTCGGCTTCCTGGCCGGCTATCCGGTGGTGGATTTCCGTGTGACCCTGTACGACGGGTCGTATCACGAGGTCGATTCCTCGGAGCTTTCCTTCAAACTGGCGGCCCGAAAGGCGTTCAAGGCGGCCATGCAGCAGGCCAAACCGGCCTTGCTGGAACCCATCATGAACGTGGAAGTCCAGGCGCCAGTGGAATATGCCGGCGATTTGATGGGCGATCTGAACGGGCGGCGTGGGCGCATTTCGGGGATGGACACGCGTGGGGGAACGCAGATCATCCGCGCCCAGGCGCCGATGGCGGAGATGCTGAACTACCAGAACGACCTGATCTCGATGACTCAGGGGCGTGCTTCCTTCAGCATGGAGTTCAGCCACTACGATTTCGTGCCCCAGCCACAGGCGGAGAAGATCATCGCGGCTGTCAAGGCCGCCAAGGCGGGCGAGGAGGAGGAAGAGGAGTAGCGGGTGGCGAGCTTGACCCTCAGAGTGGCATTCGGTTAGAGTCTTAGTTTCGACTGGCAAGGTCCCTCAGTGCGGGAGGGTTCGGCCAGGAAGTGGATGAATCCTCTTAACAAATTGTCAGGGTGGATCTGGTTCCTGGCGTTGACCAGCGGGCTGATCAGTTGTGTGTCCACAAAGCCGGCGGCCTTCCGGAATTCGTTTCTTCCCCCCGCCCCAAGGCCGCCGGTCCCCAAGTTTGTCACCCCGGAACCGCCACGCCTGGAACCGAGCCTGGAGTGGAGGAACCCTCCCAGGGTGGTGGTGGCGCCCAGCCAGCAGATCCTTCGGCCCACCAGGGCGGAGTCCTTGATTCGGGAAGCCGATTGGCACTACCAACTAGGCAAGAAACACTACCAGGAGGGGGACGAGGCGGGGGCGCGGCGGGAATTCGATCAGGCCGTCGATCTGCTGCTGTCCGCGCCGGAGCGAGCCCGCGACCGGGTTGTGTTGGAGAAGAAGCTAGAGGAGCTGGTGGAGGCCATTCACCGCTACGATCTGGTGGGGCTGGGGTCGGGTGAAGTGCTGGCCGAGCCGGGCTTCGAGAAGCCTCCCTTGGAAGACATCCCCCAGATGACCTTTCCGATCGATCCAACCATCAAGAACAAGGTGATCGAGGAGGTGCGGGCCACGGTCTCGCAGTTGCCGCTGGAGGTGAACGATGCGGTCCTGGGCTACATTCACTACTTTTCCACCGAGCGAGGCCGGAAGATTCTGGTGAACGGATTACGGCGGTCTGGGCGGTATCGGTCACTGATTCAAAGGATCTTCGACGAGGAGGGGATTCCACAGGAGTTGATCCATCTGGCCCAGGCTGAGTCCGGATTCCTGCCGCGCGCGGTATCCAGGAAGAGGGCCACCGGGATGTGGCAGTTCGTGTGGATGCGGGGCCGGGAATACGGGTTGACGCAAACGGCCTACACGGACGACCGGCTGGATCCGGAGAGGGCCACGCGGGCGGCAGCGTGGCACTTGCGGGACCTCTACCACCAGTTCGGGGACTGGTATCTCGCCATGGCTGCCTACAACTGTGGGCCTGGGGTCGTCGAGAAGGCAGTCGAGCGTACGGGCTACGCGGACTTCTGGGAACTGCGGCGGCGCAACGTTCTGCCCAAGGAGACCGCCAACCACGTGCCGATCATCCTGGCCATGACGATCATGGCAAAGAACGCGCGGCAGTACGGGCTGGAAGGGCTGGAGCTGGATCCTCCGGTAGAATACGACACGATCGAGATCAACGCTCCCACCCACCTGCTGCTAGTGGCAGACCTGGCGGAGAGCCCGGTTTCGCAGATCCGCGAGTTGAATCCCGCCTTGCTGAAGAACGTGGCGCCCGTTGGATATACGTTGCATGCTCCCAAGGGGACCGCAGGTGCGCTGCGCTCGGCCCTGGAGACCGTGCCTGCCAGCCGGCGGGCCAGTTGGCGCATGCACCGCGTCGGAGAGGGGGAGACGCTGGCCACAATCGCGCAGCGCTACCGCATGTCACGAGAGTCGATCCTGGCGGCGAACCAGAAGGTGGCCGGCCCCCCCGAGGCCGGGGACCTGCTGCTGATTCCAGCCGCGGCCCCGGAAACCAAGGCCTCCGTGAAGCGGAGCGTGACCAGGCGGCCCCAGCCCAAGTCCGCTACGCGCAAACCCAGCCCCGTGCGGCGCGCCTCCGTTCAGCCATCCTAGGGAGCTGTCCCCACCGGTGCTGGCCGCGCAGGGCAGGCGTGGACCTGCCTCACGCCGGCCGCGGCAGCGTGAACTTGTTCGTGAGCCAGGAACGCACGGTTTCGGGCGTTGCTGCGCGGAAGCTGAGCCGATGCGCGTGTCGGCGCAACTTTTTTTTACTCCGCTCTTGCCTTCCGATGAAAACGAGTTATTCTAAGGGTTGACCGCGCTCGTACAGGAGGCAGAAGAAATGTTTGATGTTTCTTTGTCCGCTTGGCCTGAGGACGAGCGGGACGACTTCGAATTCAATGATGAGCATGTCGAGCTAGAATCGGACCTCGAAGAGTATGGTCCGGAAGAGGAGGAAGAAGTGGAAGAAGTAGTAACCAGTGTTCCCGTACTTGAGCCTGCTCCTGCCGCTCCAGCGGTTGCAGAGGCGAAGCCAGTGGCTGCCCCTCCCAAGGCAGCTCCGCCAAAAGTGGCTGCCCCTCCCAAGGCAGCTCCGCCAAAGAAGAAGGTGGCTGCCAAGGCGGTGGTGAGGAAGGCCCCGCCCAAGAAGGCCGCGGTGAAAGCTCCGGCTAAGAAGGTTGCCAAGAAAGCTGCTCCCAAGAAAGCGGTGAAGAAGGCAGCCAAGAAGGTAGCCAAGAAGGTAGCCAAGAAGGCTCCGGCGAAGAAAGTCGCCAAGAAGAAGGCCCGGAAGTAACAGCTTTCCGAAGGCGTAATGCCTCGGAAGCTGGGGGAAAACCGGCCAGCAGGCAGGAGTGCCTGTCCCACTTGAGCGGAAGGGCTCCGCACGGCGTGTGGAAGCGGCATTCTTGCCTGTTCTTTTCAGGCAGTCCTCAGTTCCTTGGAAGGGGCTGACCGCCGTGCGGGCCGCCTTCGGCGGGTCTACTCTGCCAGGATGGCGCGGCACCTCTGATATAGTTTCAAGAGGGCTTCTGCGTAGTCCTCGGCGCTCTGAGGAGCCTTAGGGGTGTAGCCAGCGGCAGGTGCACCCTTGCCGTAGCCGGTGGTGACTGCAACAAACTTCATCAACTCCAGAGCGATCTCGTCCTTGCTCCGCATGGGAGCAGTCGCGGCGCCGTTCTCATTCGCCATTCTGGAAGGCCTCCTTCGTAATGCCTCTGTCTCGGGGGCAATGGCCTGTGCAGCCGGGTAGGATGAGCTTTCAGCTTGTCCGGACGCCTTTCGAATACCGCCCGCGACAAGCTGAAGCTTATCCTACGGCCCCCGAGACTGAGGCATTACCCTCCTTCATTTGTGGTAAAAGACTAGTGTCGTGCCTTGCCAGTTGATTTGCAATGGGCGGGTGATGGCAGCCTCCGGCCGGAGGCCATTTTGTTTCTCCAGGGTGCCTCGTTGCCATGCCGGTTAACGCCCGTCGGCTCATCCGGAAAATGCGGGGAGGCGCTCAGGCGCACCTGCTGGAGGCCGACGACGGGCATTTCTATGTCGTCAAGTTCCAGAACAACCCCCAGCATCGGAGAATCCTGGTAAACGAATGGATCGCCTCGGTGTTCTTGCAGTACCTCCAGATTGCGACCCCTGAGGCAGCGATCGTCAGCCTCTCTAAGGAGTTCTTGGAGGAGAATGCCGATGTGGGGATCCAACTTGGCACGCAGAAGGCGGCGGTAAGGCCAGGCTGGCATTTCGGTTCGCGCTATCCGGGGGATCCGGACAAGCTGGCTGTCTACGATTTCATCCCAGACTCGTTGCTCAAGCAGGTGATCAACCTTAACGAGTTTCTGGGCATGCTGGTCTTCGACAAGTGGACGGCGAACGCGGATGGGCGGCAATCTATCTTCTTTCGGGCCCGCTACAGGGAGTGGCAGCCTGGAGAGGCGGCTTTGCCGCGTGCCGGTTTTGTAGCCCGCATGATCGACCATGGGTTCGCGTTCAACGGGCCGCACTGGGATTTTCCGGACTCCCCGATCCAGGGCCTGTACCATCGGCCCCTGGTCTATGAACGGGTCAGGTCGCTGGAGGACTTCCAACCGTGGCTGGACCAGGTGGTGAATTTCCCCGAGGAAGTAGTTGACGAAGCGTACAAGCAAGTACCGCTGGAGTGGCTGGAAGGCGAAGACGGGGCGTTGGAGAAGCTGCTGGAGCGGCTGATCGAGCGGCGCAGGCGGGTTCCCGATCTAATCCTGGAGTGCCGCGCTGCCAAGGCGGCACTGTTTCCGAGCTGGGGTGGCGCGTAGGGTGTTACCCGGCGTGGGGAGCCTCAGCCGGTCGCGTCAACAAGTAGACCAGATAGCCGATCACCGCCCCGGCGACGGCGCCGGCAACCACCCCGAGCATCAGAGAGTTGAACGAGGCCTCGGCCAGCGGGCGCAGGAAGGTCTCCGCTGGTTTCAAGTTGGCTCCGCGGGCGATTACCACGTCGAAAGCCAGTTGCTTACCGGAGGCGGCCACCGGCCGTAGCAGATACGCGATGGTTCCGCCGGCCAGTAATCCGGCATTGCCGAACGTGAGAATGCGGTCGGTTGAACTGGACCGCCGGATCGTCCCTTTTGGCCGAAGCCTGCTGTGAATCCGGCTGTAGCCGAAGAAAACCACCTGCCCGATGACCAGCCAGGCGAACAGACGGAACCAGTTATCGGGACCCAGCGAGTACATCATGGCCACGCAGACCAGGATGCCCAGGATGGGTACTACCGGGACCAGCGGCGTCTTGAAGGGCCGCGGAATATTGGGATGGGTGTAGCGCATGATCATGATCCCGGTGCAGACGATCACGAAGGCCAGCAGGGTGCCGATGCTGGTCATGTGGCCGACCGTCACATCGCGCTATGGGCGGAACTCGTCCAAGATGGCGTAGGTGTCTTCGATCGACCGCTCGTCGCTGCTAGAATGCGAATTGGTCGTCGCAGGGCGCCGACCTGCGCTTCAAGTACGCCGTTCGGAGGTTGTTTGTCCTGATCGGATGGCATGTGGAGTGGGCCCCGCTGGCGCACTTCCTGCAAGGCGAACTGGCTCCGTCAGGTCCGCACACATTCGCCTACGGCGCGGGAGTCGAGTACTTCGATCGGGTGCGCGACATCTTCGGCGTCGGCACGGCGTCGCTCCATGTGTTCAATGCCGGCTTCAGGGATTACGTCAACCGGCTCTGAGCAGAGAACACAAGGCAAGCACTTGGTGACGTCCGTGTGTGCGTGAGCCGCAGCCAAGGCCCAATCATGGTGCCTCACCAGCCAGCTTCAGCGGGCCGTTCAATCGTGATCCAGGGGAGCTGGTTGGGGTCCGGGAGGGACACGCCCGACTCCAGGCCGGTCGCCAGCTCTTGGGCTACCGCTCCTGGGATGATGACCCGCCCGTACAGCGTCGGGAGCAGCTCCAGCAGGTCGGCCTGATACAGGTACTGAATCGGCGAGGTGTTCGAGCTGGTCTCAGGCACTCTGGAGGTCCTGCTTCAGGTCCTCTTCGGTCAACCGGAATGTCGGAACACCGTAGTCAGCGAGCTTGCTCAGAAACACCGCCCGCGGCAGGCCCGCCAGATCGGCGGCGACGCCGGAGGAGAGCTTGCCCAGCTCGTACAGCTTGACCGCGGCGGCCAGCCGCAGCTCCTCACCCAAAGCTGCGGGGGCCAGCTTCAGCGCGATGAGGGCCTCTTCGGGCACCGAAAGAGTCACTTCACGCATTGGCGTCACCTCAGAATCGCCTACCTGTATCGATTCTACCCGATCCGCCCCGCGGCTGGCCCTATGGCTTGTTCGCCCGCAGCTTGCTGCGAAAGCGGCTGTAGCTGAAGTAAACCACCTGCCCGATGACCAGCCAGGCGAACAGGCGGAACCAGTTATCGGGACCCAGCGAGTACATCATGGCCACGCAGACCAGGATGCCCAGGATAGGTACCCGGGGCGTCCGGAACCGACGGGGGGGAAAAGGGCCGTCACGCCGGCAACGGGTGAATTGCCTGGTCCTCCAGGATGGCTTTCACGTGGTCACAGCCGGCCAATGCCGCAATGCCCGCGGCGGTGGTTTCTATGGGAACAGAACCCAGTGCGTCGGGCAGGGGAGCCAGGCGGCGGCCACCATGCCGTTCGAGGATGGCATCGATGTCCACCAGGGACCGCTGGGCTGATTGACGGATACCGCTTATCGCTCGCTGGCGATCGGTTCGTGCCCTGCCGGCTCTGGCCGGCGGTTCGATGCGAAGCAGCAAGACCGCCCGTACCGGCTGCTGACCGCGCAAACGGCTCAGCCGGCCCACGAACTGTGAGCTGAGCTTGCTGCCCTCGCGGTTGTGACTGCCCCGTTCCACTGTTGCCTCTCCTGGTGTCTAGCCTAAGCTCTTGAGGGCCTCCACGGGCCGGATCAAGCCGTAGCCCCAACGATTGTCCGGGCGGCGTTCGGCCCCGTCCGGGTGGATGGCCGTTTCCTTCAGCACTCTTATTATATCGATCACGGGCGCTTCGGGCTTGGCCGCCATCAGCAGTGCGGCCACGCCGGCCACATGTGGCGTTGCCATCGAGCTGCCGTCCATGTGGGTGTACTCGTAGACGCCGTCGGGCCGCTTTTCGGGCGGTATGCACGAGTAGACCTGAACCCCGGGAGCCACCACGTCCGGCTTGGTGACCAGGGCGTTTGGCTCTTCGCCGGGGAACACCAGGCTGGCGCCACTGCTGAAGAAGGCTACATCGAGCTTGCCCCCGCGCAGCTTCTCTGCCGCGCCAACAGAGAACGCATCACGGGCATTGCCGGGTGAAGACGTATTTCCGTGGTTCTCATTGCCGATCGCCACCACGGGCAGCACTCCGTAATCCTCGACGAGGATTCTGAAGACCTCTGTAAAGAGCGGTTCGTAGTAGGTAAAGCCCAGCGACATGTTGATGATGTCGGCGCCCTTCTCGACGGCCCAGGAAATGCCCTCCATGAGAGTGCGCAAGGTGGCGTCGCCGACGAGCACGCCGGCTACCAGGAGGCTGGCTTCCGGCGCCACCCCGATGCAGACGCCTTCGGAGCTTTGTCCGCCTGCTATGGTCCCGCAGACGTGGGTGCCGTGCTGCCCGGCGTCGAAAGTAGCGCTGGCCGTTATGCGCCTGCCGAGGGGGTCGATGACCAGAAAGTCCTTGACGCGACCCGCCAACGCGGGATGGTCACCATGCACGCCCGTATCGAGCACGGCGACGGTGATGTTCTTGCCCTTAGTGGTCTGCCACAGCTTGGGGACCTCGAGCTGCTTGAGGCCCCAGGTGAGCTTGTCCTTGACTTCCTGCCTGCCCAATAGCGAGTAGTCCACCTCCTTGGGCCGGATCAAGTGGATTCTCTGGTTGGGCAGAACGGCCACAACGTCGCGCTGCTGGGCAAGCGCCAGCAGGGTTTTGCGAGTGACCTCAACTGCGGCCACTGGTAACGTGTTGCCCCCGACGGGAAACAGCGAGAGTTCTGCTTTGGCCGGGAGCTGCTTGGTGCTGGCCCGCCGGTAGTCCTGGAAGAGTCTCTCCTGGACCGGCGTCTGAGCGGCTGCCAAAACCTTGACGTGATCCAGGCGCTTTTTGAGCGCGTGCAACCGGCCGCGCAATGTGGGTCGCTCGACGGCTGGTGGGCGGTAGATGACGATGGCGTCGCGTCTGTCATTGGGGCCGCTCTCGGCCAGGAACGGCTCGAAAGCTCCCGAGATCTTGGCTTCAGGGGTCATGCTGATCGCCTCCTTTTCTCTGTCCCTCCGAATTGGGGGACGCTCGTTGCAGGGCTATCGCGCCAGGGGCGCCTTCGAGCTCGTCGGCCCAGGAGTTGAGCGCGGTGATGGATGATTCCCGGCCGGGCGTGGGCTCAGCCGGAGCTTCGGCCAGGCGGCGGGCCAGGGCCCGCCCGGCGGAGGCCAACTGCTGCCGGACCGCGCCGGCAGGCGCGGGGCCTGCCCGGCGGCGGCCAATCAGTCTTGCGAGTTCCCCGTCGACGCCACGGATTAACGGGCCGGCCTGTACGAAGGCGCGCAGGACACTGAGGATGGCGGCATCGGCGGACGGGCCTAGCCCTTCCGGAGCGATACTAGCCCGCCAGACGAGTGCCGATAGCGCGATTTCTGCCTGGCAATGGTGGATGAAGCCCTCAGGACAGAATTTCGGGCCGGGTGCCGCATACATGTCCGAGTCTGCGGCTACCTGCCCGAGCAACTCTGCCGGGGCATGTGCATGCAACAAAAGTAAGAGCTCCGCCGTCTGTTTGGGTGTCATGGTCCGCCACTGGCGAAGTCGCGCTGCGAGAGTCGGTGCATCCAGTGCGCGCGGATGCTCGAACAACCAGCGATAAGATTCGGAGGTGGCAAGCAGGCTCTGGATCTTACCGACGGAGGCATTGGCGATGGGGGCCACTTCCTCCTCCGGGAATCGCTCTAACCGCGAGGGCCACACAGAGGCCGGTGCAACCGCGATTCGCTCCAGGACCCTCCGGCGGAGCGAGCTGTCTTGTGAGAGTTCGGGCCGGGCGGACAGGTACGCTTCCGTCAACACCGTGGAGAGAGACTCCGAGTCTGGCTGACTGATCAGGCGCTCGATCAACTCACGGACAGCCGGGCAGGGGCCCATACCACAGTAAAGGGCGATTACTTCCTGCCACCGGCCGTCGTCGTGTTCCCGGACCAGCCGGTCGGGCCCAATGGCTAGCTGATTCCCTTCCTGAATGGCGCGCGCCGCAAGGTATTCCTGGAAAGTCAGATGGGCGAAGGCAAACACACCCGAGCGCCGTTCCAGCAACAGCCCCGTGCGGTAGCGTATATGTTCAAGCAGCTTGCCGGCGCGAACGGGGTCGCCGAAGACTCCTGCGAAGATTTCCCGTACGTTGTCCGCCTCGTACTCGGCGCGGTCCGCGGCCTGCATGGTCAGGGCCAGCTCGCGGCAGACGCGGAGCTTTTCTTCCAGCCCGAACTCCGAACGGATCCCGCGGCGCTGATCCCAGTGGTGCAGCAAGCCTTCGACGCAAAGCTTGTAGAGCAGGGCGCGGTCTTTGGGGAGCTCGCAGCCCTCGAAATGGTTGACCAGGCAGATAGCCGAGAGCATCAACGGATTGCGCGCCAGGTTCCGGATGTAGGGATGCTTCTCGAATCCCTCGACTATACGCTGGCCGTCAACGGCTCCCTCCCGTCGGGCCTCCTCCTCGGGTTCGGTGCGCGCCAGGCGCACGGCCGTGCACCAGTGCTTTGTGTATTCACTGATCTGGGGTGCTTCGAAATCGAGGAGGTCACATTCGGCGAATTCGAGCTTGCGGAGCATGCCGGGCGGGTAGCCAACCGGGCGCGAGGAAACCACAAACCTGCATTGCTTATACTGCTCGCAAATGCTCATCAGCCAGGGAAGGACGAGCCGATCGCGCAGTTCCGGTTCTGTCTCGTCAAGCCCATCCAGCATGAAAAACACCCGGCCCTCTTCCATCCGCCGCTCGATCCATCGCGGGGGCATGAGGGCCGCCCGGTCCTTGCTTTCCGTGGCCTTTTCAATGAGCGCTGCTCCCGTCGGAAGATTTCGCGGGTCCAGTTGCCGAACTCGCAATAGAAGGGGAATCGCCTGCTGTTCGGCCATCACGAGCGGTTCGTGAGCGCCGGCCAGCACCACCTGAAGCCATTCCAGGAACGTCGATTTTCCACTCCCTGGGACACCCACAATGACGTTGCGAGGATAGCGCTTGACCTGATCTAGTGCCCCTATCCCCTCGTCCTTCTCTTCCGCTGGCTGCCTTTGCTCGCCCCGCGGGTCAGGACCTCCAAACAACCTACGCGCCGCAGCCAGATCCATGAGCGTCACCGCGTCCGCCACTCCGGCAGTCTCCGTCTTCTCGGCAACGGGCCGCGGAAGCACCCGTGGCATGACAAAGAGCTCGCGCAGATCCACATCCAGGTTCGTCGTCATCCGGACGGTGCCGGCCTCGACTCGGTGAAACCGTTGGAGCAAGTAATCGCGATAGGTGAGTTCGTAGCGTTCGTCCGCCGCAGCCTCACCAGAACGGCCCAGGGCATCGAGCCGCTCGCTGATTTGATTGAGCCGATTCACAACCCGGCGGGGCAGTTCGAAAGTGCTCGAGAAATTCAGCTTCTGCCACTCGGCCATAACCGGGCCGACAAGCATCAGCACCTGTACAACCGAATGAAGTGCGACGCGAGAGATGACGTCACTACCGCCGTGGTGGACCGCGGCACGGCGTGGCGAGCTGGCGAGCAGGTTCTCAGCGACCGCCTCGGGCGAGATGTTGGGGCTGGCAATGTCATCCAGCTTCAACCTGGCAAGCAGCGGGTCGATTAGGGCCAGGACCGCGACAACTTGTTGTTCGGTGAGCTTCTGGTTCAGGAAAAAACGGGTAAGGGACTGCGAAGCAGCGTCGGCGGACTCCTCGATCTGTCGAACGACGGCACGGCGTCTCAGGGTGTCACTGATGCCAGATCGGAAGGGCTCGGAAAAAATGCGATCAAAGACCTCCGTGTAGAAGTTGACGACCCTTTCTGTAATCCCCGTGTTCATCGGTGCGGCCTCCGAGGCGACGCTCGGTTATCTACGAGCCAGCCATCGTCAGTTCAGATTGCTGTCGCCTATTGTACGCCAAACGGGTCTGCAACAGGGTCGGCAGTTTGGCAAGCTGCGGAAAGAGTGGCCGGATAAGGTCAAGGGTGTCCCACCCGGCCCCGAAAAGAGTTCTTCCGCGATATCTCAGGCCGGTCGATCGGCCTCTGACTTCGCCCGCAGCTTGCTGCGAAAGCGGCTGTAGCTGAAGTAAATCACTTGCCCGATGACCAGCCAGACGATCAGGCGGAGCCAGTTCTCCGGACCCAGCGAGTACATCATGGCCACGCAGACCAGGATGCCCAGGATGGGTACTACCGGGACCAGCGGCGTCTTGAAGGGCCGCGGAATATTGGGGTGAGTGTAGCGCATGATCATGATCCCGATGCAGACAATCACGAAAGCCAGCAGGGTGCCGATGCTGGTCATGTGGCCGACCACGGAGATGGGCGCGAAGGCGGAAAACAGGCTTACGAACAGCATGAACAGCAGGTTGGAGCGCCAGGGGGTTTTCCAGCGGGGATGCACGTCGGAGAAAACCTTAGGCAGCAACCCATCGCGGGACATCGAGAAGAAGACGCGCGATTGGCCAAGCAGCATCACCAGGATCACGGAAGTGAAGCCGCAGATGACCGCCAGCTTAACCAGGGGCTTGAGCCAGTCGTAAGGGGTCCGGTCGATAGCTGTGGCCACCGGGGCCGCGCCGCCCAGATCCTTGTAGCTGACCACACCGGTCAGGACGATCGAGAACAGAACGTAGAGAACCGTGCAGATAATCAATGAACCGATGATGCCGATGGGCATGTCGCGCTGCGGGCGTCGAGCTTCCTGAGCGGCCGTGGAGACCGCGTCAAAGCCGATGTAGGCGAAGAAGATGACCCCCGCTCCCCGCATGATGCCGCTCCAGCCAAAGTGCCCGAACTCACCAGTGTTGGGCGGGATGTAGGGCGTGTAGTTGGCCCGGTTGATGAAGAAGACGCCCAGACAGATGAACAGGATGACGACGCAGACTTTGATGACCACGATGACCGCGTTGGTGCGGGCCGATTCCCGGATGCCGATCATCAGCAGAACCGAGACGACGACGACGATGAAGACGGCCGGGAGGTTGATGAGGCCATGCACCATGGTGCCATCGGGCAGTTTGAGGGGCTGAAAGGGGGATGCGACGAGCTGAGCCGGGAGGTCAATGCCCCAGTCGTGGAAGAAGGAGACCACATAGGCCGACCAACTGATGGAGACGGTCGAGGCGCCGACGGCATATTCGAGCACCAGGTCCCAGCCGATGATCCAGGCCAGTAGCTCCCCCATAGTGGCGTAGGCGTAAGTGTAGGCGCTGCCGGCGATGGGGATCATCGAGGAGAATTCGCTGTAGCAAAGCCCAGCGAAGGTGCAGCCGATGGCGGCCACCACAAACGACAGGGCGATGGCTGGCCCGGCGTTCTCGGCGGCCGCGATGCCGGTCAGCGAGAACAGGCCCGCGCCGATGATCGCTCCGATACCCAGGGAAATCAGGTTCCAGGGGCCGAGCACGCGCCTCAGCGTCTGCGCTTCGGCTTCGGCCCGGAGGTGCGCCAGGGGCTTTCTCACAAAAAGTTCATTTGCCATTCGGTCTCCAATCGAAATTCCGGGTTCGTCCGAGGGTGCGCCAGAGGAAATAGACCGGCACCCCCAGTAGCACGATAATCAGCCCCGGCCATGTGTATTTCGGCTCGTACAACAGCAAGAGAACCTCGATCAACCCGGCGATCGCGACGTAGGCGGCGGGGAGCACGGGATACCCGAGCGCCCGGTACGGTCTCTCCATGTCCGGCCGCCGGTGTCGGAGCACGAAGACCCCGAGGATCGTCAGGATATAAAAAAGTAAAACTGCAAATATAACATAATCCAGCAGATCGCTGTAGGTGCCGCTGAGAGTGAGCAGGCAGGCCCAGATGCCCTGGGCTACCAGGGACAGGACCGGGGTATGGCGGGTGGGGTGAAGCCTGGAGACGGGGCGGAAGAAAAGCCCGTCCAGCGCCATAGCGTAATAGACGCGAGCCCCGGCCAGGGTCAAGCCGTTGAGGCAGCCAAAGGTGGAAACCATGATCGCGGCGGCCATGATTTGGACGCCCACCGGCCCAAAGATCACCTCGGCTGCGGCGGTCGCGACGCGCTGGGCGGGCGCCTGTTGAATCGCCTTCAAGGGCAGCACGCTCAAATACACGAAGTTGCAGGCAATATAGAGAGCAGAGACAACGATCACGCCCAGGGCCAGCGCCCAAGGGACGTTGCGGCGAGGATTGCGGATCTCGCCAGCGGTGAAGGTGACATTATTCCAGGCGTCCGAGGAAAACAGGGCGCCGACCATCGCGACGCCGACCAGGCGGACAGTCCGGAAATCCCAGCCGGCGCCCTCCCAGAAATGGCCGAAATTGGAAACCACCGCCTCCGCGTTGCGGCCCAGCAGAAGCCCGAACCCTACCAGGCCAAGCAAGGCAGCCGTCTTGGCGAAGGTGAAGGTGTTCTGCACGCGGGCGCCAGTGCGAACCCCACGGGTATTGACCCAGGTGAGGAAAACCAGAACGGCCATGGCAAGCGCCTGCTGGTGCTGACGCCGAAGCGCCACACGCGCAGGAGGAAGCGATCTTCGGCGATCAGCGGGAAGAAAACTCCGGTGAACTTGGCGAAGGCGACGGCGACGGCGGCCAGGGTTCCAGTCTGGATCACCAGGAATAAGGTCCAGCCGTAGAGGAATCCGCTGAGCGGGCCGAAGGCCTCGCGCAGGTAGACGTACTGGCCCCCGGCCTGGGGCATAGCGGCGGCCAGTTCACCGTAGCTGAGGGCGGCGATCAAGGTCAGCAGAGCAGTGACCACCCAGGTCAGCATCAACAGGCCCGGTGAGCCGACCTTGCCGGCGATTTTTGCGGACACAATGAAGATGCCTGAGCCGATCATCGAGCCCATCACCAGGGTGGTGGCATCTAGCAGCCCGAGGCTCTTAACGAGGCCGACGCCTACGTCCTCGCGAGTTGTTGCCATTCCTCCATCCGAGCACGGAGAGTCTCGAAGCTGCAAGTTTCCGGTAGCAAATCGTTGATGACGGCCAGGGAGTCGGCGCCGGCTGCAAGGACTTCCAGCGCCGTGGCCCGGGAGATGCCGCCGATGGCGACCAGCGGCTGATCGGTCTGGGGGCGCAAGCTGCGCAACTCTCCGAGGCCGACCACGGGATCGGGACTCTGTTTTGTGACGGTCGGAAAGATCGGCCCGAAGGCCAGGTAATCGACCGGCTCCCGGAGGGCTGCGGCGAACTGCGCGGCATTGTGCGTAGAGAATCCCAGGAGGCGGTTGGGCCCGAGCAATCGCCGGGCATCTCGGGGCGGCAGGTCATCCTGGCCGACGTGCAGGCCCGCATCCAGCAACAGGGCGATATCGGCGCGGTCGTCTATGATGAACAGGGCCCCGGCGCGGCGACAGAGTTCCGCGACGCGCTCGGCCTGCTCGAAGACCGCGCGCGAAAAGTGGCCTTTGTGACGAAACTGGAGGATGCGCGCACCGCCTTCCAGCATGGCTTCCGCGGCGGTTTCCACCGGGCAGCCTCGCTGAGCCAGCGCCTCCGTGTCGAGGATGGGGTAGATTCTGGACAGAGCCATCTGTCTTCAGCCGACGGCTGACAGCCTCAGTCGGTTGGAGGCTTTCGGCTGTTGGCTTCTTATGATAGCTTGAAAGACTATGAAACTGCACATTAAGTCGCCGGGGGAAGCCCCGGGGGTCTATCCAATTGCGGCCCGAGGCCGGGAGCTGAAGTACCTTTCTTTCACCATCGTGGAGCTGGGCGGAAGCCTTCGGGAGCACGCCTTCGAGAGCGGCGCAGAGGAGCTGACGCTGGACTTCTATACCGGAGGCGTGCGCGTCGAGGTCCAAGGCGAGACCGGAAAGTGGCTAGCTGAGGTTGGGCCGCGTCGTTCCATCCGCGAGGCGGGCCCGATGGTCTATGCGCCGGCGGGTTCCACAGTGAGGCTTGCCAGGTTGGATGGCCCGGCACGCATCAGCATCACCGGGGCGCTGGGGAAAGCGGGCGTGAAGCCCGTGCTCATTACGGCGGAACAGGCGGTGAAGAAAGTCGTGGGGAAGGACAACTGGACGCGGACGGTCTACACGCACATCGCCGATAACGTGGATGCGGCCCGGTTGATAGCAGGGGAAACGGTGAACCAGCCGGGGGGCTGGTCGAGTTGCCCGCCGCACAAGCACGACCGATTCGCCCCGCCGGGCGAGGTTCCCATGGAGGAGGTCTACTACTTTCAGATCGAGCCCAAGCAGGGTTTCGGCTTCCTGCGTTCATACAGTGATCCGGACGACCCCGCGCCATTCGACAACGCCTACGCGGTGGAGCACGGGGACACGGTGCTGGTTCCGCGCGGCTACCACCCGGTGGTGGCCTGCCCCGGGTACACCCTGAACTACACCTGGGTGCTGGCGGGAGAAGGGCGCAAGTACGGAGCCTGGAGCGATGACCCCCGGCACGCCTGGATCAAGGGGACTTAGCGGGCGGATCCCAAGACTCGCTTAACTGATGGCGCTGACCAGGACGTATCGGAGCATGCTCCACCTCCTCTCCAGAATTACAATCTTTCTGGCCCTGTCGCCATTCCCTGCGCCACTGGCTGCCCAGGAGAAGGTGGTCATCCGGGTTGAAGCCGGCGGGGGCCGCGGGGCGTTCAAACCGGTCTGGGCCTACTTCGGCTACGACGAGCCGAACTTCACCTACATGAAATACGGGAAAAAGCTGCTGGAGGAACTGTCGGCTCTGAGTCCCACCCCGGTCTACATCCGGGCGCACAACCTGCTCACCTCGGGCGATGGGAAACCGGCGCTGAAGTGGGGCTCGACCAATGCCTACACGGAGGATGCCTCAGGCCGGCCGGTGCATGACTGGGCCATCCTGGACAGGATTTTCGACGCCTACAGGGCGGCTAAGGTCAAGCCGCTGGTGGAGATCGGTTTCATGCCGGAGGCGCTCTCGACGCATCCGCAGCCCTATCAGCACGATTGGCCGAAAGGCAAGCTCTCGACGGGCTGGGCCTACCCGCCTAAAGACTATGCCAAATGGGCGGAACTGGTCTACCGATGGGTGCGGCACTCGATGGATCGCTACGGCAAGCCGGAGGTTCAGAGCTGGTATTGGGAAGTCTGGAATGAGCCCGACATCAGCTACTGGCAGGGCACGCCGGAGGAGTACTACAGACTGTATGACTACGCGGCGGATGCCGTCAAGCGGGCGCTTCCGGAAGCTCGGGTGGGCGGGCCGCACTCGACCGGCCCGCAAAGCCCCAAGGCAGCCGAGTTTCTGCGGCGGTTCCTGGAGCACTGCGCGCGCGGGACCAATTACGCGACCGGCCGCAAGGGCGCTCCGCTGGATTACATCGCCTTTCACCCCAAGGGAAGCCCGCGGCTGGCCGATGGCCGGCTGCGGATGGGGATTGCCCGGCAGCTCCAGTCTGTGGCCAAAGGTTTCGAAATCGTGGCCTCGTTTCCTGAATTTCGGAAGACGCCGGTTATTCTGGGGGAGTCGGATCCGGAAGGTTGCGCGGCTTGCTCGGCGCGCGTTTATCCGCAGCACGCCTACCGCAACGGGGCGCTGTATCCTTGCTACACGGTGGCGGTGTTCGCCAGGATTCTCGAGCTTGCCAGCAAGTACGGGACCAACCTCCAGGGAGTGGTCACCTGGGCATTTGAGTTTGAGGACCAGCCCTATTTCGACGGGTTTCGAACCCTGGCCACCAACGGGATCGATAAGCCGGTCCTGAACCTGTTTCGGATGTTTGGCCTGATGGCCGGGGAGCGGCTGCCGGTCGAGAGCACGCGGGCCGTCCCTCTGGATTCGATCCTGGAGTCGGGAGTTTCCGGCCCGCCGGACGTCAACGCAATCGCGACTGGCGGGGCCCGGAAGCTGTCGGTTTTGATCTGGAACTATCATGACGACGATGTTCCGTCGCTGGATGCCATGGTCAGCTTAGTGATAGAGGGTGTTCCCCGCGCGGCACGCCGGGTGCTGGTGCGTCACTACCGCATCGACGAGCAGCACAGCAACGCCTACACGGTCTGGAAGGGGATGGGTTCCCCGCAAAACCCAACGCCCGAGCAGCACGCCCGTCTGGAAGCGGCCGGGCGGCTGGAGCAATTGGGGCCGCCTCAGCGGGTGGAGTCCAAAGCGGGCAAGCTGGAACTGAACTTCCCCTTGCCGCGGCAGGGCACCTCGCTGGTGCAACTGAGTTGGTAGGGCCCGTGCCACTGATTCTTCTACTCCTATTCGCCGCTGCTGGAGCGGCTTTCCCCGACGACGTTCTCAGCGGTTTCAGGCTCCAGGGACTGAACTACCAGGGACCGGGCGAGTGGCGGCAATCGACCGAGCCAATCTGGGTCTACGACTACCACTCAATCCGGCTGCGCTATCGCGCCTCAGGCTTGCCCGCGAGCGATGCGCCGGTGCTGACGCTGCGACCGGGCAGCGTCGGACCAGTGACGCCGGGGGCCACCAACAGGGAGAACCCCTTCGCCACGGGCCGCCCGGTGGTGGTGCTGACAGCCCGGGAGCTGGTCGCGGATGATGCGCCACACGTGCTTGAGATCGAACTACGCGGCAGAATGCTCACCCCGCAGGTGGACCAGTTGGTGTTCTCGCTCCCAGCCGGCGCGCGGCTGGCCATAGCGGAAATCGAGTTTCGCGGCGACCCGCAGACCCTTCCGTGCGAGACGAGCCCGCCGCTGCCGAACGGCACGACGATGCTGGCGGCGCGAGGCCCGCTTTCGTGCGCGGGATCGCCGGCCACCTCGCTGCGCGGCCGCGAGAGCATCGGCATTGATGGCGGCGGCCGCAAAGGCCGCACGCTCTATCTGAGCCTCATGGCGCACCTTGCGGGTCAGGTGAAAGAGAGCAGCGAGACTGCGCAGGTGGTGGCCCGCGTGAAATACGCTGACCGGTTCGAGGAGGAGCAGTTTCCCCTGTTGGCTGCGGAGCGGCGCTACGCCTTGCTGGAC
This sequence comes from uncultured Acidobacteriota bacterium, assembly GCA_963725415.1. Taxonomy (GTDB): domain Bacteria; phylum Acidobacteriota; class Terriglobia; order Bryobacterales; family Bryobacteraceae; genus CAVRZY01. Next base: position 3,182 of record CAVRZY010000083.1, on the reverse strand, counting down.
CGCAAACCTGCCCTTTACGCGCTTGCCTTGGACGGGCAGCGTGCGCTCGCCTCGGTGGAGCTTCTGGACCGCAGCCCGCACGCGCAGTTGGTCTTGTTTGCGGCCGGGCTGTCCGAAGCCACTCCTCCGGAGCCTCGGCAGGCGCCATGGCCTCCTGTGTCCCCAGTGGCGCAGGCCTCCGGCCTGCGCTCCGGAGAAGCCAACCTGGAGGGCTCGAAATGGTTCCGGTTCGAGGCGACAAAAGGGAAAACGCTGCCCCCTGAAGCGCTGCGCCCCGATCTCCGCATCACGGAAGAGTCGAACGGTCGTGCCCTTTCGCTCGCCCTGACGAACGTGGGCGCCACGCCGCTCGAGTTCGTGCTGGTCTTTCCTTCACTCCAGGTGCGTCCGGCCGAGGATCCCAGTGATGTCTACTACCTGTTCCCGCAGCAGGGCGCAGTCATATCCCGCCGCGACATGGTACTGGAGAACGTTTACAGCGGCGCCTTCCCGCTCCAGTTTCTGGATGTATTCTCGCCGAAGGCAAACCGCTGCGCGTGCCTGATCGTGCGCGACACCGAGGGACAGTTCAAAACCTTCCGTCTCAAGAAAAGCGGGGTCTCTGTCGAGGTGGAGGTCGAGTACACCCTCCGGCTGGCGCCAGGGGAAACTTACCGGCCGCCGGAGGTCTCGGTGAGCCTGCACGGCGGGGACTGGCGGGAGGGATTCAATGCCTACCGGAAGTGGCTGAGGTCCTGGTACAAGCCCGCTGGGCCGCGGCCCGTCTGGCTGCGCTCCGCTTTCTGGGCGCGCCGCGATTACCCGGTTGGCGGAAGCGGTCGCTTGTTCGATGTGCGCCGGAACCGCTACACCTTTGACGAGTTGATACGCGATGGCGAGGCGTTTGGTGGCATCGACTTCATCGACATTTCCGGCTGGGGGTTGTCGGACAGCGTCGGCCGGGTGGGCGACTATCCTGTCGAGCTTGGAGGCCCCGCCGATCTGCGCCGCAACATCGCCTTCGCCAAGGCATCGGGCATTCCGACCGGCCTGTACTTCGAGGGCTATCTTATCGACAAGAACTCCGCGGTCGGGCGCCGCTTCGGGGCGAGCTGGCAGTTGATCGACGAGGCTGGACGCGGAGCCTGGTGGCCGGGCGGGAGCCCGGAGCTGTTCGTCTGCCCGCACCTTCCGGCCTGGCATGAGTACCTCGCGGGACGCATGGCTACGGTCGCGGGGGAGGTCGGCGCGCAAGCCGTCTATCTCGACGAACACGGTGTCGGCAAGCGGAGGTGCTACTCGGTGTCACACGGCCACGCCCCAGGTCTGGGTCCGATACCGGGCGAGATTGCCATGGCAAAACAGGTGCGCCGGGCGCTGGATGCGGCCGGGCTGAGAGAGACGATCGTCTACCTGGAAGAGAACCCGGCCGATGCCGCCGCGCCCTATTACGACGCCGCCTTCTGCTACGCCATTCCGCAAGCCAGAGTGCAACTCTCACCGCTCAAGCTCAACCTGTGGAGGTTTGCTTTCCCGGACATTCGCATCTGGGACATGCTCTCGACCGGCATCCATCCGCGGGTGTTGTCCGCGGAAGACTTCCGCTTGTCGCTCTGGCACGGCAGCGGAGTGTGGCTGAAAGGCCATTCCGAGACCTGGTACGGGGAGGAATTGCTGGCGTTCATTCGGCACGCGCGCCAATTGCTGAAGCGCCATGCGGCGGCCTTCAGCGGCGAGGCCGATCCACTGGTTGACTCGCCTCTTCCGGCGGTCTTCGTGAACCGCTTCCGCGGAGGCGGGGAAACCGTCTACACCCTGTTCAATGCCTCCTATCGGACCGTGCGTTTTTCCTTCCAGGGACGCCAGCGGACGCTCGGTCCGCGGGATGTGGACGTAGTCGCCGCCCGGCCCTGAAGCCGATCTGAAGCCTACAGGATATGATTGACGTGTGACGCTTCGGCGCCCGGAGGGCCCTATGACGCAATCGAGACTATTCGTCTTGGGACTGCTTGCATTGGCGGTCGCGAGCGGTGCGACCCTCAAGATACCTTCCGCGAGTGGCCCTCTAACGATCGATGGCAAGATCGATGAGCGCATCTGGCAGGACGCTCGCGTGCTGGCCCTGCGCCCGGCTGGGTTCGGAGCGCCCTTCCCCGAAGGCGGAGAGAGCCGGATTGTGATTCGCGGGAGCTATGTGTGCGTGAGCGCACGCCTGCCGGAGCCGGACCGGCTTGTGGCTTTCTCCATCGGGCGCGATCCCGCCTGGGGCCGGGAAGACCTGATCTCCTGGAGATTCGATATCCGTCCCGCGAAGGGTCGGAACAGAATGATGGCGGTCAGTGTGAACCCGCTGGGCGGATTCCGCGTCGATTTCACGGCCCCGGGAGAAGTGCCAGAGGGGGCCAAGCGCGTCTTGGCGGCAGCTTCCAGCGGCCCGCAGGAATGGACTGTCGAGGCAGCCATTCCGATCGAGAGCCTGGCGGAGATCGGCTTTGTGAGTGTCGAGCGGGTTCGGGTCCCAAGACCGCAGGCCCCGGAGTTGCGCTGGCACTGGCCTGCCATCAACGAGCGCGTCGATTTTGAACTCGCGCCTGGACGCGGGGAATCCGGCGCGCCAGAGTTTTTTCCCGCCGCGCCGAAAGACGCCGCCGTCGCCAGGACAGCGAGCAGGCCCGCCGCCGGGCTTTCCGCGATTCCAGGCCGCGTGTGGTCCGATCAGGACCGCAAAGCATTGGGCATCGAGGGACTGCTCGAGCGGAACTTGCAATCGCGCATGGCGGAAGTGGCCCAGCGGGAGAAACGCGACTGGCAAAAGACTCGCACACGGGAGGATTGGGAACGCTTCCGGGATCCGCGCCTGGCTGCCTTACGAGCTTCGCTGGCGCCTTTTCCCAAGCGTACGCCGCTGCGCGCAGCCGTCACCAAGCGCGCCGACTATGGGGATGGGTTCGTGATCGAAAATCTTGTCTACGAGAGCCGGCCCCATTTGCTGGTGACCGCCAATCTGTACCTGCCGGACAGAATCGCGGGGCGGATTCCTGCAATCGTGTTGGTGCACAGCCATCACGCGCCGAAAACGCAATCCGAGCTACAGGACATGGGCATGACCTGGGCACGGCTGGGGGTTGCGGTCCTGGTGATGGACCAACTGGGAGCGGGGGAGCGGGTGCAATCGAATCCCTGGCCGCGCGAGGGCTACTACT
>CAVRZY010000082.1:0-47896 GCA_963725415.1 uncultured Acidobacteriota bacterium | reverse complement strand
AAAGTTGAGAATGTATTTGCAGGAGGTTTCTGCAGTGGTCAGCCGCAAATCGCACCCGCACACAGCGATGGAGCAATGACGTGGCTGCTCCAAGATTGCTATTACCCGCCGCGCGGCCAGTTCGTCGACAGGTTGCCGCGCGGGCCGATTGTCGTGCCGCACCACAGCACGAACTATTATTTTCATGGCGGCGTCTGGTACCGGCCTTCCGGTCCGCGCTTCGTCGTCGTGGCGCCACCCATCGGACTGAGCCTTTCGGTGTTGCCGCCTTTCTATACCACCCTCTGGGTCGGCGGCGTGCCTTACTACTACGCCGATGGCGTCTATTACAACTGGCGGCCAAGCCAACGCGAATATGTGGTGGTTGACCCGCCCCGGGAAACCGAAGTCGTCAGCCTGCCGCCCGAGCCGGATGAATTGTTCGTCTATCCCAAGCGGGGCCAGAGTGATCAGCAGATAGCCAATGATCGCTACGAATGCCACCGCTGGGCGGTCGATCAGACCGGCTTCGATCCCTCGCAACCGGGCAGCGACATCACGTCATCGCAACTCGCGGAAAAACGCGCCGACTATCAGCGCGCCAGCAAGGCCTGTCTTGAAGGGCGGGACTACAGCGTCAGGTGAATGAGCGGGTCGAGCGGGGCGTAGAACAGGTTTGCATCCCGACAAGATTTGTCGGGATGCAAACCGCTCGGTTGCTTGGTCGCGGATAATTCCGTCCCACGTCGCGGCACCTCTATCTACCCCTCACTCGGAAACACGCATGCAAACCGAAAGCTTCATCGCCGGCAAGGACGCCTCGCTGGAATCCTCCATCCAATCCATGCAGGCCAAATTGGCGGACCTGGGCTTCAACATCGAGGAGCGCTCCTGGCTGAACCCGGTCGCCAATGCCTGGTCGGTGCATATCCGCGATCAGGATTGCCCGCTGCTGTTCACCAACGGCAAGGGCGCGTCCGAGCTGGCGGCGCGGGCGAGCGCGCTGGGCGAGTTCTTCGAGCGGCTCGGCTGCAATTACTTCTGGTCGCATTACTACCTGGGCGAAACCGTCGCGCAGCGCGAGTTTGTGCATTACCCGCAGGAAAAATGGTTTCCGCTGCCGGAAGATGACGCCTGGCCGGAGGACCTGCTCGACGATGAATTGCGCGCGTTCTACAACCCGGACGACGCCGTGCCGGCCAGCGCGCTGGTCGACCGCAATTCCGGCAACGCCGCGCGCGGCATCTGCGCGTTGCCGTATCAGCGCCAGCGCGACGGCGGCGACGGTGTGGTTTCCGGTCAACCTGATCGGCAATCTGTATGTCAGCAACGGCATGTCGGCGGGCAACACGCCGGCCGAGGCGCGCGCGTCGCCAGGAATCACGTCGAACTTCGGCCCCCGCAACACCCACCACGGCCTGGGCATCTTACAGTTGGTGATGAAACCGTCGTAGAGGATGTAGCGGTCCTCGAGCCGTTCCGCCCACCGGCCCTGGAAGTAGAACGGATTGCTGGAGGCCAGCACTCCGGGGCGCGCCCCGATCGGCATGGGCGCCGAGCCGTGCACGTTGTAGAACTTGCCGGTCTGCTCCGAGATGTTGTACTCGATGCGGTCGGCCCACAGTTCCTCGCCCTCGGCAAAGTGCTTGAGATAGACATTGCCTCGGGCTTCGGCGTCGTCGGTGTCCTCGTTGTAGTCAATTTCATCGGCGCGCAGCAGGAATTCGGAGGTTTCCAGGCGGGCGTGGCCCCGCAGGCGGTACCAGGGACCCTCCTTGATCTGAGTCACCGACTCGGCTTCCATTTCGTTACGGGGGATGGCGTTGGGGCGCGGCGCCGGGGACCTGTGGAAGGGCTGCTGCGGCGCCGCCGGGGCCGCCAGCAGCGCCCAGGCCAGGAAAATCGCCAAAAAACCGTGACAAAAGCGTCCGATTATGTTACTAAGAACAAGAGGGCCGCGACGCAGCCGTTGGTGTGCCGGGTTCAAGCGACAATCCTAGCATGGATAGCCCAGCCCCCTTCAATGGCGTCGCAGGCCGGGAATAGGCGATGCGTTGCAGGCACTGTGGCTGTTTGAATGCCGAAGGCGAACACCGTTGCGAGATGTGCGGACGCCGGTTGCAGGTCGATGACCCGCCACGCCCGGCTATCAAGTACCCGCTGCGACGCACCTCGCCGCTACCCTCCACACGACCGGACCTGAAGCCCGCCCCGGAAGCCCGACCACCCGCACCGCGCAACGGCGCCGGCATCCCGCGCCAGGCTTCGCTGTTTCCCGCCGCCGAGGCCCCAAGGTGGTTCCCATCGCTCCACCCGCGCGGTTGCCCGGCCGGACCACCGCCGGCCAGGGTGCGGGACGCAAGCGAACTACGCCTCCTCAACCCACCCGCCTCAGCCAGCAGACCCTGAACCTGGAGTCGCCCCAGCCGCCCCCTCCGCGCATCTGTTGCGACGCCCCCATCGCGCCTACCAGCCTGCGGTGCGCCGTTGTGGTCGCCGATGGTTTCTTCGTCCTGCTGGGCCTGAGTCTTTTCCTGCTGACGTTTCACTTGGTGGGCGGCCGGATTGTCTTGACGCAGCAAGCCGCCATCGCCTACCTGGTGGTAGCCACCGCGCTGGCGCTCTTCTATCACTCATTCTGGTGCGTCCTGGGACGTGAGACTGCGGGAATGCGCTGCTTCCGCCTGCGCCTGCTGAATTTCGACGGCTATCGCCCCGAGCCGCGCCAGCGCGTGATGCGTCTGCTCAGCGGCTGCCTGGGCATCCTGGCCGCCGGCCTGGGCCTCCTCTGGGCCCTGTTCGACGCCGAGAAGCTCACCTGGCACGACCACGTCTCGCAGACCTTCCCCACCTTCGACGGCCCGCGGCGTGGATAGCCTTAGCCATGAGCATTCATCTTGACCATGCCAACCTGCTTGCCGGGATAGTGGGCGAATCCGACGGCCTCACGGAGCCGGAGATCCAGCAGCATTCCTCGAAGGCCCTGGAGGCTCTGCGCGGCTTTCAGAAGATGAGCGAGGAGGGCCGGTACGGCTTCCCTCATCTACCGTTTCAGACCAGTACCGCCAGGGAGATCATCGAGTACGCCGGGCAGCGGCGCGGCTCTTACGATACGGTCTGCCTGGTGGGGATCGGTGGAAGCGCTTTGGGGACATGGGCGCTGGATTGCGGCATTCGTGGACCCCATCCGGTTCAGAAGGCATTCTCCAAGCAGCACCCGCGCCTGGTGGTGCTCGATAACGTGGATCCTTCCTTTGTCGGGGCGGCCCTGGGGTCGATGCACCCCAACAAGACTCAAGCGGTGGTAGTGGCGAAGTCCGGATCCACGGCGGAGACCGTCGCCACCTTTCTGGTGCTGCGCGATTGGCTCGGTCGCCAGGCCGCCCGGCGCATCGCGGTCGTGACCTCGGCTGGGCGAGGCGATCTGGCCGCGCTGGCTGCCTGCGAGAAGTATCGCACCTTTACCCTGCCTGAAAACGTGGGCGGGCGGTTCAGCGTGCTGTCGGCGGTGGGGTTGCTGCCGGCTGCGTTGATCGGGATTGACATTCGCAAGCTGCTGAAGGGCGCTCGCGCGATGACCCATCTTTGCTGGCAGCCCGACCTCGAGCGGAACCTGGCCCTGCGGGCCGCCCTGCTGCACTACCTGATCTGGACTCTGAAGAAGAAGTCGATTCACGTGGCTTTCCCCTACTCGAACCGGTTGTGGGGAACGGCCTTCTGGTTCCGGCAGCTTTGGGCGGAGTCGCTGGGAAAGGCCAGAAACCGTATGGGTGAGGTGGTCCATGTGGGACAGACCCCGGTAGCCGCCCTGGGGACCACCGATCAGCACTCCCAAGTGCAGCTCTATATCGAAGGACCCAACGACAAGGTCTTCACCTTCTGGGCGGTGCGCAGGCATCCGGACTCCGGCAGGATCCCCAAGGCGCGCCTGAAGCTGGAAGCGTTCGACTACCTCGCCGGGAAGAGCCTGGCCCAGTTGCTGGATGCCGAGCGGCGCTCGACCGCCGCGGCGCTGGTCGAAGCCGGCCGTCCCAACTGCACCTTCACGCTGGACCGCGTAGATGAGGAGCATCTCGGGGCCTTCCTCCAGTTGCTGGAATTTCAGACCGCCTTCATGGGGGAGCTGCTCGACGTCAACGCCTTCGACCAGGAGGGCGTGGAGCTGGGCAAGAAGTTCACTTACGGTTTGATGGGGCGGCCCGGCTACGAGTCCTACCGCCAGCGATTTGAGCACTGCGAGAAGCGGCGCGGGTAGGGCGCAACTTGCCCGCGGGCAGTGCCATATCACCCAGGGGCGCGTCCCATTATGGTGATTAACTCCTTTATTTTCAGTGTATTCAGTTTGGCAAACGGCATGCACCTGATCGGAGTCAATACTCGGGAGTATAGTGTAGTTGAGTGGGGCGCAACCAGAAAGTCCTGAGAATTCTGGGGATTTGCCTTCACTGAGATCCAGGGGACCTGGATGGAAATGAGTCAACCTGCGATTGGCACGCTCGCTGTGCTGGAGCTACCCGCCCTGGCTCAATTGATCCCCACCCTCCAGCGCCGGGGTTACCAGGTGCTGGGCCCCACCTTGCGCGACGGGGCTGTTATCTACGACACCCTGGAAAAGCTGGAAGACCTGCCCATCGGCTGGAGCGACGAACAGCAGGCAGGCCAGTATCGTCTAAAGAAGCGGGACGACGCCAAGCTGTTCGGCTATGCACTGGGGCCGCAAAGCTGGAAACGGTATCTTTACCCGCCGGAAGTGCGGCTGTGCACGTTCGAGCGGCAGGGCGACTCCTTCCGCGCCTCCGACCAGCCGACCGCGCCACTCAAGCAAGCCTTCCTCGGCGTGCGGGCTTGCGAGTTGGCGGCCATCCGCATCCTAGACCGCGTGCTGCTGGCTGACCGGTACGTGGATAAGGTGTACCAGGGCAGGCGGGAGGGGGTCTTCATTGTGGCGGTCAACTGCACCGGGGCCTCGGCCACCTGCTTTTGCTCTTCCATGCAAACCGGGCCAAAGGTTGAGGGCGGCTTCGACCTGGCCCTCACGGAATTATCGTCGGCCCAGCAGCACGTCCTGGTGGCCGAGGTGGGCAGCAGCGCTGGGGCCGAGATTCTGGCGGAACTCGAGCACCGCGACCCGCTCCCCGAAGAACTCCAGCAGGCCCAGGCAGCCGTGGAGGCCACTGCCGCGCAGATGGTGCGGCGATTGGATACGACCGAGCTGCGCCGGCTGCTCTACGGCAACTTCGAGCACCCCGAGTGGGACCAGGTGGCAGCCCGCTGCCTGAGCTGCGCCAACTGTACCATGGTCTGCCCCACCTGTTTCTGCACCACCGTCGAGGATGTCACCGATGTGAGAGGGCAGCATGCCGAGCGCCGCCGGAAGTGGGATTCCTGCTTTACGGAAAGCTTCTCCTACATTCATGGGGGCAGCGTGCGGATGTCGGTCAAGTCCCGGTACCGGCAATGGCTGACGCACAAGCTGGCGTCCTGGGTGGACCAGTTCGGCGCCTTCGGGTGCGTGGGCTGCGGGCGCTGCATTACCTGGTGCCCGGCCAGGATTGACATTACCGAAGAAGTCGAGGCGATCCGCGGCAATCATAGGTCGCACAGCGCGGCATTGCCGCAACCAAACAACCCAGCGAGCGGCGCCTGCGGGCAGAGCGGCCCTGCCGGGGAAGATTGATGATTGTGGGATTGACGATTGACGATTGCTGTGTCGGGCGCCGCGGGACACTGGAATCGTCAATCGTCAATGAGCCAATCGTCAATTGGCCGGCGACATCGAAAGTGGCCAACACGCGGAATCTTCTCGGGCCGCAGAGAAATGGGGCTTTAGCAGCACAGCGGGCAGGGAGAGGGATCGAATGGAAACCAAAGCGTTGATTGACCTGCTCCGGGAACACCCGTTTCTGGAGGGATTCAAGCCGCCGCACATCCAGAAAATGGCGGAGATGGCCCACGAGGTCCAGTTCGGCCGGGACCAGATGATCTTCCGGGAAGGGGACGAATGCGGTCTGTTCTACCTGATTCTGTCGGGGAGAATCGCCCTGGAGGTCTCGGCGCCGGGGCGCATCCTGCGAGTGCACACCGTCGGTCCGGGCGAAGAGCTGGGGTGGTCCTCGCTGCTGATGGGGGATGCTAAGCACTTCCAGGCGCGCACACTGGAGCCGGTGCGGGCTTTGGCGTTCGACGGGGCCCGGTTGCGGCAGACCTGCGAACAGGACCACGGCTTCGGCTACCTGCTCATGCTCCAGCTTGTGCGGATAGTGGCGCAACGGCTCCATGCCACCCGGCTTCAGTTGCTGGATATCTACGCGCCGCGCGGAGTCAAGCTGATATGAGCCCAGCGGCCGCGAAGTGGCGCTCCGCGCTGGCGCGCGTGACCAAGGTGGACAAGGAGACGCACGACACCTTCACGCTGAGCCTGGAGCCGGCCGACGGCCAGACGCTGGAGCCCTTCGCTCCTGGCCAGTTCAGCATGTTGTACGTGTTTGGGGTGAGCGAGCTGCCGATCTCGATCAGCGGCGACCCGCAGGAGGCCGATCGGCTGACCTACACCGTGCGCTCGGTGGGCCGGGCCACCCAGGCGCTGGTCAGCCGCCAGCCCGGCCAAACGCTTCGCGTGCGGAGTCCTTTTGGCCGGCCCTGGCCGCTGGAGGCGGCGCGGGGCAAGGATGTTCTGATCGTGGCTGGGGGAATCGGCTTGGCCCCGCTGCGCTCGGTCATCTACCACGTCCTGCGGCATCGTGAGGACTACGTTCGGCTGATGGTGCTCTACGGCGCCAGGAGCCCCAAAGACTTGCTCTATCGCAAGCAACTGGCCCAGTGGGCGCGCCTGCCCGACACCCAGATCCTCACCACGGTGGATTATGGGGGCACGAGCTGGCGCGGGCAGGTGGGCGTGGTGACCACCCTGTTCCGGTACCTGCGGCTGCACTCCGCGCAGACCGTGGCTTTCATTTGCGGACCCGAGATCATGATGCGCTATGTGACCCGCCAACTGGGAGCCCGCGGCCTGCCGGAATCCCAGATCTACCTGTCCATGGAACGCAACATGAAATGCGCGGTGGGCTTCTGCGGCCACTGCCAGATGGGCCCCTATTTTGTGTGCAAGGATGGCCCGATATTCTCCTACGAGGAGATGAGGCCCTGGCTGGATCGCCATGAGCTCTGAGACCAAGCCCCGAATCGCGGTGTTCAAGTTCGCCTCCTGCGACGGTTGCCAGTTGAGCCTGCTGGACGCCGAAGACGAGCTGCTGGAGGTGGCGGGCGCGGTGGAGATCGCCTACTTTCCGGAGGCCTCCCGCAGCATGCTCAAAGGGCCATACGATATCGGGCTGGTTGAGGGATCGATCACCACTCATCACGACGCCGAGCGCATCCAGAAGATCCGGCGGCAGTGCCGCATCCTGGTGACCATCGGGGTGTGCGCGACTTCCGGCGGCATCCAGGCGCTGCGGAACTGGAAGGACGTGAGCGAGTTCGTGCGCGTGGTCTACGCCAACCCGGATTTCATCGCCACGCTGAAGATGTCCACTCCCATCGCCGAGCATGTGCCGGTAGACCTGGAGCTGCGAGGATGCCCCATCAACAAGATGCAGCTTGTCGAGGTGCTCGCGGCGTATTTGGCCGGCCGCGCGCCGAACATCCCCACCTACAGCGTTTGCCTGGAGTGCAAGCACCGCTCCAGCGTGTGCCTGGCAGTGGCGAGCGGGATCCCCTGCATGGGACCGGTGACGCAGGCTGGTTGTGGAGCGCTGTGCCCCGCTTTCGGGCGCGGCTGCTACGGCTGTTTCGGGCCCATGGAGAGCCCCAACACCGGCTCACTGGCGACCCAGTTCCGCATCCTGGGGCAATCCGATCAGCAGATCGCGCGCGCCTTTCGCAGCTTCAGCGCCTGGGCCTGGCAGTTCCGGCAGGCCAGCGAGGAGGCCGAACGAGCATGAGAACAGCGCTGTTTTCCCTGAGCGGGTGGCGCAGGCTCTCAGCCTGCCGAGCCGGCACTCGTGCCGGCTCCTGCGCGTCGAGACGAGTCTCGACGCTGCAGACACGAGTGTCTGCGCCACACTTGTACCGTCAAGTGGGTTCACATCAACGAGGAAACTTCCATGAAGAAATTAAAGCAGCCGGGCGGTGATTCCGCTCAGGACATCATACGGCCCAGACAGCATCCCCTGGACGTGTTCTTTGAACCGGAGACGGTGGCCCTGATCGGGGCCACGGAGAACCCTGGCAGCGTGGGGCGCACCGTACTGTGGAACCTGATCAGCAGTCCCTTTGGAGGAACGGTGTTCCCGGTTAATCCCAAGCGGGCCAGCGTGCTGGGAATCAAAGCTTATCCCAACATCGGCTCGGTCCCGGAAAAAGTGGATCTGGCGGTGGTGACCACGCCCGCCCAAACGGTGCCCGGAATCATCCGCGAGTGCGTGGATGCGGGCGTGCCGGCAGCCATCGTGATCTCGGCCGGATTCAAGGAACTGGGTCCGCAGGGAGCGGAGCTGGAACAACAAGGTGATCGAAGAGGCGCGGCGCGGCAACATGCGCATCATCGGTCCGAACTGCCTGGGCGTGATGAGCCCGCTGACCGGCCTGAACGCCACCTTCGCCCGCGCCATGGCCCGGCCCGGCAACGTGGGCTTCATCAGCCAGAGCGGCGCGCTGTGCACGGCGGTGCTGGACTGGAGCCTTCGCGAGCAGGTGGGCTTCAGCGCCTTCGTCTCCATCGGCTCGATGCTGCGACGTGGGCTGGGGCGACCTGATCGACTACCTGGGCAACGACCCGCGCACCCACAGCATCGTGCATCTACATGGAGACCATCGGCGACGCGCGCGCCGTTCCTCTCCGCGGCCCGCGAAGTGGCGCTGACCAAGCCGATCATCGTGATCAAGCCGGGACGCACCGAGGCCGCGGCCAAAGCGGCCGCCTCGCACACCGGCTCGCTGACCGGCAGCGACGAGGTGCTGGAAGCGGCCTTCCGCCGCAGCGGCGTGCTGCGCGTCAACAACATCTCCGACCTGTTCTACATGGCCGAGGTGCTCGCCAAGCAGCCGCGGCCCGAGGGCCCGCGCCTGACCATCGTGACCAACGCCGGCGGCCCCGGCGTGCTGGCCACCGATGCCCTGATCACCAGCGGCGGCGAGCTGGCGGAGCTGTCCACGGAGACCATGGAGGCGCTCAACAAGGTCCTGCCGGCGGCCTGGAGCCACAACAACCCCATCGACATCCTGGGCGACGCCGGCCCCGGAGCGCTACGCCAAGGCGCTGGAAATCGCCGCCAAGGATCCCAACAGCGACGGCCTGCTGGTCATCCTCACGCCGCAGGCCATGACCGATCCGACCAAGACCGCCGAGCAGCTGCAAGCCCTACGCCCAGCATCGAAGGCAAGCCGGTGCTGGCCAGCTGGATGGGCGGCGCCGATGTGGCGGCCGGCGAGGAGATCCTCAACCGCGCCGGCATCCCCACCTTCCCCTATCCGGACACGGCCGCGCGCGCGTTCATCTACATGTGGCGGTACACCTACAACCTGCGCGGCCTCTACGAGACGCCGATGCCTCGCCAGCAGCGAGCAGGCCGAGGCCGATCGCGCCCGCGGCCGAGATGCATCGTCCAGGCGGCGCGCCAGGCCGGCCGCACCATCCTCACCGAGTTCGAATCCAAGCAACTGCTGGCGGCCTACGGCATCCCCACGGTGGAGACCCGCATCGCCCGCAACGAAGACGAGGCCGTGCGGCTGGCCGGAGAGATCGGCTACCCGGTCGTGCTCAAGCTGTTCTCCGAGACCATCACCCACAAGACCGACGTGGGCGGCGTGCAGTTGAACCTGCAGGATGCCGACGCCGTGCGCGCGGCCTACGAAGCCATCTGAATCCTCGGTGCGCGAGAAAGCCGGCGCCGGAGCACTTCCAGGGCGTGACCGTGCAGCCCATGATCAAGCTCGACGGCTACGAGCTGATCCTGGGCAGCAGCATCGACCCGCAGTTCGGGCCGGTGCTGCTGTTCGGCATGGGCGGCCAGCTGGTCGAGGTGTTCAAGGACCGCGCGCTGGCGCTGCCGCCGCTGAACACCACCCTGGCCCGGCGCATGATGGAGCAGACCAAGATCTACACCGCGCTGAAGGGCGTGCGCGGCCGCAAGCCGGTGGACCTGGCCGCGCTTGAGCAACTTGCTGGTCCGCTTCAGCCAGCTGGTGGTCGAGCAGCGCTGGATCAAGGAGATCGACATCAACCCGCTGCTGGCCTCGCCGGAGCGCCTGATCGCCCTGGACGCGCGCGTGGTCGTGCACGGCCCGAGGATTTCAAGCGGGAGGATCTGCCCAAGCTGGCCATCCGCCCTTACCCCACCCGGTACGTCGGGCCGTGGACGATGAAGGACGGCGCGTCCAGTCACCATCCGCCCGATCCGGCCGGAGGACGAGCCGCTGCTGGTCAAGTTCCACGAGACGCTCTCCGAACGCACCGTCTACCTGCGCTATCTGCATAGCCTCAAGCTCAGCCAGCGCGTGGCCCACGAACGCCTCACCCGCATCTGCTTCATCGACTACGACCGCGAGATGGCGCTGGTGGCCGAGCAGAAACACCCCGATAACGGGGAACCCGAGATTCTGGCCGTCGGGCGTTTGAAGAAGACCCACGGCACCAACGACGCCGAGTTCGCGATCCTGATCACCGATGAGTACCAGGGCCGCGGGCTGGGCACCGAGCTTTTAAGCCGGCTGATTCAAGTGGGGCGGGACCAAAAACTCAGCCGCATCACGGCCGATATTCTTCCCGACAATTTCCTGATGCAGCGCGTGTGTGAGAACCTCGGCTTCAAGCTGAGCCGCTCGATCGACGATCCGGTGGTGAAAGCCGAGCTGACGTTATAGGCGGGGCGTTGTGTTCACCGCAGAGACGCAAAGGACCGAGAGGCAACGCAGAGGAAAACCGTGAACGCCGCAGGGAGCAAGAGCATCAAGGTGGATTACCTGGCGCGGGTGGAGGGCGAGGGGGCGCTGCTTGTCAAGCTGCGGGGGGACCGCGTCGAGGATGTGAAGCTGAAGATCTTCGAGCCTCCCCGGCTGTTCGAAGGCTTTCTTCGCGGCCGGCACTTCTCGGAGGTGGCCGACATTACGGCGCGCATCTGCGGCATCTGCCCGATTGCCTACCAGATGAGCGCCGTGCACGCCATCGAGTCCGCGCTCGGCGTCACTATCGACCCTGCGGTGCGGCTGCTGCGCCGTCTGTTCTACTGCGGCGAGTGGATCGAAAGCCACACCCTGCACGTCTACATGCTTCACGCTCCCGACTTTCTGGGCTATCAGGACGCCATCGAGATGGCGCGCGATCATCGCGCCGTGGTCGAGCAGGGCCTCCGACTGAAAAAGATCGGGAACCAGATTGTGGCGCTGCTGGGTGGCCGCGAGATCCATCCCGTCTCGGCCGCAGTCGGCGGATTCTACCGGGTTCCGACCAGAAAGGAACTGCAAAGCCTGGTCGAAGACTTGAAGTGGGCGCTGGAGGCGGCAGTGGCCACGGCGCGCCTGGTGGCCGGCTTCCAGTTCCCGGACTTCGAGCAGGACTACGAGTTTGTGGCCCTCTCCCATCCCGACGAGTACCCTTTCAACGAAGGCCGGCTGGTATCGAACAAAGGCCTGGATATTGACGTGGCCGACTACGAAGAGCATTTTGCGGAGCGGCACGTCAAGCACTCGAATGCGCTCCAATCCCAACTGCGCAAGGGAGGCTCTTACCTGGTCGGCCCGCTGGCGCGCTTCAACCTGAACTTCGAGAAACTGCCGGGTGTGGCTCAGGAGGTGGCGCGCGAGTGTGGGCTGGTTCCGCCCTGCCGCAACCCCTTCCGGAGCATTGTGGTGCGGGCGATCGAGACGGTTTTCGCCTGCCAGGAAGCGCTGCGGGTCATTGCCGAGTACGAGCCGCCGGCTTCGCCGCGCGTGGAAGTGCTCGAGCGAGCCGGCGTGGGCCAGGCCGTCACGGAGGCCCCCCGCGGCATTCTCTATCACCGCTACCAAATCGACGAGCGCGGTCTCATTTTGGACGCCCGGATCGTGCCGCCCACCTCGCAGAACCAAAGGCGCATCGAGGAAGACCTCTGGTGTCTGGTACCACAGCTCATCACGCGCCCCATGGAAGAGGTCACCTGGCGCTGCGAGCAGGCGGTCCGCAACTACGACCCTTGCATCTCCTGCGCCACGCATTTCCTGAGACTTGAAATCGAGCGCCAAGAGGCATGAGTGTCCTGATTATCGGCGTCGGCAACGCCGACCGCGGCGACGATGCGGCCGGTCCGCTGGTTGCCCGCCGGCTCCGGTGTCTGGGTCTTGATGCCCGGGAGCACAATGGCGAGGGTCTCTCCTTGATCGAATCCTGGACCGGCGCCGAGGATGTCATACTCATCGACGCCGTGCTCACCGGCGCCCCGCCCGGCACGATCACTATCTGGGACGCGCGCCAAGCGCCCGTGGTCCGCGATGCCTTCCGCGGCTCGACCCACGCCTTCGGTGTAGCCGAGGGCGTAGAACTTGCCCGCGCCCTGGGCCATTTGCCTCCAACCCTCACCATCTACGGCATCGAGGCACAACATTTTCTACCGGGCCACCCGCCCTCCCCCGCCATTCTCCGGGCGGTAGAGGAAGTCGCTCGCCGCATCGCCAAAAAATCCAATTCCCTTTGCGCCTTTGCGTGACCTCGGCGCCTTTGCGCGAAACTGTCTTTATGCACGAATCCGGACTCATCGAAGACCTGATCCAGAAGATCGAGGCGATCGCGCGCCAGAATTCGGCGCGGAAGATCGTCGGCGTCGAGGTGCTGATCGGCGCCCTGGCCTCCATCGGGGCGGATCACCTGCGGGAACACTTCGAAATCGCCGCCGTCGGCACCCTGGCCGAAGGCGCCGAACTCCGGGTCACGGTCTCCGACGATCTGTGCGACCCGAACTCGACCGGCGTATTGCTACAATCGGTCGAGGTCGAAACCTGATAAGAGTAACAATCCGCTGAAGAACGAAAATGAAAACTGTGCTGCGAACCACCCAAGTTGTTCTGCTTCTCACCTTCTGCCTGCCTGTGCTGATGGCCCAGGCGCAACCCAATCCCTCCGGCCACTGGGAGGGCACTGTCCAGGCGCCCGATCGCGAGATCAACATCAGTGTGGATTTGGCCAAGAACGAGAAAGGGGAGTGGATCGGCGATCTCGATGCCCCCATCCAGAACTTGAAGAATGTCCCCCTGATCAACATTACCGTGAAGGACAACTCGGTCTCCTTCGAGATCGAGGGGATCCCCGGCAAGCCGGTCTTCGAAGGGAAGCTCTCCGAGGACGGCAAGTCGGTCTCCGGTAATGTTACGGTCCCCGCCGGAGTCGTTCCTTTCCAGATGAAGCGCACCGGAGAAGCCAACGTGCAACTGCCGCCCAAGAGCAGCCCGCTCACCAAGGAGTTCGAGGGCACTTGGGAAGGGACCTTGAGCGCGGGTGGGCAGTCCTTGCGGCTGGTTACCAAGTTCTCCAAGGCCGCCGATGGAACGGCCCAAGGCACGCTGGACAGCCTGGATCAGGGCGCTTCAGACCTGCCGCTTTCCGGCATTGCCATTGACGGCGCCTCTCTCCGCTTCGAGCTGCGGATGGTCGGCGGTTCCTACGTGGGCAAGCTGAACAAGGAGGCCACCGAGCTGGCCGGTGAATGGACCCAGGGCGGCAACACCCTGCCGCTCACCTTCAAACGCCCCGCCAAGCCCGCTCCGGAAACCAAGAAGTAGGGCGCGCGCGGAGAGCGCTGTCTGCTGCTCGCGACGTGATCAGGGGCGTCTCTCCCGCGCTCACGGCCTCCCTCGAAAATCGGCGGACAGGCTTCGGTGTCCCAAGCGCCCTTTGCGCGTGGACACCGTTGCCTGTACCCGATTTTCATCCCGGCGGGTGAAGCGCAGCCTCATGGGCGGACTGTCCCTGTTCGTTGCTGCGCGTCTTCGAGGGGTGTCTCGACGTGGAAGCCGGGGTCACGAGCCAGGCTTAGCGTCCTGGATTCGGCCTTTCCAGGGAGCGCCGAGGCCTCGGTAGTATCGGAGGGCAGAATGGATAGTGGCGGCGCTGTAGAAGGCAGCGACCAGCGGGAGTAGGGGCGCCCAGAGGGGGGAGCGGCGGTAGAAGCTCAAAGCGGGAGTGTAGGCCAGCATCATGAGAATCCAGGCGAGTCCGCCAAGCGCGACGGCGGTTGGTTTAGCAGAGAGTAACAGGAGGGGCGGGAGAAGGTAGGTCATCAACATGCCGGCGAGAGTGGCCAGCAGAAGCAGCGGGGAGTGCTTGAGCTGGCTGAACGCGGTCCTGGAGATCATGCGGCCGATGTCGCGCAGCGTTGGGTACTGGCGCAGGCTGCGAGTTTGGGAGGCCAGACCCAGCCACAGCTTCCCGCCCGCATCCTTGACGGCCCTGGCGAGGGCACAATCGTCGATGAGAGCCCCTCGAATCGAGTCGATCCCGCCGATGCGCGCGAGGGCGGAGGGGTGCAGGAGGATGCAGCCGCCGGCCGCGCCGGCCGTCGAACGGAGGGGGTTGGCGATCCAGGCAGGCGGGTAGAGCTTGAAGAAGAAGAACACGAATGCGGGGATCAGTGCGCGCTCGGCAAAGGATTCGCAGCGCAACCTGACCATCAGGGAAACCAAATGGTATCCGCCGGCCTCAGCCAGAGCCACGAGTCTAGAGAGCTCGTCGGGCGCGTGCAGGATATCCGCATCGGTGAGGAGAACGTAATCGGGCGTGCCGCGGGCGGCCTCGCGGATCCCCTGGGAGAGGGCCCAGAGTTTACCCGTCCAGCCTGGGGGAAGCGGCGCGGAGCGGAGTACTGTAAGCAGCTCGGGGCGGCCGGCTTTGCGGGCCGCTTCCAGTGCCATTTCGGCAGTGCCATCGACGCTGTGGTCGTCAACCAGGACGATGTGCAGGGGGCCCGAGTAATCCTGGTTGAGGATGGAGGCTAGCGCCGGAGCGACGAAAACGGCCTCGTTACGCGCAGGAATCACTACGGCCACGGATCGCGGGGCGCTGAGGCTGAGGGCGGGGATGGGCTCGCGGAAACGCCAGAAACGGCCTCTGCCAACAAGCAGGTACAGCCAGATCAGGAAGCTGAGGGCCGCGGCGAGTTCGGCGAGAATGTGCACACAGACCGCTTTCTACGGTCAATGATGGCACAAGCGGCGGGTAATTGGAAGGGTGCGGATCGAACAGTGGAGCCGCTACCATTAGAGTCGATGCCCAAGCGAATAATCACTGCTGCTGCCTTGCTATACAGTGTGCTCCACAGCGCCCTGCTCACTGTTTTTCTGGGCATCGCTGCGATGATCCTGGCGGCATACCTCGGCGCCGGTGGGTTGGCCATCATTGGTGTCGGAGTACTCGGGTTGATGATCGGTGCGGCAGTTTCCAGGCGCTTATGGTTTGCGAATGCAACGCCGACTGCGGAACCCACGCATGCGGAGTGGCGTCTCCCAGGTATCCAGGACAAGTTTGAACGCCTCCGTGCGCGCCAGCGTGTGCTCGCGTTCCTGCTGATCTCGGCACTGTTGATGCTGATAGCTCTACGCTTTGCGATGGAGCAGGACTGGCCCACCCTGTTTGGTATTCCGCGAGAGCGCCTCCTGGCTGGGGCGCTGATCGTGGCAGCTATCGTAATCCCACTCGGTCTTCTGAACTGGCGATGTCCGAACTGCCGGCGGAACCTCGGGCGGACTCTATCGATGAGGCAATGTCCCCGTTGCGGCATCGTGCTGCGGGACTGAAGACTTACCGGGCCATCGGCGTGGCGCCGCACCATATCGCTAGTCTCGGACCAACATGACTCTCCGCCAGCACGAGCCGGTAGTACCAAGCAGCCCGGGGCACCCCAAAAGGATCTACCAGCGCACCTCCGGCGTCATCAGCCGGCTGTAGCGAAGTGCGATTTCGTCGTTGCTCCCAAGCACCTCGCCCCAGAGTGACATGCACTCTACAAAAGAGTCCTGCGTCATGCCGTGGCTCGCCATAGTCGCCATCGGATCCGCGGCCGTACCCATAGCCTTCATGAAAGCAACGTACTGGGCCAGGGTCTTCAGCGGCGCCTCGGGGAGGATGACCAGGTTGTCCAGGACCTCGGGCGGCAGCGACGACTCCTGGTGCTCTTCCTGGACCTGGCCTTCGGATTCCTCCTTGAACTCCACCGCGTTCGCGAGGTTGTCCAGCGGCAGCTTGAGATCGCGGTCCCCCCGGTCCCGGTTCGTCAGAATCGAAGCAGTGCGCGCGGCAATCTCTTTCCGGAGCCCGGCATGGTCTTGCGCCAGCCTCGCCAGCAACTGGATTGCGGGAATATACCGGTGCTGGAGCGCAGTGTTGCCAAGCATCGTGACGAGGGCATCGGCCAGTTCCGCCGCCAGCGACGCCTGGCGTCCAATTCGCCGGGCGAGCACATCGTATTCCGCCAAAAGATCGCCCGCGACATCCCGGCATTCCCATTCGGAACCGTAATCGTGCAGCAGCGCGGCCAGGGCCGGCAGAGCTGCGCTTGGACAGCTCACCGCCAGCGCCACCAGAAGCCCAGCTGCCTGAGCCTGGTGCTGCGTTTCACCGCGGAATTGGGGGCTCGCCAGTGGCCGGAGCGCGCCGATGAAGTCCTCCAGCACCGCCCGATCCGCCATGAAGGCTCCCCCCATCTCGGCCCAGCGGCCGGACAGCTTCTCCAGAAGCTTGCCGCAGATTGGGTCAGATTTACCTTCCTCCAGCAATGGCAAGGTCGCCGTGAGCAGCCCGGCCGGATTCCCAAACAGTTCCTGGATTCCTGAGGGACTCAGCCAGTCCCACTGCCGCCGATCGCAGCGGTCAAGCACCCGGTAGGCGCTCCATCGGATCTCGGCGGGGCCGGAACCAAACGCGATGCGGGCGAGAACGCGGGCCACCCCGGCTCCGTGCTGCGGCCCGCTGGCAGGTTCATCCCTGGCAAGCTTGTCGAGCTGCCCGTCCGCGATGGCAATGAGCTGTTTGAGCGCCGCCGGATCGCCCTTCGCCGCGAGCTGCGACACGGCTTCATCGGCGAAATCGACGTGTTCCGGCGACCGGACAAAAGGCCCACGAAGAGTCTCGAACAAGCCCGCCTTGATGATCGCGCGAACGACCTTCTGCGCAGCCGGCAGGCGTTCGGAGCGGAGCAGCATCTCGAACACCTTCAGGTCGCCTTCCCGCTGAGCGAGGCGGACGATCCGCTCCACGATCGGCTCCGTCAGACTGGGCAGCAGCAGCCGAACCCCGTTCTCCCGAATCGCCTGGTCGCCCTGCTCGACCGCACGCAGCACCAGCTCGACCAGCGCATCAGGCAAGGGCTCCCGGAGATTGGCCAGGATCTCTGCACGAATCTCATGCGGTCCCTCGATCAGGAGCGGCGCGATCGCCGGCGAGTTGTTCCTAGCCAGGAACCTGCGCGCCACGATTCTCTGTTGCGCATCCGCCGAATCCAGCGCCCGAGCGACGATTTGGTCTTCTCCCAGCGCCATGGCGCAGGTAAAGCGCAGGTCCGGGTCCCGGGACGAGAGCCCCGCGCGGAGTTCCGTTCGCAGCCAATCCGGCGCTTGCTCCTCACCGGGCTCCGGCGCTACTCCATAGGCGCCGCACAATGCCAGTGTCACCGCAGCGGCCGCCCATGGCCGCAACGGTGATCCGTCGAGCACGGCGCCCGCGACTTCGGCCAGCCGTCGCCACTCAATTCCCAAAGCGCTGTGATCCGACCGCCACAGACGCCATGGGTAGAGCCTCACCCGCCAGTGTGCAAACGCTAGTGCCGCTTCCAGCGCCAGCTCCGAATCGTCGCTTCCCAACGCCTGGCACGCGGCGGCGAAGGTTCCTTCGAAATACCCCATCCGGAGGAGCGCGATCGACGCGAGCGTCCGGGCGATGACAAGCGGGCTCCGCTGCGCAATTTCGGGGAGCGCCTCCGGCCTGGCATCAAGAGGGCCGGTCGGCCCTGCGGCCAGCGCCGCCAGGGCTCTTTCTCCATGGGCAGTTGCGGGACCAGTTCTTCTTCCAGGCGCTTCGAGAATCCTTTTTGGAGCAGACAGCTTTCGCACAGCCGCAGCTCCTCGACGCGCCGCGCCACCACAGCGAGCTGTGCGTTATATATTCGCGCCAGGTTGCCGGCCTGCTCCGGATCGAGCTCCCGAAGACGCTGGGCAAGGGAGAAGCGGTCAACCCCGGCGCTTTTCAGCATCCGCGCCGGCCCGTACTGCTCCGGGCGGACAACTTCGCAGCCGCAGGTCCGGCAGAACCTGCCGGCCGGAATCCACTCGGCGCACCACGCACATCGGACTTCGCGGCGGACTGAAGCGCCGCACGCCACGCACAGGTCCCCGGCCGCCCAGTCCCGGGGCTGCCACTGACCGCATTGTTCGCAGACCGCTCGCTCCACGGTTCACCCTCTACAGGAAGAACGACCTGGCCGTTCCGCGCCTGAGACGCACAGTCGTCCCGCCGGATGCGGCCAGCCCGTGTGGTCAGACTCAGTAGCGCCGAGCGCGGCCCCAGAGCACGTCCTTTTCGGCCTGGTCCATCCGCCGCAGCTTTTCGGGGATCTCGTTCTTGGGGACTCCTTCCCGCTTGAGCAGGATTCCGAGCTCCAGCTCCGCCGTGGGAACAAACTCGGCCCCGCACTGGCGGCAGAACCTGCCCGGTCCCGTGGACCCGCACCAGAAGCAGGCCATGATCGGTTCGGCCTGCTTGCCGCACGCCACGCACAGGTCGCCGCTCTTGTAGTCCTTGGGCTGCTTGGTATTGCAGTGAACGCACAGGACTATGTCGCCAGACTGCACCACGATCTTGTCTTTCGCTGGGACGGCGGCTGCGCCGAGGGCCCAGGACATGACTCGCTCCGCCACCTCGCAACGCAGGCCCGCCAGCTCCGCCAGCGTGCCGGCATCCCCGACCAGTTTGAGGTCCTCCTTCCCGCTGACGCCCATTTCAACCAGGCGCCCGATTTCCTGCTCCGACAGTCCCTTCGAGATCAAAATGTTCTTCTCAAGCCGCGTGAACCCCTGGGGGGCGTGCGGAGATTCTGTTTCCTTGCTTCCTGGGGTTTTCCGAGCAGTCTTCGCCATGGTGGTGTGTCTCCTTTTTGGGAGTTGCGGGGCTGGTTACCTTTACCCTCCCCGGTAGCTCCGAGTATACACCGGTCGGCCTCCTTTCGGGCCGTTCCAGTGGAGTTTCCGGTCCAGATGGCCCCGGCCAGCGTCGCATATGGTCCGTTCCGCCCTGCCCGGCGAACCTCCAATACCGCAAGGCCACTATGGGGTCGAGCTTAGGACCTGCAGACGACGCCAGAGCTCACTCATAACGGAGAGCCTCCATAGGATCGATGCGCGTGGCGCGGCGGGCAGGGACATAGCCTGCAATCAGCCCCACTGAGAGCAACACAAGTGACACTGCAACAAAGCTGAACGGATCGCTGGGGCGCACGCCGTAGAGCAGGCTCGACAACCAACGGGTTACAAACAGCGCCCCCGTCAGCCCCAGTCCCAGACCGATCATTACGAGCGCGACGCCTTGCTTCAAGACAAGTCCGAACACATCAGCGCGGCTCGCCCCCAGCGCCATGCGAATCCCAATCTCCTGGCGCCGTTGCGCTACGGAGAATGACAGCAGCCCATAGACACCTATAGCGGCGAGCGCGAGCGCCAAGCCGGCAAACATCCCGAACAGCCACGCGTCGAATCGCGAAGTGGCGGTGGTAGACGCCACAATCTCATCCATAGTCCGAAATCGCCGCACGCGTTGGCGGGAGTCGATTTCCGCGATCGCGCGCCGGAGTTCCTCGGCCACTCCGGTTGAGCCTCTGGTACTCACGATCCAGGCCACGTTAAACGTTCCTTGCGCAATTCCATCTGACGCTTGCGCGGCGGGAATATAAACGGTCGGACGCGGTGGATCTTTCAAGGTTGATGTCTTCGTGTCGGCGACAATACCCACCACCTCGCGCGGGACGTCCTTGATCTCCGGGAACTCCTGCCCCTGGAAGCGGCCGATGATGATGCGGTCGCCAACAGCGTCGCCTCGCGGCCACCAGCTCCGCGCCAGGGTTTCGTTGACCAGAGCGACCGGCGGTGATGCGCCCGCGTCACCTCTCGTGAAGGATCTCCCGCGGAGCAGCGGGATCCCCATCACCTCAAAGTACGCAGGCGTCACCAGGCGAATCTCCATGCCGCCGATGCTCTGGTCCGGATGGCCCTGACGCTGTGTGGGGAGGTTGCTCCACCCGGTGAGTGGCAAGAGATTAGTGGCTGCCACGCTGTGGACTCCCGGCAACGCTTGGAGCCGTTCGAGCATGGTACTTACGAAGGCCGAGAGGGCGGCCGGGGTTCGGTGGCGGTCGGCGGCCAAGGGCGTCTCAAACGTCATAAGCCCCCGCGTGGTGAAGCCCAGCCGCTCCTGATGCAAACGATACAGGGTTTGGATCAGGAGTCCGGCGGCGATCAGCAACGTCGCCGAGAGCGCCACTTCGGTCACGACCAGAAAGTTGCGCGTGCGCCGACGGGCGGTCCCCGTCCCGGCCGTTCGGCTGGCTTCCTTCAACGCCTCCTGAAGGTTCAGGCGCGCGGCGGTGAAAAACGGGACGAAGGTGAACGCGAGGCCCGTGCCTAAAGCTACTGCCAGCGCGAATGTCAGGACCGTATTGTCCACCCGAATGGGGGTGGAGGCCGGCAGATCGAAGGGAATCAGGGCCACCAACCCATCCAGCAAGCCGTACGCGCCCAGCAGGCCCACCAGCATGCCCATCGTGGCAAGCAAGAGGTTCTCGATCAGGAACTGCCGCAGGAGCCGACCCCTGCTGCTTCCGAGTGCCAGGCGAACGGCGATTTCCTTGGTGCGCCCCGCCAGGCGCGCGAGCAGCAAACTGGCGAGATTCGAGCATGCGATGAGCAGCAGCAGACCGGTCGCGCCGAAAAGTAACACCAGATTCAAACGCACGTCGCCAACCAGCCAACCCTGGTAGGGAACCACCATCAGGCCGCGATAGCCACGCGCGACGCGTCCGGCAGAAGCGCGGCGAAAACTCTCGGTCACAGTTGCCATCTCTGCCTGGGCCTGCCGCAAGCTGAAACCGGCCTTAAGGCGTGCGATGACCTCCGTGTTCATGCCGAGGTCGCTCAGACTCCCGGTGGGTCGCAACGGGACCAAGGCATCGACGGACTGAGGGAACCAGAAGCTGCGCGGCAGCACGCCGACGACAGTGTAGCTGGCGTCGTCGAGCGTGACCGCTCGGCCCAGCACGTCGGGGTCGGCGCCAAAGCTGCGCCGCCACAGGCTGTCGCTCAGGACAATCGCCTGCGGGCCTCCGGCATGCGTTTCTTCTGGATTGAACTCGCGGCCCAATGCGGGGTTGACGCCCAGCGTGCGTAGGAAATCGATGGTCACCGTCATGACCCTGATCCACTCTTGCGCGGTCCCCGAAACCAGGCGCCGTTCTCCCCCGCCGCGACAGCCTGCTACGGATGAGAACGCGGTGCTGTGCTCCTTCCAGAACTCGTACTCTGGAATGCTGAGCTCGGCGTTTGTCGCCTTCTGGGCGACGCGAACGAGTTCGCCCGGCTGGGGGTATGGCAGAGAACGCAGCAATACGGCGTGGATGACGCTGAACATGGCCGTATTCGCGCCAATTCCGAGTGCCAGTGTCAAAACCGCGGTTGCGGCAAACCCGGGATTCTTTTGCAGCGTCCTGATCGCAAACCTCAAATCCTGTCCCACCGTCTCCAGCCAACCCCACCCCCACATCTCCCGGCTCCTTTCCTTCAGCAGCGTCACGTTGCCGAACCGCCGCCGGGCCGCGTAGCGCGCCTGCTGGGCGTCCATGCCGGCCTCGCGGTGGTCCTGGGCCTTCATCTCCAAGTGAAAGCGCATCTCCTCATCCAGTTCGCGGTCAAACCGCTCCCGGCGAAACAGGCGCGCGAGCCGTCGCCAGAGTTCACTCATAGCGCAGGGCCTCCATGGGGTCGATTGTGGCCGCCCGGCGCGCGGGGATGGCGACCGCAGTGAGCGCGGCAGCTAGGAGCACGACAGGGACAGCAGCGAAGGTCCAGGCATCGGTCGCCGTGACGCCATAGAGAAAGCTCGAAAGCAGCCTGGAGGCGGGCAGTGTGGCAGCGAGACCAACCGCCAGACCGAAGGCCACCAGCGCCATCCCTTGCGCCGCAACGGCGCGCACCACGCGAATCGGAGACGCGCCCAGCGCCGCCCGGATCGCTATCTCTTTCCTCCGGCAACGCACTGTGTAACTCATCAGGCCGTACAGGCCCACGGCGGCGATGGCCAACCCCAACACACCGAACGCCCCGAACAGCATCGCGGACAGCCTCGAGCCGACAAGCGCCTTGCGGACATGAGCTTCCATCGTCTCCACACCGTACACAGGCAAATCGCGATCGAGCGCGGCGATCTGGTCGCGAACCGGTCTGATCATCGCTTGCGGATCGCTTTCGGTCTTGACCAGAACGGCCATGCCGAAGACGGCGCTTCCCGGCTCCTGCTCGAGCAACTGATACATACATGGCGCCAGCGCTTCGCCGATCGTCGCCAGTTTGGTGTCCGGTGCCACGCCGATCACTTCGTAAGCCCGCTTGCGGTTGTAAGTCAGAATTCGCCGGCCGATAGGATCTTGGCCCGGGAAAAGAGCCGGGCCGCCGTCTCGCTGATGATGGCCTGCGGATCTTCGGAGCTCCTGGTCCGCTCGAAGCTCCGGCCCCGCAGCAGCGGAATCCCCAGCGTCTCAAAATAGCCGGCACTAACCACGACAACGTTCGTCTGTCTGGTTTTTTCGTCGCGCTGACTGTCGGCCCAGAAACCACGGCCGCTTGTGTACATGCTCAGCGGTACGATGCTGACGAAGCTCATCGAGCGCACACCCGGCAGACGGGTCAGGCGCTCCTCGATGGATCGAAACAGGCGCATCGTTGCGTCCTTCGAGTATCCCTGGAGGCGCGGATCGAGATTCAGGACCAGCACGTTGTCGGGGTGAAATCCCGGATCGATGGCCAGCATCTTCCACAAGCTCCGAAGGAACAGCCCAGCGCCGGCCAGAAGCACCACCGAGAGTGCAACCTGCGTAACCACCAAGCCATTGCGCAGCCCGAGTCCCGCCACTCTACCCAGGGAGGCGTCCCCCTTCAGCCCGCGCACCGGATCCTGACGCGCAGCCCGCAAGCCCGGCGCCAGCCCAAATGCGATGCCCGTCACGACGGCTAGCGCTGCTGTGAACAGCAGGACTGTGCCATCAGGCGACACATCCACGGTGATGCTTTCACGCGCCGGCAGTTCGAGCCGCGACATGGCATGCGTGGCGGCCACAGCGAGCACATAACCAATTGCGGCGCCCACCCCAGCCAGCAGAACGCTCTCTGTAAGCAACTGGCGAAGGACGCGGTTGCGGCTGGCGCCGATGGCGAGCCGTATTCCGATTTCCCTTTTGCGCGAGCTGGCCCGCACGAGCTGTAGATTGGCGACGTTCGCACAGGCAATCAGCAGGAGGACTGCCACCACGACCATCAGGACCGTCGTCCAGTCGGCGATTTGACGGCCTCTCGAGCCGGGAATACCGCCCGCTGCTTCAAGAGAGACGATCTTTCGCGGCGCCAACCCCGTCAGTTGGCGGATACGGTCGCTGATCAGCCGAACGTCGGCCCCGGCCTGCTCTCGCGTAAGGCCTCGCTTGAGACGACCGAGGAGCACGAACCCCCGCTGATCCCGGGCCGCAAGCAGCCTGGCCTCGGCGGCCCACGGCATGATATGCTCGGCCATGGAAACCGGCACCCAGAAATCGGCGGCGAATCCCCGGCGCGTTCCGGCAAAACCCGGCGGCGCGATCCCAACGATCGTGTAGCTGTGGTTGTTGATCCGCACTGCATGTCCGAGAATGCTCGGATCGGAGGCGAAATCGCGCCGCCATAGCGCGTGGCTGAAAATCACCACGGGACTTGTGACGCGGTCTTCTTGCGAAACGAATCCGCGCCCCAGCGTCGGCCGAACCCCCAGGACAGAGAAATAGTTCGCAGTCACGACCTCCCCAACCACGCGATCCGCGGTGCCGCCTCCACTCAGGCTCGCGGCGACCCCTGAATACAGCGCGCATATGCCGCTGAACGATGTGCTCTGGTCGCGGAAATCCAGATAGTCGGGATAGGAGAAGGATTGAGCGGGCAGGAAAGAAACGAGTCTGCCTGGATCATCCACTGGAAGATCGCGGAGCAGAACCGCGTTGAGGACGCTGAAAATCGTCGTGTTGGCCCCGATGCCCAGCGCCAGCGTGAGCACCGCCACCGCAGTGAATCCGGGGCTGCGCCTCAACACTCGAGCCGCATACCGCAGGTCCTGAACAAGCCGTTCAACCGATGCCCATCCCCACATCTCCCGGCTCACCTCCTTCAATAACGTCACGTTCCCGAACTGCCGCCGGGCCGCGTAGCGCGCCTCGTCGGAGTGCATGCCCGCCGCGCGCTTCTCCCGGGTCTTCATCTCCAAGTGGAAGCGCATCTCTTCTTCCAAGTCGTGGTCGAACCGGTCTCGCCGGAGCAGCACCCGCAGCTTGCGCCAGATCTCCGCCATCGAACCCATCGTGCGCTTCCTCTCAGGCCGGCTGGATCACGCGCGCGATGGCATCCATCACGTGGGTGAACTCGGAAACCTCAATGCCGAGTTGTTTCCGGCCCGACGGCGTCAGGCGGTAGTAGCGCGCCCGGCGGTTGTTCTCCGACTGGCCCCACTCAGCGCTCACCCAGCCCTTGATCAGCATGCGCTGCAAAGCCGGATAGAGGGAGCCTTCTTCCACCTGAAGCACCTCGTCGGACACTTGCTGGATGTGCTGGGCGATGCCATAACCGTGCATCGGGCCGCGGGTCAGGGTTTTCAAAATCAACATATAGAGGGTCCCTGGCGGGATCTCGGCGCGAAATGTGTGCTCTTCTCGTCCCATAGCTAGACTATGGGTAGTGTGACCCAAGCGCAAGGAAATGTCAAGGGCGCGCTCTTGTTGCCCTCCCCCAGTTTCCTTGAGCGGATTGATTCGGGAAGGGTAATTCGGGTACAGGCCACGAATTTCGCAAAGGCGGCGAAATTCGCGCCAGTCCCCGAATTACGCGAATCAGCGCAGTGAGAGCTTAAGGCCTGCGCCCCGCCGGCTGGGGCTTGGGCAGCGGCTTGCGTGGCAGCAGCTCCGGCCGCGTGGCCGCGTTGTAGACGAACGAGGCGATGATGGCGGTGGCCTGCATCAGGTCGCCCCGTTGAAGCCGGTCGTAGGTGTCCATGTTGGTGTGGTGGGTGCGGGTCGAGTAATCCAGCGGGTCCTGGATGAACTGGAAGGCTGGCAGACCCACGGCGTCAAAGGAGAGATGGTCGGTGCCGCTGGTGTTGCGGATGCTCAGCGTGGCCGCGCCCATGTCGGGGAAAGGCTTCGAGCCAGGCCTGAAAGATGGGCCGCATGGCGTCGTTGTTCTGGAGGTACACGCCCCGGATCTTGCCGCTGCCGTTGTCGAAGTTGAAATAGCCCGAAAACTTCGAGTGCTCGGATGTGACGGCCATGGTCTCGCGATCCGCGAAATGCTCCTTGACGTAGTTCCGCGAACCCACCAAGCCCAACTCCTCGGCGTCCCACAAGCCCAGCCGCACCGTGCGATCCATCTTCAGATCCAGGACCTTCAGGATGCGCATGACCTCCATCATCACGGCGCTGCCAGCCGCGTTATCGGTGGCTCCCGTGGCGGCCTGGTGCGAATCCAGGTGTGCGCCAATCATGACGATCTCATCCTTCTTCTTGCCGCCCGGGAGGCTGGCGATGACGTTCATGCCGTCGGTGGAGTCCTCGTGAAACTGGGCCTTGACGTCAACTTCCAGGCGCACGGGAATCTTCTTGTCGAGGAGCCGCGCGATGCGGTTATAGTGCTCGGCGGCCAGAGCGATGGTGGGAGGGGGCAGGGGATCCTTGGGTTCGCGCGAGCCGGCCGGGGTGGTGAAAATGGTCCCGTCGTCTCCCCGCGAGCCGCACTGGATTGCCACCAGCACGCCCTCGTCCTTGAGCAACTGAGTGAGCTTGGTGCGCAGGAACTGGAACTCCTCCATCCTCTGGCGCATCTCGGCCGGCGGGCCGGGAGGCGTGGGTCCGACCACGGGCGGCATGGGAAACTCGAAACGGCGTTGCACCCCGGCCTCGGGGGCTTTCGCTATCTCCGCCAGCTCGGCATCGGTGTAGCGGCGCGCGTCCGGGGTGAGGTGGAGCGACAGCTCGCGCGGCTGCTCCAGCATCACCATCTTGCCCTTCAGCTTGCCCTTGTACTTCTCCGCCTCCTGGGGGGTACGGATGGGCGCCAGAATCACCTCGCCGGACACCGGTCCGTCGGTGCCCGGCGCATAGGACTGCGGCACACCGATCAACGAGGTCTGCTGCGGTTCCAGCATGTGCGCCGCGAACCGGCTGTAGGACCAGCTCCGTCCAAAGGTCCCCCATTTCTCGGTCTTGGCATCTTCGATGCCCCATTCCTTGAGCGTCTTGATGACCCACGCGGCGGCGTTCCGGTAGTTCGGCGAATCGGCCAGCAGCGGGCCGTAGACGTCGGTGAGATAGAACGCGTGGTCCATGACCTTGGAGTTCTCGAACGCCTCGGCCTTGATTCGATTAACAACCAGCAGGTCCACCTTTTCCTGGGCCGGCAGCACCAGGGGCAGAATCACAGCGGCGATGAGCAAGGCGATTGTCTTTTTCATGGGTGAATAGGCAAGCATACCAAAGATGGGCGTAAGCGGCGCATTTCGGGTTACAATAAATACATTCGGGGCTGGCGCAGGGCTGAGCCAGCACAGACTCATTATTCAGGAGAAGGAGACAAACCATGCCATCACTCAAGGGCACAAGGACACACGAGAATCTCAAATACGCTTTCGCCGGGGAGTCCCAGGCTAACCGGCGCTACTTCTATTTCGCCAAGCAGGCCGACGTGGAAGGTTATCCCGACATCGCCGGGCTGTTCCGTGACACGGCCGAGGGCGAGACCGGGCACGCCCACGGGCACCTGGATTATCTGAAGGCGGTCGGCGATCCCGCCACCGGTCTTGCGATCGGCGACACGGTCTCCAACCTCCAGGCGGCCATCGCGGGCGAGACCCACGAATACACCGAGATGTATCCGGTGATGGCAAGAACCGCCCGCGAGGAAGGTTTCCCGGAAATCGCCGAGTGGTTCGAGACCCTCGCCAAGGCCGAGAAATCCCATGCTGCTCGCTTCACCCAGGGCCTGAAGGCAATCTCGTAAAAGTCAGCCGACCGCCTGTTGGCTACCCCTATGATCAGCGGCACCCCTGGCCCCGGCCTCTGCTACAGCCCCAGCGATCCGCGTTATTGGGACAAAGCCGGGTTTCAGCAGGAACTCGAGCGGGTCTTCGAGATCTGCCACCTCTGCCGGCTCTGTTTCAACCTGTGCCCCTCGTTCCCCGAGCTGTTCAAAGCCGTGGACGGCTACGAGGGCGACGTGCGCAAGCTCACTCCGGCGCAGGTCGATCGGGTCATCGACACTTGTTACCAGTGCAAGATCTGCTACGTTAAGTGTCCGTACACTCCCGGCGACGGACACCAGTTCCAGCTCGATTTCCCGCGCTTGATGCTGCGTGCCAACGCCATCCGCAGGAAAGAGCGCGGCTTCGACCTGCGCTCCCGCCTGCTCTCGCGGCCCGAGTTGTTGGGCAAGATGGCGGGCTGTTGCGCGGGCCTGGCCAACTGGGCCAACCGTAACCCGCTGCTGCGCGTCGGCCTTGAACTGACCCTTGGCATCCACCGCGACAAGATCCTTCCGGAGTTTCATTCCGAGACCTTCGAGGAGTGGTACCACAGGAATCCCCCGCCGGCTGGGGATCCTTCCAAAGCGATCCTGTTCGTGACCTGCTCGGTGAATTACAACGGCCCCCAGGTGGGCAGAGCCGCCGTCGAGGTCTTCTCGAAAAACGGGATCTCGCTGGGCTGCCCAAAACAGAACTGCTGCGGCATGCCGGCGCTGGAGGCCGGCGATATCGAGCTGGCCAAGCGCCTGGCCCGGCAGAACGTCGAGTCGCTGCTGCCGCACGTGCGGGCCGGCAAGAAGGTGCTGGCCATCGACCCCACCTGCTCCTACACGCTCCGTAAGGAGTACCCGGAGCTGGTCGGGACTCCCGAAGCCAGGGAACTGGCCGCCGCCACCATGGACCTCTGCGAGTACCTGTTCGAGCTCAAGAAGGAGGGGCAGTTCAATCGGGATTTCCGTTCCTCGCCCGGGCGCATTGCTTATCACCTGCCCTGCCACCTGCGGGCGCAGAACATCGGCTACCGCTCCCGCGACCTGATGCGACTGATCCCGGGAACCACCGTCAAGCTGGTCGAGCAGTGCTCCGGCCACGACGGCACCTGGGCCATGAAGAAGGAGTTCTTCCCGCTGGCCATGCTGGCTGGCAAGAAAGCCTTCGACGAAATGGCCGCCGCGGAGGCTGACCTCTTAGTGAGCGACTGCCCTCTGGCCTCAATCCAGATCGATCAGGCCCTGGGTAAACGGCCCATTCACCCCGTCGAGGTGCTGGCCCATGCCTATCGCGAAGGCGGGTTTTCCCCTAAGTAGACTTTGCGTGCTCTGCGGGGACTTGGCGGCTTTGCACGAAACATGCCTCACGGAAGTACTGGATGGTCTCCCGCAGGCCCTTTTCCAGCGGCACTTGCGGTTCCCAACCTAGCACCTGCCTGGCTTTCGAGATATCCGGCCTGCGCTTTTGAGGATCGTCCTCCGGCAGCGGCCCATATTCGATCCGGCAGGAGGCGCCAATCAGTTTCTCAATCTGCTCGGCGAACTCCAGGATGGTCATCTCGCAGGGATTGCCTAGGTTCACCGGAAGACGTTCCTCGGATTGCATGAGCCGGTAGAGCCCCTCCACCAGGTCGCTGATGTAACAGAAACTGCGGCTCTGCATACCGTTGCCAAAAACCGTCATGGGTTCCCCACGCAAGGCCTGGCCCAGGAACGCGGGGACCACCCGGCCATCGTCCAGCTTCATGCGCGGCCCGTAGGTATTGAAGATCCGCGCGATGTTGGTGCGCAGCCCATAGGTCCGGTGATAGGCCATGGTCAGCGCTTCCGCGAAGCGCTTGCTTTCGTCGTAGCAGGAACGCAGGCCCACTGGATTGACGTTGCCCCAGTAGGTCTCCACCTGCGGGTGCTCGAGCGGGTCGCCGTAACATTCCGAGGTTGAGGCCAGCAGGAACCGCGCATTGTAACGCCGCGCCACCTCCAGCATCTGCCGCGTCCCCAGCGATCCCACGGCCAGTGTCTCGATCGGAAACGCCAGATAGTCCTTAGGGCTGGCGGGCGAGGCCAGGTGCAGCACCCCATCCACAAAGCCTTCCACCTCAGTGGGCTGGGTGACGTCGTGCAAGATGAACTGGAACTGGGGATTCCCTTCCAGATGGGCCAGGTTGGCCAGGGACCCGGTCAGCAGATTATCCAGCCCCAGCACACTATGCCCCTCGGCCAGCAGCCGATCGCACATGTGCGAGCCGATGAATCCCGCCGCCCCGGTAACAATCAGACGCACAGAAAACCCCGCTAAGAATTCCAGTGTACAGAGAAAAGGCCCGCGGCGGCGCCCGGCCCGGCTTGGGCTGGCCACCATGCTACATTCGGAACTGGGAATCCGAAAACCTTGTTGCTAGCCCTGCCACGGACGGAGGCGCCACCTGGAGCAACGTGCTCCGGAGCGACCAGCACATTTACGACGTCGCGATCGATCCGCGCGACCCTTCCAACCTCTACGCTTGCGGCTTCGAGTCTTCGGCCTGGCGCTCGACTGACCATGGCGAGACCTGGCAGCGCATCCGCGGCTTCAACTTCAAATGGGGGCACCGCGTCATCCCCGACCCGCTGGATCCGGCCAGGATCTACATCACCACCTTCGGCGGCAGCGTCTGGCACGGTCCCGCGGAAGGCGATCCCACTACCGTCGAGGACATCGTGACCCCGGCGCTGGCGTTCTCCAGATGACCGCATGCGCGCTGCTGGCGCTGGGCGCCCTGTCTCTGTTCCTGTTTGTCAGGAGGCTTCGAGCGGTTCTCCGAATCGTTCTGCTGTCGAAACCCGATCCGGATTTCCACCTGCGCCCGCTGAGCCGGCGCCTCCGCCACTTTCTATTCGAGGTGCTGCTCCAGGCCAAGGTGATCCGCGAGAGACCCCTGGCCGGACTGGCGCACGCGCTCGTTTTCTGGGGCTTTTGCGCCTTTGCGCTGATAACTGTGAATCACCTCGCCGCCGGCTTTGGCCTTGGATTCCTTTCCCCAGAACGGGGCTTCGGCAGATTCTATTTCGGGTTCGCCACGCTGTTCGCAGTGGCCGTGGCAGTCTCGATTGCGGGCCTGGCCATCCGCCGCTTTCTGGTGCGGCCCCGCTGGCTGGGCCCGCTCTCACCTGAGTCTGGCCTGATTGCCTTTCTCATCCTCGTCCTGATGCCGACCTACCTGGCGGGTTTCTGGTGGGCGCATACGCTGGCATTGCTGGTTTTCCTCCCGTTAATTCCCCACACCAAGCATCTGCACCTGCTGTTCAGCCCTTTTGCCGTGTTGCTGGACCGGGGTGGCTTCAGCAGGATTCCGCCGCTGGCCGGGGATGAGGATTTCGGCCTTGTCACCGGAAAAGACCTCACCCGGCTGGCGAGCTTCCAGGCCTACACCTGCGTCGAATGCGGCCGCTGCACTCAGCACTGCCCCGCCCACCAGACCGGCAAGACTCTCGACCCGAAGCAGATCATCCTCGGCGCGCGCGCCTACCTGAGTGAACACGGTCCGGCGGGCTCCCGGCCGCTGTTGGGAAAACACCTCTCGATGGAAGCCGCGTTCCAGTGCACCACTTGCGGCGCATGTGAAGACCAGTGCCCGGCGGGCGTTCAGCACCTTCCTGTCATCATCGGGCTGCGCCGCGGCGCGGTGAACACCGGCCAATGGAAAGATCCGCACGGCACCTCATTCTTCCTCCAGCCTCGAGCGCCACGGAAACGCGCTCGGGTTTCCCTCACACCGAGCGTGAAGGATTCATCCGGAAAAACGGGCTGCCGCTTTACGATGGCGCCCAGCAATACTGCCTCTGGCTGGGCTGCATGGGCTCCTACGACCCGCACGGTCGCGAGATCGTGCTCGCCCTGGCGCAGGTTCTCCGCGCGCTGGGCATCACCTTCGGCGTGTTGAAGAAAGAACAATGCGCCGGGGATCCAGCGCGCCGGCTGGGCAACGACCTCCTGTTCCAGCAAGCGGCCCAGGGCAACCTTGAACACATCCGCGCAGAGCGGTGTCACCAGGATGCTTTCCATCTGCCCCCACTGCGTCCGAACAATCTCGGAAGACTGGCAAGAATTCGGTACGCCGCCTCCCATCGAGCACCACAGCGAGTTCCTGGCGCGTTTCCTCCCGTGGTTGCCGCTTGCCGCCGCGGACCGGGAGCAGGTTGTTTACCACGACGCCTGCTACCTGGGGCGCTACCGCGAGATTTACGAACCGCCGCGCGACGTCATCGGCGCTGGGGGAAACTGATCGAGCCGCCCCGCACCCGCCAGCAGGTTACTGCTGCGGGGCCGGCGGCGGGCTGGTCTTCCTGGGAGAGGAAAAAGGAACGCGCGTGAACCTGGCTCGCGCCCAGCAACTGGCCGCCACCGGCGCCAGCACCGTGGCCGCGGCCTGTCCTTTCTGCTACACCATGCTTCGTGACGGCCTGGCCTCCGCCTCACCCGCCCCACCCAAGCTTCTCGACATCGCTCAAATCGCCGCCGCCAGCCTGAGAAACCGCCACAATCCGTCCGGTTAGCGTATACTCTTTGCGGAGATTCCGTCCAGGGCCCAATGCGCATCCAAACGCTGCTCAAACGCTGGCCGAAGGACCGGTATGGCCTCGCCGCCGCGATTGTTTTCGCCCTCGCCCTGATCCGGCACTTTGTCCCTTATCTGGATGCTAACGAGCCCGGTAAGTTGTTGCTGGCGCGCACCCTGATCGATCCCTCCTTTCTGAAGCACGACTGGATCGCACGCCTGGGCACTGCGGGCCTGGATGTGGCCCTGCTGTTCTCTGCTTTAGTCGCCCCGCTCTGGCTGTTGCTCAAAGATGCCCTCGCCGTAGCCCTGACCGCGCGCCTTTTGCTCTGGTGCCTCTTGCTCTATTCGCTGGCCAAGTTCGCCAGAGAAATCGAGGTCAAGTGGCATTGGTTTGCCTTCGGATTGGGACTGTGGATCTGGTCCGGGCAGTCCATGGCAGCGGGCGAATGGATCTTTGGCGGCGCGGAGCAAAAGTGCCCGGCCTACGCCTTCCTGATCCTGTCGCTGACCTCGCTGCTTCGCTGCCAGATGCTCCGCGCAGGTATTTTCTGCGGCATCGCCGTCTGGTTCCACGCGCTGGTGGGAGGGTGGGGAGCAATCGCTCTGACCGGAGCGCTGCTAGTCCGTTTTCGTGAGTACGGCCGCCGGCGCCTCCTGACCTTTGCGCTCGCCACAGCTATTCTCAGCCTGCCGTTGGTATGGGCGGCGCTTCGGTATCTGGCGCCGGGAGGCTTGACCGAGCTTTCTTCCCGCCAGGGCATCGATGCGGATGCTCTGATCGTTTTGTTTCGCAACCCGCATCATCTCGATCCCTACTTCTTCCTCACCTCCGGCAAGCTCCTGGCGGCAGGCCTCTTCATGATCTGTACCTTCTTCGTCGTTCCGAAAGCCCTCTCCACAGCCAAGGCCAGGCTCCTGATCGCATTTTTGGCGGTTCTTGCGGTTGTGTTCGGGTGTGGGATTGCAGCCCGGCAGTTTGGCTTCTTCGGCTTCCTGAAGTCTTATCCCTTCCGGGGAGCGGACGTGTTGTTCCCGCTTGTCTTTTGGCTTGTGGCGCCCGGGTTCTTGATCGCCCAGGCGCGATCGCTCGCTCGACGGCCCGTTTCACATCCCGTGATTCCCCTCTGGCAGGCCCTTGGGACTGTTCTGGTTGTGGTGCTGCTCGTCGGGAAGACTTCTCAGGCTCTCCGTGTGTTCCCGGGGAGCCTGGCCAATTTCACGCGCTCGTGGCTGCGCTATGCCGCCAAAGCGGAGGACCCGTTTGAGGAGATGACTCGCTGGATTCGCGCGCACACCCCGGAGTCCGCTGCCTTCATCGCACCACCCTGCGAAGACAGGTTTTGGCTGGCCGCAGAACGCGCTCTGGTCGTGAACTTCAAGGCGGCGCCGCATAACGCCGCCATCCTGGGGTGGCATCGCCGCATCACCCGGCTAAACCGAAATCGCCAGTTCCATTCCGTGGGATTCGGCATCTGCGCCGAATTGAGCCAGAACTTCCCCGCCCTGGATCTCGAACAGCTCAAAGCCATCCGCGATGCCTACGCCGCAGACTACTACCTGACCACGCGAAGAAGAGAGGATTTGGCCGATCGCCTGGTCCACATGAACGCTGCCTACTGCCTGTATCACCTGAGCAACCGGGGTGGAAAGTGAATCGAAGATCGCGCCCGCATCATCCTGGAACTCGCGACCGTCATCCCGCTACTTCACCGCCAGCGTAAACTCCAGCGCCAGCACCAGGGCTTCCGGCGTCACCCGGATTGAGGACACTTGGAACTTCATCAATTCCTGCCGGTAGGGCGCGTTGCTCCGCTTCTCCTCGAAGATCTTCTTCACATCCTCGCGCAGGTCGTATTGAAATTCCTTGCGCAGCGTCTCCGCCAGCGCCTTGCGAACCCGGCGAATGTAATAGCTGTCTCTTCCCTTGCTTTCCACTCGCAAGTCTGTGAGCCGGATGACGCCCTGTTGACAATAGGGGACGGCTGTGATCGTCACCTCGAATGAGTCCCCCAAGCCAATGCACTTCCCGAAGATATCCAGGGCCGAGCGCCCGCTGAAGCGGGCCCTCACGCGCAGGCTGCCGTTCTCGCCTCGGATCTCCGGGTTCTCCAGATAGGCGTAATTGCACTTGGCCGTCCGGCTGCCGCGCACGTACCTCCGTCCCTCCTGCGTAAACACCTGCTCGGCCAGCATCCTCTTGATGGCCGTGTAGTGAATCGCCAGTTCGCTGCCGGCGGCGCTGGAGCAAAGCCATGCGACAAAAGCAAGGGAACTGATCGCTGCTCTCAAGGCGGACTAGCCATGCTACCACGCCGCAGCCGCCGCCACGCAAGCGGAGTGTCCCGGCCTCGCCCCACTGGCTGTCAATTGCCCCACGTCGGCGTCATGCACTACAATCTTTGGCAACATGCGTCCCTCGACAGCGATTTTCTATGGTTGCGTTTCGGTGGCCGGGCTCCTCATGGTCTTCGCGGGCATCCGGCTCTTCCTGAAGGTCAAGATTCACTTGCGCCCGCAACCAGACCGCCCAGAGACTGCAAGGCCCGCCCCAAGGTTCAAGACGGCAGTTGCCGCCCTCTTGCTCTCCGCCTTCGGTTTTGCCGCATTCATCTATCCGGTGCACGTCGTGGCCCGTTTCGTTTGGAACGGACTCTACACCGTGTACAAGACGATCGAAGGCGCCGACGCGCATACCCAGCTCCTCTTCGAGCCTCCAAAGCGAAGAGTTCACCAGGGGTCTGCTCGCGCAGCCGAAGTACCAGGACGCAAAACGCCTCAACAAGTACGAAGCAAAGGTATTCTCGCAAGGCGGCGAAGACGGTATCATTTCGGAAATCTTCAGAAGGGTGGGAACGACAAACAAGATATTTGTCGAGTTCGGCGCCGGGAATGGCATGGAGAACAACACCGTTCTACTGCTGAGAGAGGACTGGAGCGGCGTGTGGTTGGAAGCGGACCGGAGGCTCTGTAGAAAGCATACGCACTTACTTTTCCCGGGAGATCAAAGCGGGGAGGCTCTCGGTATATCAGGAGTTCATCACAGCCGAAAACATCCAGGCACTGTTTGCGAAAGCCAAGGTGCCTGCCGAGTTCGATCTGCTGTCAATTGACATCGACCGCAACGACTATTGGGTATGGGAGAAAATCGAGCAGTATCGCCCGAGAGTCGTGGTGATTGAATACAACGCCATCTTCCCCCCGGGTATTCAGTGGATAGTGGAATACGATCCCGGAGCCATGTGGGACGGTTCCAGCCGCGCCGGTGCGAGTCTGACTTCACTGGAGCTTTTGGGGCGAAAGAAAGGGTACAAGCTGGTTGGATGCAGTCTGCAAGGCGTCAATGCCTTTTTTGTTCGCGATGCGTTAGTGGGCGCGGCTTTCTGCGAGCCGTTTACCGCGCAAAACCACTATGAGCCGCCCAGGTACTTCCTGAATAAACGCAAGCTAGGACACCCCAGGAGGCCCTAGCAGCCCGTGGATAAAGTCACAGTGCGCGAATTTCGGGGACAGGCGACGAAACTCCGTGTCGAGGCGGCCATTCAAACTAGGGCACTTAGCCGAGGGAGTTTCGTTGCCTGTCCCCGAAATTCCCTCCGCCGACCGGTCTGCCGGACTTTATCCACGGACTGCTAGCGGGGCAGGCGGAGATTCTGCGAAGGGAGAGATAGTGTTGAAATCGGCGCTGGTCCGGATGCGGGACCGAACCCTGCGGAGGTGGTGGCCCAAGGATCCCTATCTGCTTGCCGCAGCCCTGGTTTTCGCGTTGGTGCTGATACGGTTTTTTGTCCCCTCTTTCGAAGAGAACGAGGCGGACAGGCTGTTGCCCGGGCGGAGACTGATAGATCCTTCGTTCCTGAAACAGGACTGGATTGCTGGCCACGGCCCCACGGGCCCTGAGCTGACCCTGCTGTTCTCCACAGTGCTCGCCCCGCTCTGGCTGTGCCTCAAAGAGCCCCTTGCGGTAGCGCTGGCGGGCCGCCTGCTCCAGTGGGGCCTGCTGCTTTATGCGCTGGCGAAGTTCGCAAAAGAAATCCAAGTCAAGTGGTACTGGTTCGCCGCCGGGTTGGCCCTGTGGATCTGGTCGGGGCAGTCCATGGCGGCGGGCGAATGGGTCTTTGGCGGCATAGAACAGAAGTGCCCGGCCTATGCCTTCCTGCTGCTCTCGTTGACCTCGCTGCTTCGCCGCCAGATGCTCCGCGCCGCTCTATTCTGCGGTATCGCCATCTGGTTCCACCTCCTGGTAGGCGGCTGGGGGGCGGTGGCCTTGACGGGGGCGCTGTTCACACGGTTCCATGAATACGGGCGCCGGCAGGTGCTGACGTTCACGCTTCTTGTGGCCATTCTCAGTGTGCCGTTGCTGATGACCGCGCTGAGGTATATGACGCTGGGGAGTTCGGCCGGACTGGTTTCTCAGCAGGCCGTGGCCCCGGATTTTCTGGTGGTTGTCTTTCGTCATCCCCATCATCTGGATCCAAGTTTCTTCCTCACCCTCCGAAAACTCCTCGCAGTGTGCCTCTTCACGGTCTGCACCTTCTTCGCTGTTCCGAAAGTCGTTCCCACAAGCAAGGCCAGATTCCTCCTGGCATTCCTGACCGTTCTGGTGGGCGTGTTCGGCGCCGGCATTGTGGCCCGGCAGTGCGGCCTGCTCAGCTTTCTGAAGAGCTATCCATTCCGAGTTGGCGACGTGCTGATTCCGTTAGTCTTTTGGCTGGTGGCGCCCGGGGTGCTGGCGGAGCAGGCGCCGTCGCTGGCGCGACGGTCTCATTCACCGGGCGCAATCCCCGTCTTTCGGGTTCTGGGAGTTCTCCTGATTTCGGCAGTGGTGGTTTGGAAAACCTCCGTCGCTGTCCGGCTGGTCCCTCCAGAGCTGACGAAGTTCACCCGTGCCTGGCTGCTTTATCGAAGTCAGGTGCAGGACCCGTTTGAGGAAATGACTCGCTGGATTGGCCAGCACACCCCGAAGTCCGCGACGGTTATCGCGCCCCCTTGCGAGGACAGGTTTCGGCCGCGCGCAGAACGCGCCGTGGTCGCGACCTTTAAGACTGCTCCGCATAACGCCACGATCCTGGAGTGGCATCGCAGATTAACCCATTTGAACGGAGGGCATGAATTCCGTTCGACTGGATTCAACGTCTGCGCCGAACTGATGCAAAATTTTCCGGCGCTCCGCCGCGAGCAGCTCAGAGCGCTTCGGGAAACCTACACCGCAGACTACTACCTAACCACGCGGGAGAGAGAGGATCTCCGCGAGTACCTTATCCACCGAAACGCCGCCTACTACCTCTACGCGCTGAGCAACCTGCCCGGGAAGTGAGCCGCTGTTGTTGTGGCGCCCCATTTTTGTGGCACAGTTGTAAGAAACGGAGGGTTGCCGACCCGCTTTTGGCCACCTTGGGAGGAGCCATGCTGAAGTGCCTGCTGCGCAGTCTAGCAATCTTGATCTCACTGACTGAGGGCCTCCAGGCCCAAGTCAAGGGCCGTTCTTCTTCATTCAGGCCTCCGACCCACAGTTCGGCATGTACGCCGCCGACCAGGACTTCGAGCAGGAGACCGCCAACTTCGAGTTTGCCATTGCCACCGTCAACCGCCTCCGTCCGGCATTCCTGATCGTCACGGGCGACCTGGTCAACAAGGCCGGCGATCCTGGCGAAGTGGCAGAGTATCAGCGAATCGCGGCGAAACTTGACAGCTCGATCCCGCTCTACAACGTTGCTGGCAATCATGACCTGGGGAACCAGCCGACTCTTGGCAGCCTGGCCGAGTATCGCCGGAAGTTTGGTCCGGACTACTACAGCTTTCGCGTGGGACGGACGGCCTTTTTCGTTTTGAATTCGGCCATCATCTACGCGCCGCAAAACGTGCCTGACGAGTTGAACAGACAGGAAGCCTGGTTGCGCGAGCAGCTTGAAAAGGCAAAGAGCGATGGGATGCGCCAGTTGGTGGTCATCCAGCATCACCCGTGGTTCATTAAGGCCCCGGACGAAAAAGACCAGTACGAGAACATCCCACGGGAGCGGCGCGACAGATACCTGGCCTTACTCCATGGATATGGCGTCACGCACGTTTTTGCGGGGCATTACCACAGGAACGCCGTGGCGAAAGACGGCCCCCTGGAGATGGTGACCACGGGCGCAGTGGGTAAGCCACTGGGGAACGACCGCTCGGGACTGAGGGTCGTCATGGTCCGGGAGACAGGCCTCGATACCGCTACTACGACTTGGGCGCGCTGCCAAACGGGATCGTGCCCCGGTAGCGATACCGTGGTAAGTTGTCCATCTAGAGGATCTCTCATGCACAGACTACAGTTTTGCTTGCCGCCGCCGGCTGCGCTGCTGGCGGTCCCGGGCAGCGCCCTCAGTCAACAGGTTCCGGCCAGCATCATCTCGGAAGGCGTTCCCGAAGTTTCGCGCCAGCTAGCCCGGAAGCTGAACCCGTATCAGAACATCCGGGGCGCGTTCTTCAGCTCCTGGCACCCCAGCCGGCGCGAGATGCTCATCGGTACTCGCTTTGCGGACACCTTTCAAGCGCACTACGTGAAGACGCCGGGGGGCTACCGCCAGCAACTTACCTTCTTTCGCGAGCCTGTGGGCGGCGGACGGCTGTGCCCGCAGCCTGGGAAGAGCAACTTCCCCGTGTTCGCCATGGACGAAGGAGGCTCGGAGTTCTTTCAGCTCTACCGCTTTGAGATGGCCAGCGGCGCTTACCAGATGCTCACCGACGGGAAATCGTTGAACCAGTACGGCCCATTCAATAACAAGGGGGACCGAATCGCGTTTGTCAGTACGCGGCGCAATGGCCGCGACTTTGACATTTACACCATAGACCCTTAACGGCCCGCCACCATCCAAGCTGGTCCTCCAGGTCCAGGGCGCCGGGGCCCCGGTGGACTGGTCGCCGGACGACCGGCGGCTCCTGGTCAGGCAGTACATCTCAGCTAACGAGTCGTATTTTCATCTCCTGGATTTGGAGGCCGGTAAGACGGAGGCCTTGCTTCCGGCAGAAAAAGAGAAGGCCTTCTACTGCGCCGCCCGCTGGAGTTGGGACGGCAAAGGAGTCTATTTCACCAGCGACCGCCAGTCCGAATTCCAGCGCCTCTGGTATCTCGAATTGGCTTCCGGCAAACTGACTGCTTTGACCAACCACATTCCCTGGGATATTCGAGACGACGGGATCTTTCGCCGGACGGTCTGCTGCCGGCGTTTACCGCCAACGAGGACGGCATCAGCAAGCTGCACCTGTTGAAGACGGCACTGGAAAGGAGTTACCCCAGCCGAAGCTGCCGGTGGGCCAAATCTTTGGCCTGCAAATTCCACGCGACTTTGAGGGAACTGGCTCCTGGGCATCATGTCGGCGCTCTCGCTGGCCGACGTGTACTCCTACAATCCGAGCACCGGGCGGTTGACGCGCTGG
The DNA here is from genome assembly GCA_963725415.1 of uncultured Acidobacteriota bacterium. Classification (GTDB taxonomy): domain Bacteria; phylum Acidobacteriota; class Terriglobia; order Bryobacterales; family Bryobacteraceae; genus CAVRZY01. Next base: position 8,675 of record CAVRZY010000082.1, on the reverse strand, counting down.
ACCTACAGCGAGGCCGGGGGCCTAAACCCTAAGGACTTCCCGGAAACCAAGCTCTATTCATTCACCCGACCTTCGACCAGGTCAACGGTTAGCGCGAGGATGATTCCCGCTTTCATCACCAGGCCCGGGGCGCGCTTCAAGCCGTCCTATCCCGTGTTGATCGATATTCACGGCGGGCCGGAGGGTACAGGCGCGTCCGGGCCGGAACGCTTCCTATTTGATCAACGAACTGGGGTATCGCCACCATCGATACCGAACGTCCGCGGTATCGCAGCGGCTACGGGAAGACGTATCTGAAACTAGACAACGGTTTCCTGCGTGAGGTCTCGGTGAAGGGACATCGTCGCTTTACTCGATTGGATCGCCACCCAGCCGGACCTGGACCTCGAAACGTGTGGCCGTGACGGGCGGCTCCGACCGTGGTTACATGTCGCTGGCCTTGATGGTGCACTACAGTGACCGTCTCAAGTGCGGCATCGACGTGGTCGGCGTCAGCAATTGGGTCACTTTCCTGAAGAGCACCCAAGCCTACCGCCAGGACCTGCGGAGGGCCGAGTACGGCGACCCAGGCGCGATCCCAAGATGCGCGAGTGTCCCGGAGCGCATCTCGCCGCTAAACAGCACCCAGAAGATCAAGGTGCCCATGCTAGTGGTCCAGGTAAGCAAGGATCCCCGCGTTCCCGTCACCGAATCCGAGCAGATGGTCCGCAGGATTCGGGAGGATGGCGGTACCGTCTGGTACGTGATGGCCCAAGACGAGAATCTATGGTTTCGGCAAGAAACAAAACTGCGACCACCAGGAGCTGGGCCGAGATTCTCTTCCTGGAGCAGGTTCCTGTTGAAGAGGACGTAATGCCTCAGAGGCCTGTGAAAAAAATCCAAATGCCCGCTTCTCACGCACTGCAGTCGCACTGTTTTCAGTGTGGGATATGCCTCCGGCTTGTCCTCTTCACACGCCGAGAAGAGTTTTTTCACACCTTCTGAGGCATTGCAGCAGGGCGAGGATTAGCCTGTCCTGGGGAAGCGGTCCTCAGCGCGTTGCGCACCATGTCCCCCAGGTGATGACGGGCCTGCGGTTGCGGCTGAAGGATCTGCTGGCGGAGAGCCGCGACGAGTTCCCGCCGGGCACCGCCTACGCCGAGTGGTTCACCCCAGAGCGGGACATGGTGCGCAACGCGCTGGGACCGCTGCCCAGGACAGGCTGATCCTCGGCCTGCTGCAATGCCTCAGAAGGTGTGAAAAAACTCTTCCGGCGTGTGAAGAGGACAAGCCGGAGGCATATCCCACACTGAAAACAGTGCGACTGCAGTGCGTGAGAAGCGGGCATTTGATTTTTTTCACAGCCTCTGAGGCATTACGTCCTACTTCAACAGGAACTGCTCCAGGAAGAGAATCTCGGCCCACTCCTGGTAGTCGCGGTTTTGTTTCTTGCCGAAACCATGACCCTCGTCTTGGGCCATCACGTACCAGACCGTACCGCCGTCCTCCCGAATCCTGCGGACCATCTGCTCGGATTCGGTGACGGGAACGCGGGGATCGTTCTTACCCTGGACCACTAGCATGGGCACCTTGATCTTCTGGGTGCTGTTTAGCGGCGAGATGCGCTCCAGGAACTCGCGCATCTTGGGATCGCGCTCGTCGCCGTACTCGGCCCTCCGCAGGTCCTGGCGGTAGGCTTGGGTGCTCTTCAGGAAAGTGACCCAATTGCTGACGCCGACCACGTCGATGCCGCACTTGAGACGGTCGCTGTAGTGCACCATCGAGGCCAGCGACATGTAACCACCGTAGGAGCCGCCCGTCACGGCCACACGTTTCGAGTCCAGGTCCGGCTGGGTGGCGATCCAATCCAGTAAAGCGCCGATGTCCTTCACCGAGTCCTCACGCAGGAAACCGTTGTCTAGTTTCAGATACGTCTTCCCGTAGCCGCTCGATCCGCGGACGTTGGGCTCGATGGTGGCGATCCCCAGTTCGTTGATCGGATAGGAAGCGTTCAGGCCCGGACGCGCCTGGCCCTCCGGCCCGCCGTGAATATCGATCAACACGGGATAGGACGGCTTGAAGCGCGGCCCGGGCCTGGTGATGAAAGCGGGAATCATCCTCGGCTTACCGTTGACCTGGTCGAAGGTGGGGTAATGAATGAGCTTGGTTTCCGGGAAGTTGTTAGGGTTTAGGCCCCCGGCCTCGCTGTAGGTCCAGCGCGTCAACCGCCCGGTGTCCAGATTGTAGGAGTACACGTCGGCCGGCGAGCGCGCCGACATCATGCCCAGAGCCAGTTCCCTCAAAGTCGCGTGGAATTTCAGGCCAAAGATTTGGCCCACCGGCAGCTTCGGCTGGGGTAACTCCTTTCCAGTGCCCGTGTTCAACAGGTGCAGCTTGCTGATGCCGTCCTCGTTGGCGGTAAACGCCAGCAGCGACCCGTCCGGCGAAAGATCCATCGTCTCGATGTCCCACGGAATGTGGTTGGTCAAAGCAGTGAGTTTGCCGGAAGCCAATTCGAGATACCAGAGGCGCTGGAATTCGGACTGGCGGTCGCTGGTGAAATAGACTCCTTTGCCGTCCCGACTCCAGCGGGCGGCGCCATAGAAGGCCTTCTCTTTTTCTGCCGGAAGCAAGGCCTCCGTCTTACCGGCCTCCAAATCCAGGAGATGAAAATACGACTCGTTAGCTGAGATGTACTGCCTGACCAGGAGCCGCCGGTCGTCCGGCGACCAGTCCACCGGGGCCCAGGCGCCCTGGACCTGGAGGACCAGCTTGGAGGTGGCGGGCCGTTCAGGGTCTATGGTGTAAATGTCAAAGTCGCGGCCATTGCGCCGCGTACTGACAAACGCGATTCGGTCCCCCTTGTTATTGAATGGGCCGTACTGGTTCAACGATTTCCCGTCGGTGAGCATCTGGTAAGCGCCGCTGGCCATCTCAAAGCGGTAGAGCTGAAAGAACTCCGAGCCTCCTTCGTCCATGGCGAACACGAAGTAGCTCTTCCCAGGCTGCGGGCACAGCCGTCCGCCGCCCACAGGCTCGCGAAAGAAGGTAAGTTGCTGGCGGTAGCCCCCCGGCGTCTTCACGTAGTGCGCTTGAAAGGTGTCCGCAAAGCGAGTACCGATGAGCATCTCGCGCCGGCTGGGGTGCCAGGAGCTGAAGAACGCGCCCCGGATGTTCTGATACGGGTTCAGCTTCCGGGCTAGCTCGCGCGGAACTTCGGGAACGCCTTCCGAGATGATGCTGGCCGGAACCTGTTGACTGAGGGCGCTGCCCGGGACCGCCAGCAGCGCAGCCGGCAGCAGCAAGCAAAACTGTAGTCTGTGCATGAGAGTTCCTCTAGATGGACAACTTACCACGGTATCGCTACCGGGGCACGATCCCGTTTGGCAGCGCGCCCAAGTCGTAGTAGCGGTGCTGGAGGCCTGTCTCCCGGACCATGACGACCCTCAGTCCCGAGCGGTCGTTCCCCAGTGGCTTACCCACTGCGCCCGTGGTCACCATCTCCAGGGGGCCGTCTTTCGCCACGGCGTTCCTGTGGTAATGCCCCGCAAAAACGTGCGTGACGCCGTATCCATGGAGTAAGGCCAGGTATCTGTCGCGCCGCTCCCGTGGGATGTTCTCGTACTGGTCTTTTTCGTCCGGGGCCTTAATGAACCACGGGTGATGCTGGATGACCACCAACTGGCGCATCCCATCGCTCTTTGCCTTTTCAAGCTGCTCGCGCAACCAGGCTTCCTGTCTGTTCAACTCGTCAGGCACGTTTTGCGGCGCGTAGATGATGGCCGAATTCAAAACGAAAAAGGCCGTCCGTCCCACGCGAAAGCTGTAGTAGTCCGGACCAAACTTCCGGCGATACTCGGCCAGGCTGCCAAGAGTCGGCTGGTTCCCCAGGTCATGATTGCCAGCAACGTTGTAGAGCGGGATCGAGCTGTCAAGTTTCGCCGCGATTCGCTGATACTCTGCCACTTCGCCAGGATCGCCGGCCTTGTTGACCAGGTCGCCCGTGACGATCAGGAATGCCGGACGGAGGCGGTTGACGGTGGCAATGGCAAACTCGAAGTTGGCGGTCTCCTGCTCGAAGTCCTGGTCGGCGGCGTACATGCCGAACTGTGGGTCGGAGGCCTGAATGAAGAAGAACGGCTCCTTGACTTGGGCCTGGAGGCCCTCAGTCAGTGAGATCAAGATTGCTAGACTGCGCAGCAGGCACTTCAGCATGGCTCCTCCCAAGGTGGCCAAAAGCGGGTCGGCAACCCTCCGTTTCTTACAACTGTGCCACAAAAATGGGGCGCCACAACAACGGCGGCTCACTTCCCGGGCAGGTTGCTCAGCGCGTAGAGGTAGTAGGCGGCGTTTCGGTGGATAAGGTACTCGCGGAGATCCTCTCTCTCCCGCGTGGTTAGGTAGTAGTCTGCGGTGTAGGTTTCCCGAAGCGCTCTGAGCTGCTCGCGGCGGAGCGCCGGAAAATTTTGCATCAGTTCGGCGCAGACGTTGAATCCAGTCGAACGGAATTCATGCCCTCCGTTCAAATGGGTTAATCTGCGATGCCACTCCAGGATCGTGGCGTTATGCGGAGCAGTCTTAAAGGTCGCGACCACGGCGCGTTCTGCGCGCGGCCGAAACCTGTCCTCGCAAGGGGGCGCGATAACCGTCGCGGACTTCGGGGTGTGCTGGCCAATCCAGCGAGTCATTTCCTCAAACGGGTCCTGCACCTGACTTCGATAAAGCAGCCAGGCACGGGTGAACTTCGTCAGCTCTGGAGGGACCAGCCGGACAGCGACGGAGGTTTTCCAAACCACCACTGCCGAAATCAGGAGAACTTCCAGAACCCGAAAGACGGGGATTGCGCCCGGTGAATGAGACCGTCGCGCCAGCGACGGCGCCTGCTCCGCCAGCACCCCGGGCGCACCAGCCAAAAGACTAACGGAATCAGCACGTCGCCAACTCGGAATGGATAGCTCTTCAGAAAGCTGAGCAGGCCGCACTGCCGGGCCACAATGCCGGCGCCGAACACGCCCACCAGAACGGTCAGGAATGCCAGGAGGAATCTGGCCTTGCTTGTGGGAACGACTTTCGGAACAGCGAAGAAGGTGCAGACCGTGAAGAGGCACACTGCGAGGAGTTTTCGGAGGGTGAGGAAGAAACTAGGATCCAGATGATGGGGATGACGAAAGACAACCACCAGAAAATCCGGGGCCACGGCCTGCTGAGAAACCAGTCCGGCCGAACTCCCCAGCGTCATATACCTCAGCGCGGTCATCAGCAACGGCACACTGAGAATGGCCACAAGAAGCGTGAACGTCAGCACCTGCCGGCGCCCGTATTCATGGAACCGTGTGAACAGCGCCCCCGTCAAGGCCACCGCCCCCCAGCCGCCTACCAGGAGGTGGAACCAGATGGCGATACCGCAGAATAGAGCGGCGCGGAGCATCTGGCGGCGAAGCAGCGAGGTCAACGAGAGCAGCAGGAAGGCATAGGCCGGGCACTTCTGTTCTATGCCGCCAAAGACCCATTCGCCCGCCGCCATGGACTGCCCCGACCAGATCCACAGGGCCAACCCGGCGGCGAACCAGTACCACTTGACTTGGATTTCTTTTGCGAACTTCGCCAGCGCATAAAGCAGCAGGCCCCACTGGAGCAGGCGGCCCGCCAGCGCTACCGCAAGGGGCTCTTTTGAGGCACAGCCAGAGCGGGGCGAGCACTGTGGAGAACAGCAGGGTCAGCTCAGGGCCCGTGGGGCCGTGGCCAGCAATCCAGTCCTGTTTCAGGAACGAAGGATCTATCAGTCTCCGCCCGGGCAACAGCCTGTCCGCCTCGTTCTCTTCGAAAGAGGGGACAAAAAACCGTATCAGCACCAACGCGAAAACCAGGGCTGCGGCAAGCAGATAGGGATCCTTGGGCCACCACCTCCGCAGGGTTCGGTCCCGCATCCGGACCAGCGCCGATTTCAACACTATCTCTCCCTTCGCAGAATCTCCGCCTGCCCCGCTAGCAGTCCGTGGATAAAGTCCGGCAGACCGGTCGGCGGAGGGAATTTCGGGGACAGGCAACGAAACTCCCTCGGCTAAGTGCCCTAGTTTGAATGGCCGCCTCGACACGGAGTTTCGTCGCCTGTCCCCGAAATTCGCGCACTGTGACTTTATCCACGGGCTGCTAGGGCCTCCTGGGGTGTCCTAGCTTGCGTTTATTCAGGAAGTACCTGGGCGGCTCATAGTGGTTTTGCGCGGTAAACGGCTCGCAGAAAGCCGCGCCCACTAACGCATCGCGAACAAAAAAGGCATTGACGCCTTGCAGACTGCATCCAACCAGCTTGTACCCTTTCTTTCGCCCCAAAAGCTCCAGTGAAGTCAGACTCGCACCGGCGCGGCTGGAACCGTCCCACATGGCTCCGGGATCGTATTCCACTATCCACTGAATACCCGGGGGGAAGATGGCGTTGTATTCAATCACCACGACTCTCGGGCGATACTGCTCGATTTTCTCCCATACCCAATAGTCGTTGCGGTCGATGTCAATTGACAGCAGATCGAACTCGGCAGGCACCTTGGCTTTCGCAAACAGTGCCTGGATGTTTTCGGCTGTGATGAACTCCTGATATACCGAGAGCCTCCCCGCTTTGATCTCCCGGGAAAAGTAAGTGCGTATGCTTTCTACAGAGCTCCGGTCCGCTTCCAACCACACGCCGCTCCAGTCCTCTCTCAGCAGTAGAACGGTGTTGTTCTCCATGCCATTCCCGGGCCGAACTCGACAAATATCTTGTTTGTCGTTCCCACCCTTCTGAAGATTTCCGAAATGATACCGTCTTCGCCGCCTTGCGAGAATACCTTTGCTTCGTACTTGTTGAGGCGTTTTGCGTCCTGGTACTTCGGCTGCGCGAGCAGACCCCTGGTGAACTCTTCGCTTTGGAGCTCGAAGAGGAGCTGGGTATGCGCGTCGGCGCCTTCGATCGTCTTGTACACGGTGTAGAGTCCGTTCCAAACGAAACGGGCCACGACGTGCACCGGATAGATGAATGCGGCAAAACCGAAGGCGGAGAGCAAGAGGGCGGCAACTGCCGTCTTGAACCTTGGGGCGGGCCTTGCAGTCTCTGGGCGGTCTGGTTGCGGGCGCAAGTGAATCTTGACCTTCAGGAAGAGCCGGATGCCCGCGAAGACCATGAGGAGCCCGGCCACCGAAACGCAACCATAGAAAATCGCTGTCGAGGGACGCATGTTGCCAAAGATTGTAGTGCATGACGCCGACGTGGGGCAATTGACAGCCAGTGGGGCGAGGCCGGGACACTCCGCTTGCGTGGCGGCGGCTGCGGCGTGGTAGCATGGCTAGTCCGCCTTGAGAGCAGCGATCAGTTCCCTTGCTTTTGTCGCATGGCTTTGCTCCAGCGCCGCCGGCAGCGAACTGGCGATTCACTACACGGCCATCAAGAGGATGCTGGCCGAGCAGGTGTTTACGCAGGAGGGACGGAGGTACGTGCGCGGCAGCCGGACGGCCAAGTGCAATTACGCCTATCTGGAGAACCCGGAGATCCGAGGCGAGAACGGCAGCCTGCGCGTGAGGGCCCGCTTCAGCGGGCGCTCGGCCCTGGATATCTTCGGGAAGTGCATTGGCTTGGGGGACTCATTCGAGGTGACGATCACAGCCGTCCCCTATTGTCAACAGGGCGTCATCCGGCTCACAGACTTGCGAGTGGAAAGCAAGGGAAGAGACAGCTATTACATTCGCCGGGTTCGCAAGGCGCTGGCGGAGACGCTGCGCAAGGAATTTCAATACGACCTGCGCGAGGATGTGAAGAAGATCTTCGAGGAGAAGCGGAGCAACGCGCCCTACCGGCAGGAATTGATGAAGTTCCAAGTGTCCTCAATCCGGGTGACGCCGGAAGCCCTGGTGCTGGCGCTGGAGTTTACGCTGGCGGTGAAGTAGCGGGATGACGGTCGCGAGTTCCAGGATGATGCGGGCGCGATCTTCGATTCACTTTCCACCCCGGTTGCTCAGGTGATACAGGCAGTAGGCAGCGTTCATGTGGACCAGGCGATCGGCCAAATCCTCTCTTCTTCGCGTGGTCAGGTAGTAGTCTGCGGCGTAGGCATCGCGGATGGCTTTGAGCTGTTCGAGATCCAGGGCGGGGAAGTTCTGGCTCAATTCGGCGCAGATGCCGAATCCCACGGAATGGAACTGGCGATTTCGGTTTAGCCGGGTGATGCGGCGATGCCACCCCAGGATGGCGGCGTTATGCGGCGCCGCCTTGAAGTTCACGACCAGAGCGCGTTCTGCGGCCAGCCAAAACCTGTCTTCGCAGGGTGGTGCGATGAAGGCAGCGGACTCCGGGGTGTGCGCGCGAATCCAGCGAGTCATCTCCTCAAACGGGTCCTCCGCTTTGGCGGCATAGCGCAGCCACGGGCGCGTGAAATTGGCCAGGCTCCCCGGGAACACACGGAGAGCCTGAGAAGTCTTCCCGACGAGCAGCACCACAACCAGAACAGTCCCAAGGGCCTGCCAGAGGGGAATCACGGGATGTGAAACGGGCCGTCGAGCGAGCGATCGCGCCTGGGCGATCAAGAACCCGGGCGCCACAAGCCAAAAGACAAGCGGGAACAACACGTCCGCTCCCCGGAAGGGATAAGACTTCAGGAAGCCGAAGAAGCCAAACTGCCGGGCTGCAATCCCACACCCGAACACAACCGCAAGAACCGCCAAAAATGCGA
>CAVRZY010000081.1:0-25643 GCA_963725415.1 uncultured Acidobacteriota bacterium | reverse complement strand
GCACGTCCGCCATGGCCCTGGCGATATCCCCACGGCCCTGCGAGAACATGCCCGCTCCCGGCGCCCAGTTCAGCTTCTGCCCCATGCGCTGGTGGAACTGGCTGACCTCGTCGTAGCCGGCCTGTGGCGCAATCCACATGTCCGCGGTGATCACCATGAAGGTGCCGGTCTGGCCGGTCTTCTGATCGGTCCCTTCCATTTCCAGGGTCACAACCATCTCGCGCGCGGTCACGCCCGAGAATGGCTTAGTCTGCCCGGTCTCTTTGACGGAGGCCTTCACGTTCATGTTGGCCTGCTCGGATCCCTTCTCGGACTTCATCTTGGCCTCGAGCTGCTTGAGGGCCTCGGCCATCTGGGCGAAGGTCACCACCGAATAGGTCCTCTTCTGGAAGTCGATGTCGGTGATGGTTTCTTTGTCCAGGTCGATGATGTGCCCGATGGTGCTGCTGAGCTGCGCCATGCGGTTGCCCTTCACCAGCACGGTTGTCTTGATGGGCTCCCGGGCCTGCTTCGAGAATGCCCCGGCGAACTTCATCACGCCCGCCATCATGCCGCCGGTCATCTTCGAGGTCTGCTCGTAGCTGAAATCGGCCAGCAGGCAGGTCCCGCACCATACTGCCAACGTTGCTAGCATCGCGATTCGTTTCACTGTGCCACCTCCCGAATCCCTCCATCATAGCATCGCGGCTGCGTCGGCTGATGGCGGTCTGCCCAGTGCTGTAGAATAACGGACTTGGAGTAACCGATGCCAGACCTGACCGTTCACCCAACCAAGAAGTGGATCAGCCTCAGCTACACGGTGACCTTTATGGTCATCATCGCCGCCGTGATCGCGTACGTCAATTACTTCGCCGACTTGCCGGCGTGGCCGCTGATCATTCCGGCTCTGCTGTTGCTGTGGCCCATCAGCCGGGACATCCGCCGCCGTTTCACCAAGATCACGATTATTGGAGACAAGCTGCGCTACGAGTGCGGGGTTCTTTCGAGGACCACCCGGACCATACAGCTTTCGAAGATCCAGGACGTGCGGGTGGACCAGACACTGTGGCAGCGGCTGTTCGGCATCGGCAATCTCTCCATCGAAACCGCGGGTGAGACCAGCCGCCTGGTGATCGCCAACATCGATCAACCGCAGCCGGTGGCCGACGAAATCATGGACGCGGGGCAAGGCCCGGCGCCCAAGCCGAAGGGCGAGCGCAAGTGAAGACACTGGAGGGGCGGGTAGCCCTGGTCACCGGCGCGAGTCGTGGGCTGGGCAGGGCCATGGCCGTAGCTCTGGGGGAAGCTGGGGCGTGCCTGGCGCTGGTGGCCCGCAATCTCGAGCAGTTGAGGGAGACCGCCGCCGCCACGGGCGCCGAGGCCCAAGTCTTCCCCGCCGATGTCTCTGACGAGCAGGCCGTCGGCCGGCTCGCACAGGACGTCCTGGCGCGGTTCGGCAAGCTGCACATCCTCGTCAACAACGCCGGCATCAACCTCCGCAAACCGATCACCGAGTTTACCCTGAAGGAGTGGCGATGCGTCCTCGACACCAACCTCACCGGGGCGTTCTTGATGTGCCGCGCGTTCGTGCCGCAGATGAAAGGCCAAGGCTACGGGCGGATCATCAACGTCACCTCAACCATGAGTCACGTGGCGCTGCCCTCCCGTACGGCCTATGCCGCCAGCAAGGCCGGCCTGCTCGGATTCACGCGCGCCCTGGCCCTGGAGCTGGCCCCGGAAGGCATCACTGTCAACGGCATCAGTCCCGGAGTGTTCGCCACGGAGCTGAACACGGTCTGGATGGAGAACCCCGAGATCAGGCAGCAGTTCCTCGCAAAGATCCCGCTGGGCCGGTGGGGAAAAGTCGAGGAGATCGGGAAACTGGCCGTCTATCTGTGTTCGGAGGAAGCCGGCTACATCACCGGTACGGATATCCTGATGGACGGCGGCTGGTGCGCGCAATGAAGAGGCGAGTTTCTCTCTGGCCCACGGCTCTGCTGTGCCTGCTGCTCTGGGCCCTGTGCGGCTGCCAGGCCAGTAGGAAGAAGGTCATCGGAGTGGTGCCCAAAGCCACCTCCCACGTGTTCTGGGTCTCGGTGCAGGCCGGCGCCCTGGCGGCGGGCCGCGAGTTCGGCGTCGAGGTTCTCTGGAACGGCCCCACGCAAGAGACCGACTATGACCGGCAGATCCAGATCGTCGATTCCCTGGTGGCGCGCCGCGTGGATGGGCTGGCTGTCGCGGCGGTGGAACGCAAATCTCTGGTCGGGCCTATCAACCGCGCCGTGGCGGCAGGCATCCCGGTGACTATCTTTGATTCCGGCCTCGATTCGGACAACTACATGACCTTCATTGCGACCAACAACTACGAAGCCGGACAGATGGGCGCCCGCACACTGGCTGGCTTGCTGGGAGGGCGCGGCAAGGTGGCCGTGGTAATGCATGCTCCGGGCAGCTTCTCGACCATGGAGCGCGAGCGCGGCTTCGAGGATGTCATCACCAAAGAATACCCCCAGATACGCATTGTGGCGCGCCAGTTCGGCATGTCGGACCGGGCCAAGTCCATGGCGGCCGCCGAGAATATTCTCACCGCCCACCCCGATCTGGACGGCCTGTTTGCCTCCACCGAACCCAGTTCCTCGGGCGCCTCGCTGGCACTGAAGAGCCGCAAGCTCTCCGGCCAGGTCAAATTCGTGGCCTTCGATTTCTCCGACAGCATGATCGAGGACCTTAAAGGCGGAACCATTCACGCCATGGTGGTCCAGGACCCGTTTCGCATGGGTTTCGAGACGGTAAAGACGCTGGTCGATAAGCTCAACGGAAAGACCCCGCCAAAGCGCGTGGACTTAAGCCCGCGCGTGATTGCCAAGCCGGACCTGGAGAGACCCGACGTCAAGGCCCTCTTGTTCCCAGACCTCACAAAATACCTGAACCAATGACCGCTTCCGTCGTCCTTTCGGAATCGCAACTACGCGACCTCAGCGAGAGAATCCTGGAGGCTGCGGGCGTGCCTCCAGGGAAAGCGCGCCAGGTGGCTCTGGCGCTGGCAACCGCCAACCTGCGGGGCGTGGATTCCCACGGCGTGCAACTGCTGCCCCACTATGTTGACCAGATCGAAGCGGGCGACGTGGATCCCCACGCGGAAGGCCGCGTGATTTCCGAAAGCGGCGCCTGCCTGCTCTACGATGCCGAACACGGGCTGGGGCACGTCACCTCCCAGATCTGCTGCGTGCACGCGGTGCGCCTGGCCGCGCAGCATGGCATTTCGATCGTGGTAGCCCGCGAAGCGAGCCACTTCGGCCCTGCCGCGATTTGGGCGCAGAAGATCTCGGCGGCAGGATACATCGGCATCGCCATGTGCGACGCTTCGCCAGCCGTGCCGCCCTGGCAGGGCAAACAGGGCCGCCTGGGGACCAACCCCATTTCGGTCTCGGTTCCCAACCCCGGCGGCAAGGGATGGTTGTTGGACATGGCTACCAGCACGGTCTCCTATGGCAGGCTTGAAAAGGCCGCCCTGGAAGGCCAGCAAACGATTCCGGTCGGCTGGGCCCTGGATCGCGAAGGCCGGCCGGCCACCGACCTGAGCACAGCGCTCAAAGGATTCCTGATGCCGCTGGGCGGCTATAAAGGAAGCGGCCTGGCCATGATGGTCGAGATCCTTTGTGGCGTGCTGGGCGGCGGGGCTATGGGCCTTGAGATCCGCAGCATCCGCCTGCACGGCAGGCATTCGCGGGTGAATCATGCCTTCCTGGCCATCGACGTGGCCCGCTTTCTGCCGCCGGAGGACTTTCACGCCCGCATGGAGCGGCTGGTCGAGCAAGTCAAGTCCGCCGCCCCGGCGGCCGGCTATGACGAAGTGCTGGTGGCCGGCGATCCCGAGTGGCGCGCCGAAGAGCACCGCCGCCGCTCCGGCATTCCCATCCCGCCAGGCCCCTGGGCGGCCCTGGTTCGCACCGCGGCACGGCTGAGCGTTCCGTTGCCGCAGGTAGAATAGGCCTCTGGCCTGTTCGCTCGAACTCGCCGCTCCTGCGATATAATCGCGCGGGGGCCAGTATGGGTCGAAAGTTCTGGCCGGTCGCTGTCGGCATCACCGTTGTACTCGCCGCGGCCGTTGTCGCCGCGCACCGCTGGAATTCACCTCCGCAGAAGCTCGCTCTGGAAGTGAATCCCAACCGGCTGCCCGCCGACGGCCTCTCCAGCGCCACGCTGGCGGCTCGCCCAGCCGCTGGGGTGAGGTTTGAGATCGTCGAGGGCCATCGGCACGGCCGCCTCGAGAACGCGCGCCTGTACGCCGGCGTACTCCCCGGCCGGATCGTGGTCGAAGCCCGGACGCCGGGGTTCGCTCCGGCCCGTGCTGCGCTGAAGACGGCTCTGGTAACCTCCGATCTCGCGGGGAACGGCACACCGGACTTCCTGCGCCTCAGCGACGAGGCCGACCAGCGTGCCTTTGTGCGCTGGTTCACCTTCCTGGCCGAGTCGCAGTATTTCGTGGCGCCGAAAGACCTGCCGAAGGAAATCGACGACTGCGCCGCGCTGGTGCGGTTCGCCTACCGCGAGGCCTTGCGCGAGCACGATGGCCGCTGGGCCAGCGAGTTGAAGCTGCCTGCCGTCCTTGCGGCGCCCCAGGTGCGGAAATACCAGTATCCCTTTACGCCGCTGGGCGCGCGGCTATTCCGCGTCACCGATGGCCCGTTCACTCCTGCGGACCTTTCCGGCGACGCTTTCGCCGAGTTTGCCGATGCCGAAACGCTGCTCCGGCACAACTGTCACTTCGTGAGTCGTGATCTCCGCCGGGCCACTCCAGGCGACCTGCTCTTCTTCCGGCAACTCGAGCAGGACTTGCCGTTCCATGTAATGGTCTTTCTCGGGCCGAGCCAGTTTGACGGTAGTACCGCCAGCCGCATCATCTACCACACCGGGCCGCTCGGCAACAGCCTGGGCGAGATCCGGCGGCCGTCTGTGGAAGAGCTTCTGAATCACCCTTCGCCGCGCTGGAGGCCATCGGCGGGCAACAGCAATTTTCTGGGCGTTTATCGCTGGAACATACTTCGGGACATGGTGTAACTCATGCGAATCTGGCACGCTGCGGTCGTATCCGCCCTGGTCGCGCTGAGTTTCCCTTCCGTGGCGCAGCAGGACGAGAGCCAACCCTACTTCTCCCTCAGCAGTAATCGCACTTTCGGACCGGGGGAAAGGCCGACCATCCAGTTCTGGGGGCATGGCGTGGAGGCGTTACAGTTCCGCGTTTACCGCGTCAATGACCCGGTGGCCTTCTTCGAGCGGCTGGAGGATGAGCACCAATTCGGCGGGCGCGCGCCGCGCAGGCCGCGCGAACTGACGCCGCTGGAGCGCTTTCATCGTTGGAAGGCGCGTACCAGGACTTGGGTGCGCGACATCTTTCGGGCGCAGTTCCGCCAGGAATCCCGCTGGGCCATCGCAGACTGGCTGGCGGCGCGCGAGCGCCGAGCTGTTCCGCGTGCTGCGCCTCCGGCCACCGGGTTTGCCAACGTGCCCCTGCTCAATCCCCAGCAGGTGGTGGCGGTGTGGCAGCAGAGCATCGCGCGGGGAAACCGTTGGGAATCTCAGACCATTCCCATCAACGTGACGCAGAAAGGCCTGTACCTGGTCGAGGCCACCGACGGCAAGTTGCAGGCCTATACCATTGTCTCGGTCACCGATCTCGCCGTGATCGCCAAAGGTGCGTCGGGCCGGTTGCTGGCGCGCGTCGCCGACCGCCAGAGTGGAGCACCGGCAGCGGGTTGCCCGGTGATCGTCCGCTCGAACAAGAAAGAGCTGGCGAGGCTGCGCGCGGACGCTGAAGGCATGGTCGATCTGAAGCTGGAGGTGGCGCATACGGAGAGCGTGGTGGTGATGGCGCGCCAGGGTGACGACTTCGCCGCCAGCTCGATGTGGGCAGGCAGCTTGTCGAGCGACCCGGAGCGGCTTCTGACCGGCTACGTTTACACCGACCGGCCGGTCTACCGACCCTCCCACACCGTGCACTTCCGCGGCATCCTGCGCGTGCAGGCCGGCGCCGGCTACCAGCTTCCCCAGCGCAAGGAGGTGCAGGTCCGGATTGAGGACTCGGACGGGAAGGCGGTCCTCCAGAAGACGCTCCCGCTTTCCGCCATGGGCGCGGTACATGGCGACTTCAGCCTGCCTCCCACGGCCGCGCTGGGCTACTACGGGATCGAAGTGCGCGCCGGCGAATCCGAGATGTTCGGGGGCTTCCACGTCGAGGAATACAAGAAGCCCGAGTACGAAGTTCGAGTCGTTCCTCAGAAGCGGCGCGTGCTCCAGGGCGAGCCGATCGAAGCCGGCATCGAGGCCCGCTACTACTACGGCGAGCCGGTCGCGCAGGCCAAGGTTTCCTATGTGGTGCATCGCTCTCGCTACTGGCTGCCGTATTACGCCGAACAAGAGGATCTGGAATCGGAGGAGGAAGAGGGCTCCGACCGCGGAGGCGAGCAGGTTCTGGAAGAGTCGGGCCAGCTCGACGCCCAGGGCAAGCTGACAGTCCGAATCCCCACCGAAGTCCGGGCGACCGATGTGCGCTATCGCATCGAAGCGCGTGTCACCGATGCCAGCAACCGCCAGATTGCAGGTGGCGCTTCGGTGGTGGCGACTATTGGCAGCTATCTCGTGCAGGTCCGCTCGGACCAGTACGTCTACTCGGCCGGGGAGAAGGCTCGGCTCTTGATCGAGGCGCGCGACTACGACGGCAACTCGGTCCCGCAGGTTCCCTTCACCGTGGAGCTGAGGGAGTATCGCTGGCAGCAACCGCCAGGCCCGGTGCTGTTCAGCGCGGAGGGCCGCACGGAGGCGAATGGGAACGCCACCGTTGAGCTGTTCCTGCCTCAGGGTGGGTCGCTCACGGCGCGCGTCAAATCGCGC
The DNA here is from genome assembly GCA_963725415.1 of uncultured Acidobacteriota bacterium. Classification (GTDB taxonomy): domain Bacteria; phylum Acidobacteriota; class Terriglobia; order Bryobacterales; family Bryobacteraceae; genus CAVRZY01. The sequence continues at coordinate 18,773 of CAVRZY010000081.1, read as the reverse complement.
ACGCCCGAGGGCCGCGATGTTGAGGGCGCTACCCACCTCTGGGTGACCGGCGGCGGGGCCTGGTACGGCGTGCGGCGCGAGCGCGTCCAGTTGGTGCCCGACAAGAAGTCCTACCGGCCGGGCGAGGTGGCCAAAGTCCTGATTGTCACCGGAGTTCCCCAAGCGCACCTGTGGGTGACCACCGAAGGGCGCCAGATCCACACCACAAGGACCATCTCCGCCACCGGCCCCACCGTCACCGTCGAGGTTCCGATTCTTCCCGAATACCCGCCGAACTTCTTCCTCTCGGCCGTCTTTCTCCGCGGCAACCAACTCTACCAGGGCGTCAAGAGCATCAAGGTGCCGCCGCTCGACCGGCAGTTGAGCGTCGAGGTGAAATCGTCGAAGGAGGAATTCCGGCCCGGCGAGAACGGTGTCTTCACCATCGAGGCCAAAGACCACGCCGGACAGCCCGTTTCCGCCGAGTTCAGTCTCGGCGTGGTGGATGAGGCCATCTACGCCATTCGCCGGGAGACGGCGCAGGACATCGTCAACTTCTTCTATGGGCGCAGCTACAATCACGTCACCACCAGTTCCTCGCTGAGCTACGACTTCCACGGCGAGGCCGGCAAGCGGCGCATGCAACTGACGCAAATCCGGCCCTTCAACGCGCTGGCGCAGCTCAAGCCGGAAAGACTCGTCGAGCCGGAGGTGCGCAAAGCCTTCCCGGACACGATTCACTGGGTGGCTGACCTGAGCACCGACGCCAACGGGCGCGCGCAGGCGCAGGTCACTTACCCGGATGCGCTGACCACCTGGCGGGCCACGGCGCGCGGCGTCACCGCAGACACCAAGGTCGGCAGCGCCGTTCACCGCACCATCGTGCGCAAGAACCTGATCCTGCGCCTGGCCGTGCCGCGCTTCTTCCGGGAAGGCGACGAGGTAATCATCTCGGCGCTCGTGCACAACTATCTCGCCACCGAAAAGCAGGTGCGCGTGTCGCTGGCCGTTGAGGGCCTGGAGCTGATCGAGGGCGGTGCCCGCGATGTGACGGTGGCCAGCAAAGGACAGGTCCAAGTCGATTACCGCGTGCGCGCCCGAACGGCCGGCAAAGCGGTGTTGCTCGGCAAGGCGCTCACCGATGAGGAATCCGATGCGCTCGAGCTGACACTGCCCGTCGTGCCCCACGGGGTCAAGCTGTCGGAGGCCCGGGCAGGCTCGCTGGCTGACCCGCAGGCCCAGGCGGAAGTGGAAGTCGAGTTCCCGGCGGAAGCCGCGCCTGGCTCGCGATCCATCGAGATCGCGGCCTCTCCCTCGTTAGCCGGTGCTGTCTTCGGAGCACTCGAATACCTCACCTCGTTCCCCTACGGCTGCACCGAGCAGACCATGTCCAGCTTCCTGCCCAACGTGGTCGTCTCCCAGGCGGTGAAAGAACTGGGGCTGAAGTCCAACGTGGATGCGGCCCAACTGGAGAAGCAGATCCGGGCCGGGCTGGAGCGTCTCGATGACTTCCAGCACCCGGATGGCGGTTGGGGCTGGTGGAAGACCGATGAGAGTCAGGTCTTCATGACTGCCTATGTCCTCGCCGGGTTGGAACGAGCGCGTGCCGCCGGTTATAGTGTCCGCGCTGCGATGATCGAGCAGGCGTTGGCCTGGCTGCGCGCCAAACTGCCGCAGCTCGGGCGCGAGCCGGCGGATCTGCGCGCGTATGTGCTCTATTCGTTGAGCGAGGCGGGAGTGCGGGAGGCCGCCTGGCTCGAGGCTCTGTGGAACGACCGAAGCTCGCTCACGCCCTACGGGCTGGCGTTGCTCGGCCTCACCTTCCAAAAAGCCGGCGACGCGCGCGCCGAGGCGGTTGCCACGCTGCTTGAGAACTCGGCCAAGAGCGACCGGATCGAGACCTTCTGGCAGGTGGACCGCGACGCTCTCATGGACATCTACCACGACGCTTCGGCGGAGGCTACCGCCTACGCCATGAAGTTCCTGACCAGGCAGCGGCCCCAAAGCCCCCTGCTGCCCAAAGCCGCGGCCTACCTGGTCAACCATCGCAACCAGGGATTCTATTGGAGCTCCACCAAGCAGACCGCCATGGTGATCTACGGTCTGACCGACTATCTCCGCAAGAGCGGCGAGCTGCGCCCGGACTTCAGCGTCACCATCTCGGTGAATGATAAGCAGGTGCTGGCACGCCGTTTCACTCCCTCCGATGCGCTGACGCCCGCCCCCGTGCCGGTGCGCCTCTCCGCCGACCAGCTTGCCCCGGGGAAGAACAGGATCCGCATCAGCAAGAGCGGCGAGGGGCGGCTGTACTGGTCGGCCTGGGCCGAGTACTACTCGACGGCGGCCCGGCTGGCCCGCGCCGGAACCGTTTCGCTGAACCTGCTGCGCGAGTACTTCCGACTGGCGCCGTCGCAGGAAGGCGGCAGAATCGTGTACCGGCTGGAGCCGTTGGGCGCAGCGCTCCAGAGAGGCGACGTCCTGGCCGTCCGCCTGACGGTGAGCGGCGGCGCCTGGCGCTACCTGATGCTCGAGGACCCGATTCCGGCGGGCACTGAGTTCATCGAGCGCGATGACCTTTACGAGCTGAAGGACAAGCCGCCCTGGTGGGCCTCCTTTTACACGCGGCGCGAGTTTCACGACGACCGCGCCGCCATCTTCCAGACCTTTTTCAGCGGCGGGCAAACCCAGTACTTCTATCTGCTGAAAGTCGTCAACCCCGGCCAGTTCCGCGTCAGCCCGGCCCGCCTACAGCCCATGTACCAGCCGCAGTTCCTGGCCACCACGGAGAGTAGAACCTTGGAGGTGAAATGAGAGCCGCATTTCTCGAAGTCGAACGCCGCGCCCTGGCTGACGTGTGGGCGCACAAGAAGCTGCTGGCCGCGCACCTGGTGGGGAACGCCCTGCTCGCGCTGCTGGCCTACGCCTGGTTGTCGATGCCGGACCAGACGCTCTCGCAGCTCGTGATTTCGGCCCTCGTGGCCCTGCTGGTGCTATTCGCTGCCCTATGGCTTCACGCCGCCGCTCTCGCCGCCTTTCACCCCGTAGGACAGGCCCACGGCCTGGCACTTGTCACTCTCCGCCGCCTGCCCAAGCTGCTCCCCTGGGCGGTGTTGGCGGCGGCTGTCGTAACAGTCGTAGTGTGGCTGGCCGGGTACCAGTCCGCGGTCAGCGCCAACCTGGCCTCTCGGTTCACTCTGTGGTGGCGCCGCCCCGTCAGTCCCCAAAGCGTGGACTGGCTCTATCCCGCCCTGCTGCGGAGTCTCGGGCTCATCGTTCTGCTGGCCCTGCTGCCCTTGGCCAGCCAGGCTGCCGGAGGCGGTTTCTCCAGGCGCAGCGCGCTCCGAGTGATCGGGCGCTGGCGCTACTGGCTGGCCTGCGCCCTGCTGGTGCTGGTCGGGATCTTCCTTCCGGGTAGACTGGTGTGGTGGATCCTTCCCGTCAAAGGTTTATTCGCTGAAGCAGTGAGCATGATCGTGCGGTTCACTCTGGCTTACATCCTTGCAGTGACGGCCTGGCTGACGCTGGCGGCCGTCATCGGCCACTGCGGGTCGGAGAGAAAGGAGTAGGGTAATGCCTCAGAAGGCGTGAAAGAATCGGCGGACAGGCGAAACCGCCTGTCCCACGGTGGTCTAAGTGCGTTGATTGCAGCGTGGGGCAGGCCGTTTGGCCTGCCACCCGCACCGCCGGAGCGATTCTTTCACACCTTCTGAGGCATTACGGAGTAGAGATGGAGGTTATGTTTATGCGGAAACACTCGCCTTCTGTTCTGCTGGCGTGGCTGGCGTTGTGCCCCGTTCCGGCGGCGCTGGCGCAAATCCCCACCATCAGTGCCATCGTGAGTTCGACGAATTTCCGGAGTCTGCATGCGCCCGGTTCGCTGTCCGTAATCTTCGGCAGCAACTTCGGGTCCACAGCAACGGGCCTCTCGGTGCAAGTGGGCGGCAAACCCGCCGCAATCCTCGCCGTCCAGCCCAGTGCGATCAACATCCAGATGCCGGTGGAACTGCCAACCGGAACCCACGCCGTGGTGGTGAACCGGCAGGGCCAGGCCTCAGCGCCATTCGGCATCACGCTGGATTCCTACGCGCCGGCGCTGTTCGTTCGAGATCCAGGTCCGCTCCTGCAAAACCCGCTCGCCATAGGGGAAGGTAGCTTCCTTGGCTCAGATAACAGGGACATCACGAAGGACAAGCCCGCTTTGCCCGGCGAGGAGATTTGGGTGATCGCCTCCGGACTGGGCGCCACCCAGCCCGTGGTGCCTACCGGCACGCCCGGCCCCAGAATCCCGCGGCGAACACCTTGACCATCCCGCGGGTGACCGTGGCGGGCCAGCAGGTCCCAGTCTCCGTCTCAATGATCTTCCCAGGGCAGGTGGGTACGTACTTGGTCAAGATCACGGTGCCGCCAGGACTCCCGGAAGGCACCGCTCAAGTGAAGCTGGAGATGGTCGGCAGAGAGAGTAACACGGTCACTCTGCCGGTGGGCAAGCCGGCAGTTCCGCTGCCCCAGATCAGTGCGATTGTTAATGGCGCCAGCTTTGGCTCCGCGGGTGTAGCCGCGCCCGGTTCGTTTGTCACCGTTTTTGGCTTGAATTTCGGATCCAAGGATAAGCTCTCCGGTTTTCCCGCCACGGACTTCGAAGGCGTCTCCGTAATCTTCAGCGGGACGCCTGCGCCCCTGTTCCACCTGTTTGGGTCGCCGCAGAACCAGATCAACCTGGTGACGCCCAACGAGTTGCCCGAATCCGGCGACGTCACCGTTCAGGTGAAGACCCCCGCCGGGACCAGCCCAAACCACATCCTGAAGATGTCGGCTGCGGTCCCTGGGATCTTCCTGATCCCCGATCTCAGCAATCGCGCCAGAAGGAATGCAGCCGCCCTGTTTGCCAACACTGCCTGGCGCGTGATGCCGCAGGCGCAGGCCGCGGCCTTCGTCGGCTGGCCCAGTAGTTGCGCCGGCCTGAGCGCTGCCGCAGTGTGCGGCCAGCCGGCAGCGCCGGGAGACAACATCCAGATCTACGTTACGGGCCTGGGCAAAGCCACGCCCGGCGGGACGCCCGGGGGCAGGCCGCTTGCCACGGGCTCAGTCGCGCCGGCGGATGGAAACCCCCTGTACCTGACGGTGCAGAATCCGGTTATCACGGTGGGCGATGTTCCCGCGCAACTTCAGTTCTCGGGCCTGGCGCCGGGATTCGCCGGGTTGTATCAGGTCAATTTCCAGATACCTCCCAGCGCTCCGACCGGAGATGACGTCGCGGTGAAAATCCTGATGCCGAACGGTTCGAGCGACACCGCGACGATCGCGATTCGGAAGTAGGACTCAAGGCAGCCCGCGCTCGAGCCACTCGATCACTGTGGCGCGCCCGTGGCGGTCCACCAGCGCACGCACCCTCGAGTGGGCCTCCTGATACGCCTGCCGCATCTCGCCTTGGCCGCGTGGCTCTTGGATGCCGGTTCTTCCCGCGGGCTTGTCTGGTTCGGCCAGATACAGCACCAGGCCCTCGCGGAACCAGGGCGGCAGTGTCGGATGCGCGCGGCTCTCCACCAACAGGTGGAGCATCTCGTGTCGTAGTGTGGACTCCAGCGTGCCGGCGGAGCGTAGCAGCGGCAGGGGCTGGAGCCGGATGGTGCGGCCAACTGTGCTGGCGGCCACCCAGCCCGGCTCGCCGGTGGCGTCGCGGAAGGTGGCCACGCTGGGGTAAACCTTCACGCGCGGCCGGAAGCCCAGAGTGAAACCCGCGCGGCTTTCGGCATCGGCGAGCAGGCGGTCTGCGAGCGCTGCCACGAACTGGTCCTCCCTGGGGCGCGTGCTGGAAAGCTCGACGCGCTCGCCGGCCGCTCTGACCCAGGAGAATCCCTGTGCGCTGACACCCAGCACGGTTCCCGGATAGTAGAAGTCGAGAATGTGGCGATAGGTGTGGCCCTGCGCTCCCCGTTGCGCCGCGCCCACCTGGCACAGGCCGACGCCGTGGCCCACGCCGGAGCCTTGAAAGATCAGCGTGTCGCCGGAGTCGATGACCTCGTAGCGGTTGCTGCGCAGCACCTCAGAACCCAGCGCGTGCTCCAACGACGCGCTGCTCAGACGCTTTCCGCCCACGCGGAGTTCGAGCACGCGGCCGGAGCTCGAGCGGCGGATCACCTGGACCGATATCGGCCCCGCGATTGCCAGCGTGCGGCGCAGGTCATCTTTCCGCACTTCGGAGCGCCATTCGCCCCGGCCGGTCGAGAGACAGAAGGTGTCGGCTTGCTGGCGCAGGTACGGCGCGCGAATGTCCGGCCAGACGTTGTGCGCTGCCTCTGTCGTGCCCCCGCAGTGCTGGTGGTAGTAGGTGGCTGCGGGCGAGCCCTGGTACCACAGCAGCTCGCCTTCGGTGGCTTCGGCGGCGGCGCGGAATCGGTTCGTCAGCGCGGCCAGGCGCAGGTCCTGGCAGTGCGTCGTATCGCAGAAGTCGAAGCCTTCCGAACGATGGCGCCCCAGGTGTCGCACGGCGTAGGTGCGCGCGGCAACCGCCATGGCCTTCAGCGCTTCCTCGGAGTTGAACACGCTGCTCTCGCCGGCCAGCACGGCTGCGACGTATTCCTCGAGCGGCAGGCGCAGCGTCAGCAGGAGATGGCCGCGCTGTGGTTTGACCTCGAGCGGGCCGCGCAAGGCAAGCCGCGTGCTGCCGGGCGCCTCCAGCGAGAGCGCGCCGCTGAAGTGCGCCGGCGCCGCGCGCAGCAAGTGCGTCTTGCCGTCGCTGGTCACGACGCGCGCTTCCGAAGGCGGGTGCAGCCAGTACAGCCGCACCACCACTTCCCTCGGAGCTGCGACCAGCGGCGCCAGCCACCAGCATAGAACCGCCCGGCCAAGGATCATCGCTGCGACCTCATCCGGTGATAGGCCGCGAAGATTGCGCCCGCTACGGGCGCCGCGCTCGAAGCCGCCCCGGCCCTGCTCCAAAAAGACTACCAGCACGATTTCGGGCGCCGCCGCCGGGGCATACCCCGCAAACCAGGCCCGCGTCCAAGTACGGCTGTCGCTGGCGGTGGTTCCCGTCTTGCCGGCTACTGTCAGGCCCGGCGCTTGCGCGAGTTGTCCGCTGCCATAGGCGGTGGCGCCCTCCAGCCCCTCGAACACGGGGGTCAACAACGCCTCGGCCTTGGCGCGCCGCAATGCTAGTCGCCGGTATGCCCAGAGCAGCCCAAGCGGCGTCACCTCAATGCCGCTCTCCCCGAGCGCCTGCAATTGCAGCTCCTCGGGGTCCGTAGCGACCCGGATCGACCCTGCGGCTTCCCGTGCGGCTAGGCCGGTTCGCGAACCCAGCCCCGCGCGCTCGAGCGCCTGAGCAAGTTCGTCCGGCTTCAGCAGCAGCGCCATTCGGGCGAAGTAGCAGTTGCAGGAGTAAGCCAGTGCGGTGGCCGGTTCCAGCGGCGAGGCCAGCACGGGATGCGTGCAGTCGAGCCTGCGGCCACGTAGCCGAAGCTGCCTCTCGCACACCAGCCGGCCCGCCGGGCTGAGCTTTCCAGACTCCAGTAGCGCCAGCAGCGTGAATGGCTTGATCGCTGAGCCGGGCGCGGCCAGACGCGTCGCCGCCGCATCCAGCCGGTGCTGCGCCAGCAGCCGCCCCGAGGCCACCTCCGCCACCACCACGGCGCCCGCCTTTCCGGCCATGCTCTCGCGGACCGCTTTCTCTAACCCAGCCCGGAGATCCTCACGCGGTGCGGCGCACAGCGCCAGCGGAATCATCCCCAGCCAGAATCCGGCCCGGCGGAGAGTGTGCATCGGCATAAGTGAATACTTCCTGAACGGGGCCTAGCCGCGCCAGCAAGGCCGCGTCCTCTTTTCGGAACGGCTCGACCATGGCCCTGGCGTCTTCCTCCAGCTCGTCCAGGTCGGTGATGCCCACGATAGCCGTGTCCACGGACTCGTTCTTCAGGGACCATTTCAGGGCGGCCAGCATGGCTCCCGGTTTCTGGAGCTTGCGCAGCAGCGCGTTCGGGTCCTGGCCGTACAGCCGGTCGCCGCGCTTGATCCTTTGGTAGCCGCCCGCCATCACCTTCATGGCCACAATCCCCACGCCGGCCCGGCGCGCCGCCCGGATCACCTCGGTAATGTCCGGCTCCAGGTAAAAGTTGTAGGAGGTCAGGATGACGTCGGTCTGGCGCTGCTTGACCAGGTAGGGGATAAACTCCTTCATGTTGGCGTGCGTGCTGACGCCGGCAAAGCGGATCTTGCCCGCCTGCTTTGCGATTCGCTGGGCTTCCAGCAAATCCTCGGTGATCTCCTGGGGCTGGCTCTTGGCGTGCAAGTACCAGATGTCGAGGTAGTCCGTGCCGATTTCCTTAAGACTGGCATCGAGTTCCTGAAGGGCCTCCTGCTTGCCCGTGCGGAGGCTCTTGCTCGACAGGATGATCTTGGTGCGCTTGCCTTTGAGCGCGGCGCCAACCATGCGCTCATTGTTGCCGCCCTGGTAGCTGCGCGCGGTATCGAAGTAGTTGATGCCCAGGTCCGCGGCCCGTTCGATGACGATGGGGTCGGAGGCCAGCATGGCACCGAAGCCCAGCGTAGTCACCTTCAGGCCCGTGTTCCCAAGCGGGCGGTGAGCCAGCGTCACCGATGGCCGGGCGATCTGCGTGCGGAGCGCCGGCAGCCCCAAGCCCGCAGCCAAGAAAGTCCGGCGAGAGGATCCTAGTGCATCGTCCGACAAGTGATTTCTGGTATGTAGACCGCGCAAAACGGGGACAGGCAACCAATTGCGCAGTGGGCAATTGGTTGCCTGTACCCGGTTTGCCCCCAGCCGGATACTCCAGAGGATTGATCGGACGATGGACTAGTGTCATAATCAGCGCTCGATGAACAGTTCCGAAAGGGGGACCGAGATCTCGGGGTCGGCGGTTCTCAAGACGCCGTCCTTTACTTCCCGCATGCCCTCGGCGGTGTAAACCCAGGCCCTGTGGCTTTGCGGGTTGAGGACCCAGACGTAGCGGACTCCGAAATCGAGGTAATCGCCAATCCGTTCCTGCATGCGGGTCATGCGGTCTTCCGGAGACAGGATCTCGATACACAGGAACGGAGGTTTGGTGAAGATCTGCTCCTGGGGTTCCGGCCCCACCACCACGCAGATGTCCGGCACCCTGTAGCGCTTGGGTTTCACCCGCATCCGCTGTTCGGAAACGACCCAGATGCCTAGCCTCTTCTCCAGCGCCAGGAGAAACCCGATCAGCAAAGCCTGCAATCTGCCGTGATCTTTTTCGCCCAAGTTGCGCTCCTCGATGACCCCGTCCACGAAGTCGCGGTCGGGTCGGTAGACCGTGGACAGATACTCCTCAACCGGCACAAGCGTGGAGGTTGCCATGAAGATTATTATGCCAGACCCGGGCGACTGACAGGCCGCGTCACTCCTGGATGGGCAGAAATGGACAAACACGGACGCTGCGGACTATCCTATACGCGAGGTTTATGGCGAAACCATACACCGCAACGCAGCCAACACCCGCCGCGCTCGGGTTCTCGATTCCGGCGGAGTTCGAGCCGCACGAAGCCACCTGGCTGGCTTGGCCGCACCATCCAACCGACTGGCCGGACAAGCTCGACACCATTCGCTGGGTATACACCGAGATCGTCCGCAAGATGACGCCGGGCGAAACCGTCCGTATGCTGGTCAACTCGGCCAGCGAGGAGAAGCTGGCCCGCAGGTATCTGACCCGCGCGGGGGCCGACGTTCGAGGCGTCGAGTTCATCGTGCATCCGACCAACCGCGGCTGGACTCGCGACAGCGGTCCCGTGTTCGTCCGAAGCAGGGCTGGCGAGACCGCGATCGTTCATTTCCACTTCAACGGCTGGGCCAAGTATCCCGACTGGCAAAAGGACCGCCGCGTGCCGGAGACTGCGGCCAAGCGGCTCCGCAAGCGGTTGTTCCATGCTCGGTGCAAGGGACGTGAATTCGTCTTGGAAGGGGGCGGCATCGAAGTCAACGGCTGCGGCACGCTGCTGACCAGCGAGGAGTGTTATCTCGATCCGCAGACGCAGGTTCGCAACCCGGGCCTGGGCCGCAAGGAAATCGAGACGATGCTGAAGGAATACCTGGGCGTGAGCAACATCTTCTGGCTGGGCGGCGGCATCGCGGGCGACGATACGCACGGGCACGTAGATGACCTCTGCCGCTTCGTGAACCCGCAGACGGTAGTGCTGGTCAAGGAAGACAATCCCAGGGACATCAACTACCGGCCGCTTCAGGAGAACTGGGAGCGCATTCAAGACTTCCGATTGGAGGATGGCTCGAAGCCCGAGATAGTGACGCTTCCGATGCCTGGTCCGCTCTTCTTCGAGGGCGACCGGCTGCCGGCCAGCTACGCCAATTTCTACATCTCGAATGCGGCGGTGCTTGTTCCAACCTTCAACGATCCGAACGACCGCCGCGCCCTGGGCATTCTGAAGGAACTCATCAAGGACCGCCCGGTGGTCGGCATTCACTCCGTCGATCTCGTCCTCGGTTTCGGCGCCCTGCACTGCCTCACCCAGCAGGAACCCGCGGGGCAGGAGTAAAATCAGTTCTGCAGGACCACGAGCCGAGTCAAATGTCACACCACCGCAACACGGTCGTCCATCGCGCTTTCAAGGAGGAACTGTAGTATGCCTCCAAGAACCCATTTGGTTTGCGAGCACCTTGAGAACATTTCCCGCGAAGCCTTGGAGAAATACCAATCTATCGTTCGACGCTACGTGCGCAGGCGCAAAGGCGTTTATGCGCTCTACCGTCACGGGAAACTCTACTACGTGGGGCTGGCCGGCAATCTCCGGTCGCGGCTGAAACACCACTTGAAGGATCGTCACGGGGGCTCGTGGGACCGCTTCAGCGTCTATCTGACTATCACCGATACGCACCTGCGGGAACTCGAAGCGCTCATTCTTCGCATCGTGAGACCGGCAGGAAACAAGCAGATAGCCAGGTTTCCGCGCTCCGAAGACATTCGGCGCAAGTTTGGACGAGACATCCGCCAGTGCCAGCGCGAGGAATTCGGAGAGATCATCGGGAAGGGTTCTAAGCCCGAAGATGACGAGGAGGAGACCGGTGCCCCTGAGGGCCGTCGGCCAGTGCTGGCAGGTCACGTCGAAGGCCCGTTGAACGTCAGGGCGAGGTTCAAGGGCAAGCTGCTGCGTGCGCGAGTGCGTCGGGATGGCCGTATTCGCTTTGCCGGCGGGCTGTATAGTTCACCATCCCTCGCCGCTGCGGCGGCTTGCCAACGGAAGACATGCAACGGCTGGACCTTCTGGGAATACGAACGCGCCCGTGGCGATTGGGTGCTACTCGATGAACTAAGGCGATGAGGATACGTTTGCGAAGGCACAGCTGAGACCGTGTGTCGCCTGCAGGCCGGGGCCAGCCGATACTCGACACGATTGCGCAGACCGCGACACAGAAGAAGGTGATTCAGTGATCGGACCAGAGCTGCTTCTCAGCAAATACGTCGATGTTGTTGAAGTCGCGCTGAAGCTCCTCGCTCGGGTATTCAGATCCGTGCGAGTCGGACCATTTGCGTTCGAGTTGCGGACAGAAGTCGAAGACGAGTTTGGGCAGACCCTTGAGAAAATCGCCAAGGCCCAGCAGAACCTTGCTGAGGCCATATCCGCAATTGACGAAGTTAAGACAAAATACGTTGATGAGAATCAGCGCCTGGAAGAAGTCGTTCAGCAGGTTCGCGCGAAGTGCGCCGAGTAGCAACAAGCTCCTCTGGACTTGACCACGGCAAGGGCGCTATTGGCACAGGACCGGGAAACGCTTCGCCGTTCCCTCGGGATTAATGATCGGCGAAGCAAGGTGGTCGGTTTCATTAGCGGCGTTCTTGCGTCCCTGGTCGCAGCAGTCATCTGGGTAGCAGCACCATGGCTCTGGAAACTTCTGACTCTGCCTTTTGGCAGGTAAACCCTTAGCGACACCACCGTTTTCTGTCCGTGCGCAAGATCACGCCGGGCGAAGCCATCCGCATGTTGGTCAACTCGAGAGGCGAGGAGAAGCTAGCCCGCAGGTATCTGACCCGCGCGGGGGCCGACGTTCGAGGCGTCGAGTTCATCGTGCATCCGACCAACCGCGGCTGGACTCGAGACAGCGGTCCGTTGTTCGTCCGAAGCCGGGCCGGGGAGACCGCCATCGTTCATTTCCACTTCAACGGTTGGGCCAAGTTTTCCGACTGGCGGAAGGACCGCCGTGTGCCGGAGATGGCCGCGCGGCGGCTGGGGAAGCGATTGTTCCATGCGCAGTGCAAGGGACGTCGGTTTGTGCTGGAAGGCGGCGGCATCGAAGTCAACGGCTGCGGCACGCTGCTGACCAGCGAGGAGTGTTATCTCGATCCGCAGACGCAGGTTCGCAACCCGGGCCTGGGCCGCAAGGAAATCGAGGCGACGCTGAAGGAATACCTGGGCGTCGGCAACATCTTCTGGCTGGGCGGCGGCATCGCGGGCGACGATACGCACGGGCACGTAGATGACCTCTGCCGCTTCGTGAACCCGCAGACGGTAGTGCTGGTCAAGGAAGACAATCCCAGGGACATCAACTACCGGCCGCTCCAGGAGAACTGGGAGCGCATTCAAGACCTCCGGCTGGAGGACGGCTCGAAGCCCGAGATAGTAGCGCTGCCGATGCCTGGTCCGCTCTTCTTCGAGGGCGACCGGCTGCCAGCCAGCTACGCCAACTTCTACATCTCGAATGCGGCGGTGCTTGTTCCAACCTTCAACGACCCGAACGACCGCCGCGCCCTGGGCATTCTCGGGGAACTCTTCAATGACCGCCCGGCAGTGGGCATTCACGCGGTCGATCTGGTGCTGGGCTTCGGAACGCTGCACTGCCTCACCCAGCAGCAACCGGCGGAGTAGGAGTCTCGCCAAGAAGCAAATGACAGGCCATGGGCCTGTCCCACCGCAATGGCCGGGGTTTTGGGGGAATTGTGATAGTATCTTCAGAGCAGCAGAGGTGGAAAATCGGTCTGGTACAAAGAACTGGGTTGCAAACTCAAGTGGCCTGCTGGAGTTGTCACCGGGAGGTGAGTCTATGAACGCAAGTGCGACCGCGCCCTGCCCACCGCATCGCAGGTTGCGGGTGTACGCCTTCGATCCGAGCCTGACGACGCAACTGGAGACGGCGGTGGTGAACTCGGCCACGCTCAAAATTCCCTGGGAAGCGGAGCTGAGCGAGGGCCCGGTGGGCGAGTACGTCGAGGTGGTGGATTACGATCCGCCCAGTCAGTGCTTCTACGCGCCGGTGGACCTGAACGCGGGACATCTGCTGGCCCAGGACGGGCTGGCGCCCTCGGAGGGCAGCCCGCAGTTCCACCAGCAAATGGTCTACACGGTGGCGATGCGCACCATCCGCAATTTCGAGATGGCGCTGGGGCGGCTGGCGCTCTGGTCGCCGCAGCGGACAGGGCGTGGTCAGGAGGATGAGTTCGTGCCGCGGTTGCGCATCTATCCGCATGCCATGCGGGAGGCCAACGCCTACTACAGTCCGGACAAGAAGGCGCTGCTGTTCGGCTACTTTCCGGCCGAAGCGCGGCGAGCGGGCAGCACGCTGCCGGGAGGTATGGTATTCACCTGCCTGTCTCACGACATCATCGCGCACGAGACCACGCACGCGCTGCTGGACGGCATGCATCGGCGCTTCAGCGAGGCCAGCAACCCGGACGTGCTGGCGTTTCATGAGGCTTTTGCGGACATCGTGGCGCTGTTCCAGCATTTCTCGTTGCCAGAAGTGTTGCGGCACCAGATCGCCAAGACGCGCGGGGACCTGGCCAGCCAGAGCCTGCTGGGGGAGCTGGCGCAGCAGTTCGGGCAGGCCACGGGCCACTACGGGGCATTGCGCAATGCCATCGGCGCGGTGAACCCACAGACCGGCCAGTGGGAACTGTTGCGGCCGGACCCGGAGGCCTACGAGAAAACTCTGGAGCCGCACGACCGCGGCGCCATTCTGGTGGCGACGATTTTCGATGCGTTCCTGGCGATTTACCGGTCGCGGATCGCGGATCTGCTGCGCATCGCCACGGGCGGGACGGGGGTGCTCCAGCCGGGCGAGATTCACCCGGACCTGGTGAACCGGCTGGCGCAGGAGGCGGCTCGCTCGGCGCAGCAGGTGCTGACCATTTGCATCCGGGCACTGGACTACTGCCCACCGGTGGACCTCACTTTCGGGGAGTACCTGCGGGCGCTGATCACCGCGGACTTCGATACGGTGCCCGAGGATGAGCGCGGCTACCGGATCGCCTTCATCGAGGCCTTCCGGCGCCGGGGCATTTTCCCGCGCGACGTGCGCACCCTTTCCCTGGACAGCCTGCGCTGGCTGGGGCCGGCCAACAAGCAGCAGAGCGACATCTTTCACCCGTTCATCCACAAGCTGAGCGCAGACGACGAGAGATGGCGGCTGTCGCAAAGCCCGGCGCAGCTTTACAGCCGGATGGAAAAACTGCGCGCGCGCCTGCACAGGTATCTTCAACGGCGGTTGGCGGCGGACCGCAAAGCGCTGCCCCAAATCGACCCGGAGCTTCCATTCGAGGTGCACTCGCTTCGTCCTATTCAGCGAACCGGACCGGGCGGGGAGGCGCTCTCGCAGTGGGTGATCGAGGTGACCCAGCGGCGTGAGGAGTACGTAAACGAGGCGCCCAAGCGGGGCCGGAGGGACGGTGACGAGTCCCAGGAGCAGTTCTGGTTCCGGGGCGGTTGCGCCTGGATCGTGGACACCGACAGCGGCCAGGTGCGCTACTCGATCACCAAGAACATTAACAGCCGGGCGCGGCTGGAAAGACAGCGCACGTTCCTCCGAGAGGTGGCCGGGCGGTCCCTGCGGGCCACCTATTTCGGGATCGGGGAACAGCGCGGCGAAGAGGAACCCTTCGCCGTTCTGCACAGAGAGTTCTAGGAAAGGCAGGTGAGGTCATGAGCGAGATCCGGGTGCGCATGTACAAGGAGTTGCTGGGCGACTGCTTTCTGCTGACCTTCGGCGACAATCAGGCCCACATGCTGATCGACTGCGGGCTGATCATCGGCGCCAAGGGCAGCAAAGAGAAGATGCGCGAGGTGGCAGACAACATCCGCCAGACGACCGGGGGCCGGCTGGACGTGCTGGTGGCGACCCACGAGCACTGGGACCACCTCTCGGGCTTTCTCCAGGCCCGCGAGGTCTTCGAGCAAATCGAGATCGACAACGTGTGGCTGGCCTGGACCGAGGATCCCAACAACGAGGTGGCCAAGGGGCTTCGCCGCAAACGGCGCCAGAAGGTGCGGGCGCTGGAGATGGCCTTCGAGCGGCTGCACGCCCTGGGGACGCAGAAGGCCGCGCGGCTGGCCGGGCAGGTGGAAGGTCTGCTGGGCTTTTTCGGCCGGGAACCGGGCGCCGCATCGCTGCGTGCGGCGGCGGGCGGCACCACCGAGGAGGCGATCGAGTGGCTGGCCCAGCGCCCGGGCGCCACCCTGCGCTACTGCGAGCCGGGCGGAATGCCCCTGGCTGTGAAAGGCATCGAGGACGTGCGGATCTACGTGCTGGGACCCCCGCAGGACCCGCAACTCATCAAACAGGACCTGCCCAGCAAGTTAGACCCGGAAACCTACGAGCTGACCATCGCCGGGGGCCTGGAGCAGGCTTTCCTGGCAGCGGTGCAGGCGCGGCGCGTCAAGCTGGAGAGACTGTCGGCTGAGGAGCGGGACCAGGTCCAGCGCAGCCAGCCCTTCGACCAGTCCTGCCAGACTTCCACCGCGCGGGCAAGGAGAATGCGCTTCTTCCAGCAGCATTACGGTTTTGGCGACGCCCCCGAGGATCCGCAGGCCTGGCGCCGCATCGAAGATGACTGGCTGGGGGTGGCCGGCCAGCTCGCCCTGGATCTGGACAGCGACACCAACAACACCAGCCTGGTGCTGGCCATCGAGCTGGGGAGCAGCGGCAAGGTGCTGCTGTTTGCCGCCGACGCGCAGGTCGGCAACTGGCTGTCGTGGGAGAAGCTGTCCTGGTCCGTGCCCGGCGACGGTGGAACCATTACTAAGGTGACCGCGGCCGACCTGTTGCAGCGCGCGGTACTGTACAAGGTGGGTCATCACGGGAGCCACAACGCCACCTTGCGGGAGAAAGGTTTGGAGCTGATGACCAGTCCGGAACTGGTGGCCATGATTCCGGTGGTCGAAACGATGGCCAGGCAGAAAGGCTGGGAACGGATGCCGTTCCAACCGCTGCTGCAGCGCCTCCAGGAGAAGGCCAATGGCAGGGTTCTGCGCGGCGACGAGCAGCTCGACGCCTCCCGGAGCGGGTGGAGGGGATTTCGCAAGCAGGTTTCCGAGGGACCGCGTGAACTGTACGTGGACTACACGGTAGGGCAGGCCCAGGGCCTGTCACAGCCCCACTAAGTACTGCGTTTCAGAAATCCGGTAACGTATGGCTGAGACAACTCCGTGGGGCGGGCTATCCAGCCTGCAAGCCGGCAGTCCTGCCGGCTTACCTGGGCTGAAGCCCACAGAAGCCGAGTGGACACTGGGCTCGCAGGCAGGACTGCCCACCCTACGCTCGGCCCGGAATACGTGAGTGGATTTGTGAAACGCGGTACTAAGCAGGCTCGGCCGCGGGCTGGGCGAAGGCCTCCAGCCGCAGCCCGAACTGCTCTTCCAGATCGTAGTAGATGTTGTGGACCGTGCCTTTGCCTTCCGCGATGGTCAGCTTCCGGCGCCGGACATCCTCGACATACTCGGGACGACAGGCCGCAGCGCGGCGGTTGGCTATGATGCGCATGCGGGCCACCTCGTCCTGGAGCGGATCGTCGATCTTGCCCATCTGAGCGACGTCTTTCTGGACCTGGGCCTTCACCAAAAGACTGATGGAACCATTTTGGACCAGGATGTCGAACATCAGGGCCACGGCACGCTCCGTGGTGAGATCGAACTGGGCACATAGCTCGACGGTGTGATCGTGAATGCGGCTGGCGTGGCGGACCTGAACGGCCTGGAATTCCGGGGTGCGGCACAGGGACTTCAACAGCCCGCGCCACGGCTCGAGCACCTGAAAGCGGCGGGTGTCTTGGATGGAGCGCGCCCAGGCCATCTGCTCGGGCTGCGGAGACAGGATCATGGCCAGGAAGATGGGGAACTGCTCGTGGAAGACGTCCTCCAGAACCTGGCGGTGGCGGTCCACCATCTGCTGGAGGAGCGGCTGGAGACTGCCCTGGCCGAGGTTCCATTGCAGGACGCCCAGGCTGAGGCCCTGCCCGTCGAAATCGCCGCTGAGGCCGGCAAAGCAGTCCGGCACGCCGGCGCCGGTCTCGAAAGCGCCGGTGAGGGCCAGGCAGCGCTGAGCCACCGGCTGCTGAAGCAGATCGACCGCGGGCATCGGTTGGGCCGGGAACAGGCGTTCCCAGGTGCGCGGCCCCACGATACCGTCCGCTCCGAGGCCGTGCGCTTTCTGGAAGGACTTCGCGGCGCTTTCGGTACCGCCGCCAAAGCTGCCGTCGATGGGGCCGCGATAAAGGTTGAGTTCCTGGAGGCGCTGCTGGATGCGCCGCACGTCCTGGCCGGTCGAACCGCGTCGGAAGGTCATCTGCTCCTCTCCTCAGATCTGCATAGCTGCAGTTTTGCACAAAGTTAGCACAGATCGCCTGGCAGGGAAAAGTGGCTAGCCAAGTAATGCGCGTTTGCGGCAGACCCCTTCAGACTGTTTGCCCTCCCGTCGCGGGTTTGCTGATGCGAACGCCCGCCAGCCGCTCCAGCCTGCGGCGGATCGCGTTTGGCAGAACCAGTGCGCCCAGGGATGCTGCGCCTGCCTTCCAGTTCCGCAGATCGGCAATAAAGCTCGCCGGTGAGTGCTGGAGGCCTTGCCGCAACAGCCGGCACGCTTCGAGAAACTCCTGCTGCTCGTAAGCGAGGCAAGCGAAGTACCGGCACATGTTGGCGCTGGCTTGGGGCTGGATGGCAGCAACCTCCTGCGCCGCCCCAGCGCACATCCTCTCCAGCACTCGATCCCAATCACGTGCCATGCGGCGCCAATCCCTGGACATCTGTCCCTCGTGCCTCCGGTAAAAGGTCAGCTCCTCTGGGATCGCGTGTACGTTGTTCGGCCGCAGAAGAGCCACTCGAAGAAACAGCTCCATGTCGTAATAGTGGGACAGTTCGGGATCGAACCAGCCGGCGCCATCGAGCGCCAAGCGCCGTATGACCACCGCAGAGGTGTTGCCGATCACGAAGTCCATGAGCATCTGCTGGAAAGAGAGAGGCCCTCGCCAGTGCCGGGTGTGCAGGGCCAGGCGCCGGCCGGATTCATCCACCAGGCGCGACCAGGAGAAGGTCAGATCTACCTCCGGGTGATCCTCCAGGAACGCCACGTGGCGCGCGAGTTTGGTCTTTTCCCAGAGGTCGTCGTGATCCAGAAAGCCGACATAGACTCCCCGTGCCAGACCCAGTCCGGTGTTCGTGGCAGCGGAGGGGCCCTGGTTGGGTTGCCGGACAACCCGCAACCGGCTGTCGCTTTGTTTCCGCAGCAGCTCCGGTGTGCTGTCCGTCGAACCGTCGTCCACGACAATGAGCTCGAAATCGGCGAGTGTCTGTTGAAGGACCGAGTCGAGGGTCGCCTCTAAGAAAAGGCCAGCATTATAAGCGGGGATGACGACACTGGCCAGCGGACTCAACTTCAAGAGTCTACACTACTATCGCCTCATTTTTTGCGGCCCGCTAAGACTGCCTGTGTTGACCGCCTTCGGTCTCGCCGGCCAATTGGCGATTGACGATTCCAGTGTCCCGCGGCGCCAGACACAGCAATCGTCAATTCCCCTGGCCCAACCGCTCAGCAATCGTTGGCTGGA
>CAVRZY010000080.1:0-13769 GCA_963725415.1 uncultured Acidobacteriota bacterium | reverse complement strand
CGCATTCCGCCGCCTCCACCCATGCGCATTCCCCCTGGTCCCCCAGGTCCCCCAGGTCCGCCCGACCCCCCCGGGCCGCGGCCGCCACCAGGTGGCCGCTCGCCGCCTCCCAGGGACGGCGGGCTGCCGGCGGCCGCGGCGCTTCTGCTGCTACCGAAACCGAAGGTCTTGCTCAAGCGAAGGTTCACGGTGAAGAACCCGGGACCCTCGCCATAGTTGCGCGGGATGATCACCGCTCCAGGCGCCGGATTCGGGTCGAACGTCCCGAACGGCGTCACCACCACGCCCGGCTTGCTCAGGTCGGTCGCAAACGCAGGCCGGTCGGTAAACAGCGCATCCCCGTTCAAGTCGCGGCCCGAAGTGATGTTGAATGGCGATCCCGAGTGCGCCATGATGAACGGGCTGATGCGGAACCCGAACGGCGACACCAGCGAGCCGCCCAGCACAAAGCGGTGCCGCACGTCCAGCGTCGAGCGCCCGTACTCGCTGCTCAGGTCGTAGGAATCGGCCGGAAACGTCCCTGCCCCGTCGGTGTTGCTGTTGGCCCGGCCATACACATAGAACGCGAAGATTGACACGTTGCGGTTCACCCGGCTGTTCACGTTGGTCATCCACTGATTCTGGTCGAGCAGGCCGCTCGACTCGTACTGGAAGATGTTGCCCGGGCCGTACGGCTGCACCCCGCTGTCCGCCGCACCTGCCGTGAAGGTCCCCGGCAGCGGGGCGTTGATGTTGCGCGACCGCAGCAGGTGCACTGCCCGCGAGTTAGTGAACGTCGTGGCGATAGTGGTATTGAAAGGCAGTTGCTGCTCGATTCCGATCGCGGTCTGCATAGTGTAAGGCGCGCGCAGATCCGCAGCCACCCGCCGGATGGTTTCCGGCAATTGCTCGGCATCCAGCGTCTCGATGGTCGGCACGGCCGGGAAGAAGTCGGGATTGCTCACGATGTACTGCTGCTGATTGACCCCGTTGAAGCGGATCGCCTGTAGCGTCAGGTTCTCGTTGAAGCGATCGTAGAACACGCCGAAGCCGCCCCGCAGGACCGTCTTGCCCCGCTCGGTCCCTTTCGTTCCCGGCGCCCAGGCGAATCCGATCCGCGGCGCCAGGTCCCTCCAGTCGTGAATGTTGCTCTGCGTTTCGTAGCGCAGGCCCAGGCTCAAGGTGAAATCCCGCCGCATGCGCCAGTCGTCCTGTGCGAACACGCCCAGGTCCACCTGGCTCACACTGGCGCGCGGGTTGCCGCCCGTGATCGAGAACTGCGTGGCGCCCCCGCCCAGCGCGCTGATTTGCGCTGCCGGAAGCCCCTGCTGTTGAAACAGCAGCGTGCGCCGGTAGCGTTCCAGCGAGGTGATCGGCCCCAGCACCGGCTGCCCCGCAGCATCCAGCACCACCTGGTTGTTCGAGTCCAACAGCGGCGCCCATCCGCCGGAAAACGTGAAGGCGCCGCCGAAGTTCTGCGGCGAGATGTCCGAAAGGCTGGCCGCCCGCAGGCGCGCGCCCACTTTAACCCCGTGCGCGCCCAGGGCCAGCGTGGTGTAGTTCTGAAGCTCCCAACGATCCTGAGTGTTATACGACAGGCCGATCTGCGCGCCTCCCCCCGTGAAAGCGTCCAGCACGTTGATGGTCGACTTCGAGTTGTCGCCCAGTTGATTCATCGCCGTGCGCCTGAACTGGAAGCGCGTTTCGTTGACCGCTTTCGGCCCTAACACCGCGGTTTCCGTCACTTGTATGGAGTGCTCCGTCTCGCCGGTGCTGTACGCTCGCTCGGGCAACGAAAAGTTGCCGACCCCGGCATTCTCCTGTCCTATCTGCGTGTACATGTAGCGCATCACCAGCGTGTTGTTCTGGTTCAACTGGTAGTCCAGCCGGGGGCTGACGCTGGTGCGCCGGTTGGGCGTCACCACCGCCCGGCTGAACGCCGCCGGATTTAGCGCGGTATCGAGGATGGTCGCGTTGATCACCGCGTTGTCGTTGATCTCCCGCCGCTCCAGGTCCACGAAGAAGGAAGCGCGCTTATTGAGCGGGCCGCTCAGGTTGCCCCCGTACAGCCGTTCCTGGAAGGGGGCCCGGTTCGGGGCAAACGGGTTGCGCGAATTGAAGATGCTGTCCCCGAAACTGAACATCGTCTGGCCGTGGAAGGCGTCGCTGCCCGGCTTGGTCAGGATTTCGATGCGCCCGAAGCCCAGCCGGTCGTACTCCGCCGAGAACGGGTTCTGGTTGATGCGAATCTCCCGAATGGAGGCCTTGGGCGGCAGCCGCCCGCCCGTGAAACCGTCGATGAAGATCTGTCCGCCGTTGGGGCCTGCCGAGGGACCGGCCAGCGCCTGTAGATCCGCCTCCAGCTCGTCAGGATCGTCCGGCAGCGCCTCCAGGTCTGCGCCTTTGATCACCAGCGCCCCCGCATTGTTGGACGGCTCGGTGCTCACCGTGCCGGTAACGTCCCCCTTGACGGTGATTTCCTGCTTCTCTAGCGCCAGCTTCAGCGCCACGTCCAGCCTCTGGCTGCTGCCAGAGGCCAGGTTCAGCGCCGCACTTTCGTAACCAGAGAACCCGGGAGACGAGGTACGTAGCGTGTACCTCCCGGCCGGCAGGTCGCCGAAGACATACGCCCCCTCCTGGTCTGTCGTGACCGTTCTTGCGACGCCCCGTGCGTCGCTCAGCGTCACCGTGGCGCCTGGAATCACTGCACCCGTCGGATCCGCCACCTGGCCCTTTAACGTGGCCCTGGTCTGTTGCGCCAGTGCCACGCTGGCTGCGAGTAGCAGTGTCAAGAGACACACACGTATCGTTAGTAGTCTGGACATGGTAATTCCCTCTGGCCTCGAACGGCCTCAGCTTTCAGCCTTCAGCCCTCCGTCCTGGCGAGGGGCTGATGGCTGACGGCTGATGGCTTCTCACGGCAAGCCGATATCCAAATTCCACGTGCCGCCCATGAGCCGCTCGCCCTGCGGCGCCGACGCTAGCAACGCCTCGACCCCGCCCAACAGCACGATAGCCGTGAGGCGCGACGGCTCGGCTCCAGCAGTGCTGGAAACGATGATCGCATCGCCGCGCTTCAGCTCACTCAGCGAGAGCGCTGGCATCCGCTCCAGAACTTGCTGAAAGTCGATGCCGCCATTCGCACCGGCCGCCCTCTGGCTGGCCCGTCCCGCCAGCATCGTCGCCATCATGGGCGGAATCCGCCGCAGCATCGAATCGGAATTCACCCGCACGGTCAGCGGCTTCTTGCTCTCCAGATCCCTGATCCTGATTTCGCCCCCTGCCGCATCCAGGGAGAGGATGGTCCCGGCTGCGTTCCGGAAAGCCCCCGATACGACCTGCTCCGCCGCGATCCGCATCCCGTCGGTATCCCGGTTGCCCAGCACGCGCACCTGATCCCCGATCCTGAGTTCGGCGAAGCTGCTCGGCCTGGCATCGCTGAACCGGACCGAATCCGGAGCGTAGCGCCGAAACGTCACGCTGCCTCCGGTTTCAACCACCATCGTCGCCGCGCCCCCGCGCGAACTCGTTCGAATTGTTACCTGCTTGCTCTCTGGATTCAGCGCCGTGATCACCCCGCCGGCGCCACGCTTCTGCCACTCCACCCGCTCGCGCTCTCGTTTCCGCGCCAGGTCCGACCTGCTCATCACAATCACAGAGCTGGCAGGAACGCCCCGCGCATAGATCCGGTCCCCCACCCCGAGGTCCGCCAGCGTGATCCTGACGGCTTTGCCAAGGTCCTTCTCGCCCGGCGGCACGCGCCAGTAAACGGTTTGCTCCTCCAAAGTGACCGTCGCTGTCCCGCCGGCGTCATTCCTGACCGTAATCTGCCGCCCGGCAGGGTCCAATCCAAGCACTTCCCCAATGACACGGCCAGTGGAAACGCCGCCAGGGTCCGCCGGAGCTTGTGCGCCAGAAGCGCCGCCGGCCAGCAGCGCGGCCATCACGCATCCAATGAACACACAACGGCCTTCCACGTGCGCACTCCTCCTTTCCAGTTGCCCCGATTCTCAACCCGCTGACTGCGGGTTCGAGCTACTTAATAGTTCAGGCGGCCTGGCCTGTTAGAAGGTAACCCAGGGCTCTGTAAAGAAAGGTAAAAAATAGAGAAACCCTCTCCGGGTGCGCGCGGCTAAACTCTAGTGTTCCAAAGGCCGATAAGTAAGCAGCAGGAGGCTTGCTTGCCCGTTAGCGAGCAGAAAAGCAGGGCCACAGAACCGCCCACGCTGCTGAAGATCCCCGCCTTTCCTCCCATCGCCATCCGTCTGCTCCACCTGGTCTCGGATGAAAACGTGGCCATCAGCGAGGTCCTGGATCTGCTCCGCGTCGATCCTGCTTTCTCCGCCGAAATCCTCCGCCGGGCCAATTCCGCGCTATACGGATTCAGCTCTCAAATCAGCAGCTTGCAGCACGCCCTGGTGGTGCTGGGTCTCCGGCGGGTCAAGGTCCTGACCATGACCGTGGCCACCGGAATGTATCTCAAGAAGGCCTTGGAGATCGGTGAGTTGCGCCGCTGCTGGCGCCACACCTTGGCTTGCGCTCTGCTGACCGAGGAACTGGCGCGCGCCTGCTCGATTCACGTAGACCTGGCTTACACAGCCGGCCTGTTGCACGACGTCGGCAGGCTGGGGCTCTTGGTGGCCCATCCTCACCAGTACTCGGACTTCCTCCAGGCCGCCGGCGAAAAAGTCGCCGCCGAGGATTCCTTCGATCTGTTGGACTACGAACAGAAGTCCTTCGGCATTGACCACTGCGCAGCCGGCAACTGGCTGGTTGGCCAGTGGAGCCTGCCGCAAGAGTTCAAGCTCATCACCGGCCGCCACCACGATCACCCCGACGGCGCCGACTTCGATCTGCTTGCCCTCGTGCACCTGGGTTGTCAACTCGCCAGCACATTGGGGTTCTATGTCGTCAACACCAACCGCTTCTCCAGTTTTGAACAGATTCGGGAAGCGCTGCCACAACCGGCTCAGCACCGCTTTCACACCGACGCCGACGAGCTCAGAGAACTAGTCGAAGCTAAGATCAACGCCAACGACATCGAGGAGATGGCTATCCTGCCCGCCGCGCCGGAACAAGCCAGCGCACCCAGCCCGCCGCCGCAAGCCGAAGCGACGCCTGGCCCGCCCCCGCCCGGCCTGGCGCCGGAACCGGAGCCGGCGCAGCCTGAGCTGCTTGCTCGGGCCGCCTTGCCGCGCAAATCCACCCTCAAGCGAGATGTTGTGACCGCGCTCGTCACCGTCGTGCTAGCCACCGCCGGCTTCTTGGCTCTCTTCCGGCTGCTCTCCGAGTAAGCCCCTTGGCGTAGGCTCGCCGCCGCCACGACGGCCGGCCTGGACCTCCCCTTCTGATCTACAATGTTATCCGCATCTCCGGACTGCATCCTATGGACATTTCGCGAAGACACCTCCTGACGGGCGCAGGCGCAGCGCCGTTCGCACCCTCCCGTCAGAAACGTTCCGTCCGGCCCAGGATTGCTGCCATCGTCACGGTCTGCTTCAAGTACTCCCACGCCCAGCACATTGTGGATCGGTTCCTGGAGGGCTACGGGTGGAACGGGGCGCACCACCACCCGCCCATGGATCTGGTCTCCCTGTACGTCGATCAGGTCCCTGCCAGCGACCTCAGCCGCGACCGCGCCGCCCGCTTCCCTGCCATGAAAATCTACCCCACCATCGCCGAAGCCCTCACCCTGGGCGCCAGCCAACTGGCCATCGACGGCGTCCTTCTGGTGGGTGAGCATGGCAAGTATCCGCGCAACGAGAAAGGCCAGACGCTCTATCCCCGCTTCGAGTTCCTCCAGCAAATCGTCAGCGTCTTCCGCTCCAGCGGCCGCTCCGTGCCCGTGTTCAACGACAAGCATCTCTCCTGGAGCTGGGAACACGCCAAACAGATGTACGACACCGCCCGCAGCCTGGGCTTTGCCTTCATGGCCGGCTCCAGCCTCCCGGTCACCTGGCGCACTCCTTCCCTGGAAATGCCTCTGGGCGCGCGCATCCGCGAAGCGGTTTGCGTCTGTTACGGCGGCGTCGATAGCTACGACTTTCACGGCCTTGAAACCATCCAGTCGATGGTCGAGCGGCGCAAGGGAGGCGAGAGCGGCGTGGCCTGGCTGGAGGCCTTCCGCGGCGAGAAGTTCTGGCGGGCTTATCAAGAGGGCCTCTGGCCGCGCGACCTGATCGAGGCCGCCCTCTGCCGCAGCCATACCCTCACGCCCGCCCGAGCCGGTTTCAACCACCTCTTTCCCTCCCTGGACGACCTGCGCCGCCTGGTCAAGAACCCCGTTGCTTACCACTACCAGCACGCCGATGGCTTGAGCTGCACCATGCTGCTCATGAATGGCTTGGTGCAGGACTTCAACTTCGCCGCCCGCCTGGAGGGACGTTCCCAGCCGTTCTCCACCCAGATGTATCTGCCCATGCCGCCCGCCCGCACCAGCTTGGCCAATTTCTTCAGCCCCTTGGTCAACAACATCGAGAAGATGTTGCTCACCGGCAGGCCCGCCTATCCGGTCGAACGCACC
The DNA here is from genome assembly GCA_963725415.1 of uncultured Acidobacteriota bacterium. GTDB lineage: Bacteria > Acidobacteriota > Terriglobia > Bryobacterales > Bryobacteraceae > CAVRZY01. The sequence continues at coordinate 7,267 of CAVRZY010000080.1, read as the reverse complement.
CTGCTGACCACCGGCCTCACCGCGGCCGGCGTCGAGAGCCTCCACCGCAACCAGACCCGCTACGATACGCCCCATCTGAGCGTGCGCTACCAGCCCACTCGCCAATCTACATTCTGGAGAACCTGACCATGAAGCGAATCGCCGTGATCGCCACCGTCTACCGCTACCTCTCCCACGCCCAACACATCGCCGATCGTTTCCTCGTGGGCTACCCGCGCAATGGAAAATGGCATCGGCCCGATATGAAGGTCGTTTCCGTGTACGTGGATAAGAAGCCCCCCGACGACCTGAGCGCCGCGCGCGCCCGCGAATTCGGTTTTCAGGTTTATCCGACCATCGCCGAAACGCTGCGCTGCGGCCGAGACCGGCTCGCTGTGGACGCCATCCTCATCATCGGCGAGCACGGCGATTATCCCAGAAACGAGAAGGGCCAGATCCTCTATCCACGCTACGAATTCTTCAGACAATGCGTCGAGGTCTTCGAGAAGGATGGGCGGGCCGTGCCAGTCTACAACGATAAGCACCTTTCCTACAGCTTTGAGAAGGCCGCCTGGATGGTCGAGGCTTCCAAGCGCCTGAAGTTCCCCCTGCTGGCAGGTTCGTCTCTGCCCGTCACCTGGCGCCTCCCCGACCTCGAGCTGCCGCTCAACTGCCAGATCGATAGCGCCCTCATGGTCGGGGTGGGCAGCTCGGACGCCATGGACTACCACGCGCTCGAAGCGATGCAATCAATGATCGAGCGGCGTAAGGGCGGCGAGACCGGCGTCCAGGCCGTCCAGATGATCGAAGGCGACGCCGTCTGGAAAGCCGGCCAGCAAGGCCGCTGGTCGTCCGAGCTGCTCGCTGCCGCCCTCTCGCGCAGCGACACGCCCCAGGGCTGGACCATCACCGACGGGCGTACCCAGGACTTGCTGGCCGGCGGAGAGCTCCCGAAGCTGGTGAAGAATCCCGCCGCCTATTTCATCGAGCATCGCGACGGCTTGCGCACCACCCTGCTGATGTTGAATGGAGCGGTCAAGGACTTCACCTTCGCCGCCCGCCTTCGAGCCCTCCAGGGCCTTCAGTCCACGCAGTTCTTCTTGAGTCCGGAGCCGAACGTGACCTACTCCGCCTGCCTGGTCGCCAAGATCGAAGAGCTGTTTGAAACCGCCCGCGCGCCCTATCCGGTCGAGCGCACGCTGCTGGTGAGCGGCATCCTGGAAAGCTGCCTGACCTCCCGGATCCAAAACCACCAGCGCCTGGAGACTCCGCACCTCGCAGTCCGGTACCGCGCGCCCCGAGAACCCCAACACTGCCGGGCCTGAGCCGGCCTGTTATTCCACCGTCTCGGGCTCTTTCTCCAGTTGCCTCTCCTGCAACAGCAACCGCCGCAGATTGCGCAGGTCGTTCAGAATCCGGCGGCTCGTCCCCAGATGCACGGAGAGCTTCGCCAGATTGTAGGAAACCAGTTGCATGGCCTGCTTTCGGCGCTCCGCCTCCGGCCCCGTTGCTCCCGCGATGTCGGCTTCCACTTCCCGGGTGGCTTCTTCGATGGCCTCCGCCAGCAGGTCCACGAACTGTTGGGCGCTCTCGATGCTGTCAAACGGGGTTCCCGAGTCGTTGCTCACAAGCGCCTCCTCGGATTCCTGGATTATAACCCCTTCCGGAGCCGGCGTGGGCTGAGGTAGGGCGGACCCCCTGGTCCGCGGGCGACCCCCGGTCGCCCATCCCCTGCTCGACCACCGGTACTCGCCTGCTTCCCTGACTAACCCGGCGCGCACGGGATTCTGCTCGATGTAGAGCCGGATCCGCTCCAATTCTCGCTGATCGCGCACCCAATGATCGTAGCTTACTTCTTGCCAGAAGGGGCTTCCCGTGAGTCCAAGCATGTGGTTGGCCCGCTTGGCAGTGATCCCTCCACGCCTTGCTTGTGCATCACACGCAGGGGTGTTCTCACGCGAGATCAAGCCGACCAGGGGGGCGGCTGCGGACCGGGGGTCCACCCTACCCTATTCCACGAGCAGTGTCACTTCCACGTCGCGCACCCAAAGAAAGCCCGCCATGGCCCGACTCCGCGAGAGGTGAGCAGTCGGACTCTCGAAGAACGCTCGGAGCGCCCTTTGTTGCGCCAAGGACGCCCCCGCTACCGGTTGAGGTTGAAACTGACGTCCACCTGCGTTACTACTTCCACCGGCTGGCCGTTCAGCAGCGTGGGTTGGTATACCCATTGCCGGACGGCATCGATGGCAGCCTGTCGCAGCAGAGGCGGCCCGCTGACGGGCTGAACCTTGGTGATTCTCCCATCCTTGCCGATGGTGGCGTCCAGGCGGACCACACCGGTCACGCGCGCCTGCCGCGCCAGGGGCGGATAGGCCGGCGTGGTCTTACGCACTACCTTCGCCTCCTGAACGTTGCCTCCTACCCGCAGGGGCTCCTCAGGCCCCGGAACTGCCGCTGCTGGGGGTTGAACCACAGGCGCTTGCGTTGTCCGCGATGGCGCTGGCGGTTGGGTCGCTGGCTGCTGCGCCCCCGGTTTCGGCATCTCTTTCACCGCCGGAGGCGGCGCGGCCACCTGCGGGGATTCCACCGGCCGCGTCGCGGTTGAGCTGACTTGCCCCTCCAGTACGGGAGGTTCAGGCAGGTTCGCCGGCTGGCTGATCCGGGCCACCAGAGATTCGCCTCGGCTAGGCGCGGGGGGCGGCGTGAGCGTCTTAGGCGCTTGCGCCGCAGGCGCCGGAGCCTCGGCCCCAGCCCCGGCATCTCCGGAGGAAGCCGGGGGGCTCGGCTGGCTTGGTCAGGCTCGTACTCGGGGGCGCCTCCTGGCGCGTTTTGGGCTCCCCCACTGGCGCGCTGGGCCTGACGGCAGGCGCTGGTTGCCCCAGCGGCGCCGCGGGTGATGGCCGCCCGGCCAAAACACGGACCGACTCGCTCAGGCTCTTGCCCTGCGTCAGATTGGTCACTTCCAGCCGGAAACTGACGTCGTTCGTGATCGGTGAGTAAACGATGCTCCCGCTCCGGAGCTGGCCTAGATCCAGTTGCACGTCTTCCTTGTGGTCCCCATCGAGAATTGACAGGATGGCCCGCTGCGCCTCCTTGACCAGAGTGGCTTCCCGATTCCAACTCAGCAGCAACTGACCTGCATTTCGTTCCACCCTCAACGCCAGCGAGGATGCGTCCGGAGCCCCGGAGATCACGTTCCGCACACCCTGGAACCTCGGCCAGAAATAGAAGGACAGGGCCACGGCAAACACGATGATGACGGCCAGCAACGCCCACACTGCGCGGCTGCGGCTCAGCCTGGCCAGCAGGCCGGCCGGCACCGCGGTCAGCCGCTTCGCTTCCATCTCTGCAAGCGCCGCTGGCCCCTCCGATTTCAAAAGCAGGGCCGGTACTGGCTGTTCTCGTTTAGCCGCCACAGTCTGAGACCCTGGGCGGGCTTCCGGCTTCGCCGCGACCGGCGCGACCGGTTCTTCCCGTTTGGGAGCCGCGGGCGCAACGGGTGCTCGCACTTCCGGCTTGGCAGTGACAGCGGGTGCGGGTTCTTCCCGCTTGGGGATTATGGGTGTGACCGGCGCTCGCGCTTCCGGCTTGGGAGCAGGAGGCGGAGCCGGCGTGGGCTGTTCTCGTTTGGCGGCCGGAGGTGGAACCGGGGCTCGCACTTCCGCCTTGGGGGGTGCTGGCGCCGTTGGCTCTTCCCGCTTGGGCGCCACCGCCGGAACCGGCCCGCGCGCTTCCATCTTGGCGGCAACAGGGGACACGGGCTCTTCCCGCTTGGCCACCACCGGTGTGACCGGCGCTCGCGCCTCCGGCTTGGGGGCCACCGGGGCTGGCTCTTCCCGCTTGGGAACAGCCGCCGCCTCCGCGGGTCGTGCTTCCGGCTTGGGCGCCGCCGGAGCCGCCGCAGGTTCTTCCCGTTTCGGCGCCGCCGGCGCAACCGGCGCGCGTGCCTCCGGCCTCGGAACTACTGGCACAGCCGGCGCTGGGACCTCCCGCCGGAAGGGCGCCGTCACTCGCTCCTCGCGCGCCACCAGCGTTGGCCCCATCGGAGCGCCATCGGTTCGCGACGGCGCCGCCGCCTTCTCTTCCACCGAAACCTTCTCCCCGCCGGTGATAATCGATTTCGCGAATTCCCCCTTCAGTAGCTCCGATCGGCGGAATGGAAACTGAAGGTGGCTTGACTCTCCCTGAACCCGGCCGCCTTCCCAGATGAAGAAGCCGGCCATAGGGGGTTTCATCGAAAACGGTTTCACTAACAGGAACACGTTTCCAGGTTCGCTGAAGTATTCCGTGATGAGCGCCAGGTCGTCGTCATCCAGAGCCAGGTCCTTGCGGGTGTTGCTGCGAAAGTAGCCCACCACCGAGAGGCGCTTGTCCGGGCTCGTCTTTCGCCGCTGGAGGGCGCTTTGCACCCGGGCTTTGTCCGCCTCCGCCAGAAGATATAGAGGCCCGCGGCTGTAATCGCATTGCACGGTCTCATACTCTTCAATGATCACGGCCCGCCGTCCCGCGGCGGACGCCTTTCCAAGTAACAGCCCGCCTATCTCAGAGCCCCGCTTCGTGACTGCTTTGAAGCTCTCGATCACTTCCTTCTCCAGTCGCTCCACCACATCCAGGCTCAACTGGATTGATATCTCTTTTTCGGCAACCTCCCACAAGTAGAAGGCCGAAGCATGCGGTTCCATAACCTCCACCGCAACTGTTGACTTAGTCATGGGACAGTCCTTCCTACCCGGTTTAGCTGGTACCTGATTTTACATTAAAACCATTCTCTTTGCCATATGTTTTTAACGATTTACAACAAAATTTGCGTGCTGATTACTGCTTTGCGCGTCCCATCGCGGAGTTGCTAACGATGTATAGCTTTCCCCTGTTAACCGTGGTCGGCATTCTTGTCCCCAAAAAGTAAGCTCTCCTGCCGCCAACGTCCTGGTCGGCGCCTCCTGGAGCGCGAATTCCGACCGCCGTCATGTTTCCGAACCGCCCCGCGCCAGGCGTCTCGGCCAACCGAACAACCGCAGTTTGACAAACGGTGCATCGGTACCGGTACTTTCCCCCGTATTTTCGCCTGGCCGGCTCACCCCCTCCTCTACCTGCAAATATCGCTTCCCGCCCACGCCGCAGGTCCCCGACCTGCCCGGCCCGACCCACCGTGTCAGCCCCGCCCCTTTTGCTTTTTGCCCTTTGCCTCTTGATTTTGGCTGCGGTCATGCCGCACTCTGCTTCTCCGGTGAGTTGTCTGGTCGGTTAGAGGTCGCGGGCTCCGCTAGCTCCCGATAGCCTGTCGGCTGATGGCCCGCGGCTATATAATGTCCAATGTCTCCCATGAGCGAGCGTTGGGCCGTGTTCTTGGCTTCGATCGTCATCCCAGCATCCGGCGCAATTTCCGGCGAGTTCATCTTCGAGCGCGCGCCGTTCCCGGGCGGCCGCCTCCGCATGTTCGTCCGCGCCACCCAGCGCATCGGCAGGATCTGTTGCGCCGACTCCACCGATGGCGGCCTTAGCTGGACCCCGGCCCAGCCCACAATTCTGCCCCACCCCAACAGCGGCATCCAGGCCGTCGCGCTCCGCGATGGCCCAATCATCCTGGTCTACAACCATACCCAGAAAGGCCGCAGCCCCTTGAATGTTGCGGTCTCCAGCGACGGCGAGGACACGTGGAAATCCCGCTGCCGGACATCCCAAAATGAGATTTGGAAAGGAACTCTCGTATGATCATTTCACGCCGATCGCTTCTCGCATCTGGCGCGGCCCTGGCGGTCCAGCCGGCAACCCGGCTCGCCGCGGCCAAGAAAAAGCTCGCTGGCCTCAGACTCGGGGTCACCGATTGGAACCTCCGGAAAACCGGAAACATCGAGGCCATCGCCCTCGCCAAGACCCTGGGCTTCGAAGGCCTCGAGGTCAGCCTGGGGCGAAAGCCCATCGACAACAAGCTGCCGCTCGATAACCCGGCACTCCAGGCCCGCTACCTGGCGGAGGCCAAGAAGCACAAACTGGCCTTAGCCGGGACTTGCCTGGATATCCTGCACGTCAATTACCTGAAGAGCGACAAGCTCGGGCAGAAGTGGCTGGCCGACGCAATCCCCATTACCAAAAAGCTTAAAGCTCGCGTCATTCTGTTGCCCTTCTTCGGCAAAGGCGCCCTCCAGACCCCCCAGGAGATGGACTACGTGGGTGATCTCCTCAGAGAACTGGCCCCCGAGGCCCAAAAGGCGCGAGTCTTGCTGGGCCTCGAGAACACCATCTCGGCCGCAGACAACGTCCGCATCATGGACCGCGCCAAATCCCCGGCCGTCCGGCCCTTCGTACATGATGGTCGCCATGCCGGCGATCAGCGGGCCGTAGACGATGTAGCTGTGGCCCACCACCCAGCCGATGTCGCTGGTGGAAAAGTAGGTCTCGCCCGGCTGGCCCAGGAAGATGTGCTTCATGCTCGCGGCCAGCGCCACGGCATAGCCGCCGGTGTCGCGCTGCACACCCTTGGGCTTGCCGGTGGTGCCGCTGGTGTAGAGCGTGTAGCTCGGGTGGGTGGCGTCCAGCCACTCGCAGGGCACCACGGCATCCAGGTGCTGCTGCGCGCAAGGCCGCGTAGTCCACGTCGCGGCCGGCCACATCGGGCATCGGCGCCAGGCCGCGGTCGACCATCAGCACCTTGCGCGGCTTGTGCGTCGGCCAGCGTGATGGCCTCGTCGAGCAGGCCCTTGTACGGCACCACCTTGCCGCCGCGGCTGCCGGCGTCGGCGCTGACGATCACCGTCGGCTTGGCGTCGTCGATGCGGCTGGCCAGGCTGACGCTGGCAAAGCCGCCGAACACCACCGAGTGGATCGCGCCGATGCGCGCGCAGGCCAGCATCGCGAACGCGGCCTCGGCGATCATCGGCATGTAGATCAGCACGCGGTCGCCCTTCTTGACGCCCAGGCTCATGCAGGCATGGCCGCCATGCGCTGCACCTCGGCGTGCAGTTCGCGGAAGCTGTAGACGTTCTCCTTGTCGATCTCGGTCGAGACCCAGATCAGCGCGTTCGCGTCGGGCGCGTGGCCAGGTGCCGGTCGACCGCGTTGTGGCACAGGTTGGTCTGTGCCGCCGACGAACCAGTTTGCAAACGGCGGGTTGCTGTAGTCGCAGACGCTGTCGAAGGGCTTGTGCCAGTCGATCAGCTCGGCCTGCTCGGCCCAGAACGCATCGGGCTGCTCGATCGAGCGGCGGTGGAAGTCGGTGTACTTGTTCATGCGTTCGATCCTTCTCTGTTGAGACCCATGATTGCAGACCAACGGTCTGACGCCAGCCTGA
>CAVRZY010000079.1:0-12125 GCA_963725415.1 uncultured Acidobacteriota bacterium | reverse complement strand
CCTGTAAAATAGATGTTTCAGGGTCTGGAGGCAGCTCGGAGAGAGAGCCAACTATGATTCAATTGACACAACGCGCCATTGACAAGGTGAAGGAGATACTGGAGACCCAGGATCCGAAGCCCGCGGGCTTGAGGATCGCGGTGATTGGCGGCGGATGCTCGGGATTCAGCTATTCCATGGCGTTTGAGAACAATCCCGGCCTCCTGGACAAGGTCTACCAGTTCGACGGGCTGAAGGTGTTTATCGACCAGGCCAGCCTTCTGTACCTGGAGGGGGCCAGCGTGGACTACCTGGAAAGCTTGGAAGCCGCGGGCTTTAAGTTCGACAACCCCAACGTCCGCTCGACCTGCGGCTGCGGTAGTTCCTTCAGCGCTTAGCAGGCTGCGGAAAAACTCTTCACGGAGCTGGTGGGAGAGAAGCCGGAGGCATATCCCACACGGTGCGACAAGCGCTTTCAAGCACACGCACCGGCGTGTGCAATACCGAGAGCGAGTTTTCCGCAGCCTGTTGAGAACCGGCTGAGTCCCCCAAGGCGCCCCCGGTCCGGGGTCTGCGCAACCACCTTTCAGCGCCTGCGCAGAAGTGTTTTACAATAGGGACTTTCATTTCCGCCAAAGGAGTGCTTGTGCCTGAACGAACAAAGTACGTGCTGAAAGACGAGCAGATGCCCACCGCCTGGGTAAACGTTTTGCCCTCTTTGAAGGAGCCGATGGAGCCGCCGCTGGATCCCAGGACGCTCACGCCACTGGGCCCGGAAGGCCTGCAAGCCATTTTTCCAATGGCCCTGATCGAGCAGGAGTTCTCGCCTCAGCCGGTGATCGATATCCCCGGCGAGGTGCTGGACATTTATCGCTTGTGGCGGCCCACCCCGCTGTACCGCGCGCTGCGGCTGGAGAAGGCGCTCGATACGCCCGCGCACATTTACTACAAGTACGAGGGCGTCAGCCCAGCCGGGAGCCACAAACCCAACACCGCCGTGGCCCAAGCTTACTACAACAAGAAGGAAGGGATACGACGCCTGGCCACCGAGACCGGAGCCGGGCAGTGGGGCAGCGCGCTGGCGCTGGCCTGCCGCCTGTTCGACATGGATTGCACGGTCTACATGGTCAAGGTGAGCTACCAGCAGAAGCCTTACCGGCGCATGATGATGAATACCTGGGGCGCCGAGGTCTACGCCAGCCCCAGCGAGCACACCCAGTCGGGCCGGGCGGTGCTGGCCGACAGCCCGGACTCACCCGGCAGCTTGGGCATCGCCATCAGCGAGGCGGTCGAAGACGCCGCCACCCACGCTGACACTAACTACTCGCTGGGCAGCGTGTTGAACCACGTGTTGCTTCATCAGACGGTGATCGGGCAGGAGACCAAGTTGCAGATGGCCATGGCCGGCGAGGTTCCCGACGTGGTGATCGGCTGCTTCGGCGGCGGCAGCAATTTCGCCGGCATCGCACTGCCTTACGTGCTGGACAAGCTGGAGGGGTCGAGCGTGCGGCTGATGGCCGTCGAACCCTCGGCCTGTCCCAGCCTCACCAAAGGCGTCTATGCCTACGATTACGGGGACACGTCCAAGCTGACGCCGCTCATCAAGATGTACACCCTGGGGCACGACTTCGTCCCAGCCGGCATTCACGCCGGTGGCCTGCGCTACCATGGGGCGTCTCCCTTAATGAGCCACCTGCTGCGTCTGGGAATCCTGGAGGCCCGGGCTTACCGGCAGATCCCGGTTTTCGAGGCCGCGGTGAAGTTTGCACAGAGCGAGGGCATTCTACCGGCGCCGGAATCCGCACACGCCATCCTTGCTGCCATCGATGAAGCGCTGGCGGCTCGGGAGGAGGGGCGCCCCCGCGTCGTCCTGTTCAACCTGAGTGGTCACGGACACTTCGACCTGGGCGCCTTCGATAGCTATCTCTCGGGCAAGCTCCAAGATTACGAGCACCCGGACGAGGCCATTGCGCGGGCGATGAAATCGCTGCCGAAAATCTAGCCGCGGGCTTGCTCAGACGCGACCGGAGGCTTTCGTCAACACGGTGTCAGTTCAGGAAACGCGCACGACAGAGCCCTTGAGCGAGACCGGCGTGGAACGGTCACTACCCAGCGTCTCGTTGATCATCCCGACGCGGAACAGACCGGAGCAACTGCGATCCTGCTTGGAGGCATGCGCGCGGCTGGAGTATCCGCGCCATCTGCTGGAGTTCCTTCTGGTGGATGACGGCAGTTCGCCACCCGTGTCTCAACTGCTGGAAGCCCTGCCCGGTGGCGTGCGCGCGCGGGTTCTGCGGCAGAATCTTTCGGGTCCGGCCGCGGCGCGCAATCGGGGGATCGAGGAAGCGGCGGGGGAACTGCTGGTGTTTCTCGACGATGATTGCCTGCCGGTCCCGGATTGGCTCCTGCGGTTTGCGGATGCCTACCGCAAACGACCCTCCGCGGCCTTCGGCGGCCGCACCGTCAACCGTGTGCCCAACTGTCTCTGCTCGGCGACGAGTCAACTGCTGATCGATTATCTCTACCAGTATTTCGGACGTAAAGCGCCCGGCCGCGGATTCTTCGCCAGCAACAACCTGGCAGCGCCGCGAGAAGCGCTGCGAGCGCTGGGAGGCTTCGACATCGCTTTTCCTCTCGCCGCGGGTGAGGACCGGGAACTGTGTGACCGCTGGACGCAGGCGGGGCTCGCCCTGCAATACGTTCCGGAGGCCATCGTTCACCACGGTCACACCTTGTCGTTCTGGGGATTCTGCCGCCAGCATCTGCGCTACGGACGCGGCGCTTTCCATTTTCATCACAGTCGGCGGAGGCGCGGGCTACCGATGCGCGTCGAGCCGTCGCGCTTTTATCGCGACTTGGTGCTGTACCCGTTCCGCCGGTCTTCCGGCCTCCGCGCCGCCGAACAGGCTGTGCTGCTGGCGATTTCGCAAGTGTGCAACGCCGCTGGCTTTATGCTCGAAGCCGGGAGAGCCCGGCGGCGGGGAGGGCAGCCTGATCGCCCGGGAGGCGAAAACCCGAAATGACTCTGAACTCGTCCATTCCTTTATGGATCTTTGGCTTGGACACGGGGGATGTCGAGATGATCCGGCACTGGGTGCGGCAGGGCCATCTGCCAGCCATCGGCTCGCTGCTGGAGCGCGGCTGCTGGGCCCTGGTGGGCGGCTCCGAGATGGTGGCCGAATACGGCGCCGCGCTGACCCTGTTCAGTGGTGTCTCGCGCGCTGACCACGGTTACTACTACATGCGGCAGCTTCAGCCCGGCACCTACAAACTGCTCCGTGTTGATCCGGAGGATGTGCAGGGTGCTCCTCCGTTTTGGGCCCACCTGGCAGGCGCCAACCGGCGCGTGTTGATCATCGACGTACCCGACATCGCTCTGGTCCCGGGCTTGCCCGGATTCCAGATCTCGAACTGGGGTACTCACCATTCGCCTCGCGATCCGGCCACCGAGCCGCCTGAGCTTCCCAGGGAAGTTCTCGAAGTGGCCGGTCCCCGAATTCGCGCCGATGTGGAACCGGACAGCACATTCGAGAAAGACCAGCAACTCCTGCAAACGTGGCGCCAGCGGGCGAAGGCGCGCGGCAAACTCTGCCGACGCCTTCCGGGAGGCATGCAGGAGAACCTGCTGGCCAGCCAGCTCCTCAGGGGCACGGACTGGAGCCAGACCAGGGCCTTCGCCATCCCCTCTCTCTACACCGGGTTCATTCGCGTCAACCTGCGCGGGCGCGAGCCTCAAGGTATCGTCTCATCAGGCCAAAAGTACCGACGTCTTCTGGACGATCTGGAAAACGACCTGCGCCAGTTGCAGGATCCGGTGGATGGCCAGCCGGCGGTCCGCCGAGGAGAAGACCGCGCGGACCGCCACCACTTCCCCCAAAGCCCCTTCCTCCAGTGCCGCCTTGGCACGAAGATACAGCGGGTGAAACCGGTAGTTGAAACCCACCATGCCCAGGACTCCGGAGGAGCGCCACGCCTGCAATACCGCGCGGGCGCTGGCTTCGTCCACTGCCAGTGGTTTCTCGACATACACCGGCAAGCCCGCCTTCAGCGCAGCCAGAGCGGCCTCCGCATGCAGGGACGAGGGCAGGCAGATAATAAGGGCGTCCACCGCGGCGCTGGCCAGCAACTCGCGGTAGTCGCGAAATTCTCTAGCCCGCGGGAAAAGGGCCTTCGCCGCCTCCCGATGCTTCGCCTCGGGCTCGGCCAAGGCGGTGACCCGGCTCACGGGCATGCGCCGCAGCTCCGGCAGGTGAACCAGTTGCGCAATTCGCCCGCATCCCGCTACCCCCAACTGCAAGGTTTTCAGACTCCGGCTCGGCATTGGCATCTCCTGATACTCTATCGTGGCTTTGGCACTCCTGCGATTCGGGATTGAGCGTTGCTCTTTGGTAGACTGGTCTCGCCATGAGACCAACGTTGCTGCTATTGGCTCTGGTGGTAGGCGCCTCGGCGCGGGCGGCGGAGGAACCGCCCGTTTCCGGGCACTGGTGGGAGAAGCAACCGCTTCGGATCCTGGATCTGGTGAACTCCATGGGCGAGGTCGCTGCCGGCCCGCCGGCGAAGCTGGCCGCCGCCAAAGCCGCCCAGCTCTACAACGCCGAGCATCTCGAGGTCATGGGCCTGCCGGGAGGGCTCGACGATCAGGCGTTTTTCTTCTCCTCCAAAGTGGCGGGCCGGCGAAATGAGGATTACCTGGCCCGCTACCTGCCGGAAGCGAAGAAGCACGGGCTGCGCCAGATGATTTACTTCAACGTCCACTGGTACAACCGGGCCTTTGGCGAGAAGCACCCCGACTGGCTTCAGATCAGGGAGGACGGCAAGCCGCTGGACGGCGTCTATCAGACGGGCACCGACTTCTGCGTGAACAGCCCCTGGCGCGAGTGGGTCTTCCAGGTGCTTCGGGACCTGTGCGCTTACCCCATCGACGGGATCTTCTACGACGGCCCGATCTTCTTCCCCGAGACCTGCTACTGCCGCTACTGCCGGGCCAAGTTCCAGAAGGCCTACGGCAAAGATCTTCCGTCCAAGAAAGAGCGGAGGGGGAAAGCCTTCCGCGACCTGGTGGAATTCCAGGCCAACAGCCTGGCGGAGTTTCTGCGGGATTCGCGCCGTGTGATCAAGTCCATCAACCCGGAAATCGCGTTCTACATGAACGGCGGCTTGCGCGGGGCCAACTGGGCCACGGGGCGGCTGAACCGGGTGCTGGTTGCCGAGCAGGACCTGCTGGGGGCCGAGGGCGGGTTCATCTACGGCGACCTGACGCGCACGCCGGTGTGGAAACCTGGGGTGACGGCCAGGCTGCTGGAGACCCAGGCGCCGGGCAAGCCCCGCGTGATTTTCAGCGCCGCGGCGCACAAGCCGTGGACCTTCTCGCTGCTGCCGGCCCCCGAACTGCGCCTGCTGTACGCCGGCACCATCGCCAACGCGGCCAGCGTGTGGATGGGCATCACGCCGTTCGAGATGGAGCAGCCGGAGATGAAGGCGCTCACCGAGATGAACCGCTTCCTGGCTCGAAACGGCACTTACTATGTCGGCACGCACTCGGAGGCCGCCGCCGCGCTGGTGTGGTCGGACACCACGGCGAATTTCTACGCCGGGTCGGACGCGGATCTGATCGACGCGGTGCGTGTGCCGTCGCGCAGCGAAGTGGGTAATCTGGAGGCCGAGTTTTCCGGCCTCGCCGACGCCCTGCTGCGCTCCCAGATCCCCTTCGACGTGATCGACGACGTTTCGCTGGAAGGCGAGGATTTGGCCCGCTACGGGGCGATTTTCCTGCCCAACGTAGCCTGCCTGAGCGAGCCAGCGGCGGGCCGCCTGAGGGAGTACGTGCGCCGCGGCGGCCATCTGTTCGCCACCTTCGAGACCTCGCTGTACGACGAGACGGGCATACGGCGGGCCGATTTCGCGCTGGCTGAGTTGTTTGGGGTCCGCTGGGCGCGCCAGATCTCCGGTCCCAAACGGTGGGATTTCATGAAACCGCGCCAAGCCAGCCCGCTGCTGGAGGGCATCCCGCGGGAACTCATTCCCTCTCCCGTCTATCACGTTCGAACGCAGTTGAAGGACGGGCAGGCGGTGCTTTACTTTACCAAGCCGCTGGCCGGCCCCTACGAAGGCATCCCGGAGCTTTCCGAAGACCCGGCGCTGGTGCTCCGCCACTTCGGCCAGGGTGAGGTTCTCTATTTCAGCGGAGATCTGGGCAACGCCATCCAGACCTTTCACCTGCTCGAGCACCTCCGTCTGGTTGAGAATGCTGCGCGGCGCCTGGCGCCTTCGCCCGTTCTGATCGAGAACGCGCCGGCGTCGCTGGAGGTGGTGCTGCGGTCGCAGCAACAGGGCAGGCGGATGCTGCTGCACCTGGTGAACTCGACCGGGGAGATGACACGGCCCATCCGGCGAGTGCTGCCCGTCGAGAATCTGCGCCTCTCGCTGGCCGCCAAGGGGGACGTGAAAAAGGTCTTCACGTTGATGCGGCCGCAGGTTCTGAGTCCGCGGAAGGATAGTGCAGGCCGGTTGCAGTTGGTCCTGCCCCGCATGGAAGAATACGAAGTGATCGTGATCGAGAGGTAGACATGGGTCCACTCAGCGCGATAGCCGGGCTATTGCTATTGGCAGGTCATGGGCCTGCCCCAAAGGCCGAGTTGATCGAAGCCCGCAGGATATGGGACCAAGCGCCGCACAACGCGTTCACAGACCTGATCCGTTATAAGGGCCGCTGGTACTGCGGGTTTCGCGAGGGGAAGGCGCACGTGTCATCCGACGGGGCGCTGCGAATCCTAAGTTCCTCCGACGGCCGGGTCTGGGAGTCGGCGGCGTTGCTTTCTTCCTCGAGCGACCTGCGCGATCCCAAGCTGGCCATCATGCCGGACGAGCGGCTGATGCTGACTACCTATTCGGTGGTGCGCGAATCTCCGGAGATCCCGGCGCGGTCCCTGGTGTGGTTCTCCTCGGACGGCAGGGAGTGGGGCGAACCTGTGCCCATCGGGGACCCAAACATGTGGCTGTGGCGCGTGAGCTGGCACCGGGGCCTGGCCTACAGCGTCGGCTACGACGGGAAGATCATCCGGCTCTACGCCAGCCGGGATGGACACAAGTTTGACACCTTGGTGAGCAATCTGTTCGACCAGGACTATCCCAACGAGACTTCGATTCTGTTCCTGGACGACGACACCGGCCTGTGCCTGTTGCGCCGGGATGGCAAAGACGGCAAAGGCGCCACGGCTTTGCTGGGGACCGCACGGCCGCCCTACCGGGCCTGGAAGTGGAAGGATCTGGGCGTCCGGATTGGCGGGCCGCACATGATCCGCCTTCCGGACGGCCGCATCGTAGCGGCGGGGCGGCTGCACGGCACGGTGCGCACCTCGCTGTGCTGGCTGGACATCGAAGCGGGGAAGCTAACCGAGTTTCTCACCCTCCCCTCGGCCGGCGACACCAGTTACCCGGGTTTGGTCCTGTACCAAGGCCTCCTTTGGGTCAGCTACTATTCCTCACACGAAGGCAAGACGAGTATCTATCTGGCCAAGGTGAAACTGCCGCCGGAAAAGTAACGGCGGCTTCACTGCCAAACCGCCACGCCGGCCGGGCCAAGCACCTTTTCGCCAATCAGGAGCTTCGCGCCGGGCCGGAGGGGGAGGGGCTGTTTCTTGTCGGTGAAGTTAGTGGCCACCCAGAACCCATCACGCCAATCGACGATGAATTGGTTGTCAAAGTTCTCGACTGCCACGCCGGCGGTCTGGAAAACTTCTCTGAGCAAATCCCGCTCCAGGTCCCCACCAAGCGACTCCACGCCGATGTAGGTGACGGTTCCCTTGCCCAGCTTGCGGGAAATCGCGGCGGTCTTGCCGGAGTAGAATTGATCCGCATAGCGAGCCAGAGCAGAGACGCCGGCGGTCGGCTCGAGAATCTCGCCCCATACACCCCAATCGTAGCTCTTGTCCTTTACCCGGACCTTGCCGGTGACCGGCGGCGGCAGCACATCGTAGAGCGGTATCTTCGCTCCGATCAAATCGTGGATCGGCGCGGCCCAGGCCGCCTCCCATAGATGGCCGCGGCGGTCTTTGTGCCCGGTGCGGCACGACAGGACGAGGTGACCGCCCTGCCGCACGTAGCTGGTCAGCCGCTCGATGAGCTTTTGATCTACAAGCTGGTAAGCCGGCGCAACTAAGAAGGGATACCGGGAGAACTCCTTGTCTTCCGCGATCACATCGACCGGGCAACCAAGGCTCTTGAGCGCCTTGTAGTACTTGAGTAAGTGGCCGAGCGTATCCCAGCGGGCGGTTTGCTTGTGATTGTCGATGTCCCAGCGGTTCTCGAAGTTGTAGAGGAAACCGGCGCGGCGGGCTGCATATTCCGGCGGCTCCTTCGCTCCCGGCGTGTAGTAGCGCCGAAGTAGCTGGATGTCCTTCATGGCCTGGGCATACTCCAGGCCGCCGATGGAGGGCGTGACGCCGTCGGTCTCCGCCAGTCCCTTGTGATACAGTTCGCTGCCGGAAAGGGGCTGGCGGTATCGATAGGTGCACACTAGCTTGGCGCCTGCGGCAAAGGCCCGCAGGATCCACATGCGGATGGCCCCAGGATAGGGCCAGGAATTCACCTCGCCCCAGTTGACCTGCCCCGGCTGAAGCTCCATGAGGCCCTCGGCCCCGTTGATGGTGCGGGTGAAATCGTGCATGAAGGAGATCTCCGCGCCATTGCCGAGCCGGAATCCCAGAGGCCCTTCATTGAGGTTTCCGTGCACCGGGTAGAGGGTCCAGGTCACGATATCCAGGTCCTTGCCCGAGAGTGTCGGATCGACTTCCCCGTGCATCGACATGAAATTGGTCGTGATCCACTGGTCCCGGGTAGTCTTTCTCAGCAGGTCCGCCTGAAACTTGATGTAGTCGGCGGCTTCGGCTGCGAACCAACGCTGGAAATCGAGCAGGGCGTGTGGGTTGACTTGCTGCACTAACTCCTCCTGGTTAGGGATGTCGATCTGGTCGAAGTTCTGATACATCTGAGACCAGAAAGAGTTCCCCCAGTCCCGATTGAGACGCTCGATGGCGCCGTAGCGGGCCCTGAGCCAGTCACGGAACTTGCCCTGGCAGGAGCGACAGTAACAGTAGTTTTTTCCGTAATGGCTGAGTTCGTTGTCGATCTGCCAGCCCCAGATGGCGGGATTGTTGCCGAAGCGCCGGCCCAACTCGGTGACCACCTTGGCCACATAGGCGCGATACAGAGGAACACTCCAACAGGCGTGCTCGCGCGATCCGTGGTTCATCCGCCGGCCGCTGGAATCCAGCATCAACACCTCGGGATGGCTGTGGACCAGCCAGACCGGCGGCGTGGCGCTGGGCGTGCACAGCACCACCTTCAAGCCCTGCTCAGCGGCCAGACGGACATTCTTCTCCAGCCAGTCGAAGTTGAATTGGCCCTCCTGCGGTTCCATGAAGGCCCAGGCAAACTCACCCATGTGGACGTACTCGAGGCCGAGTTTCTTGATGTTCGCCATGTCGCGCGCCCATTGCGACGCGGGCCAGGCTTCGGGATAGTAGTACACGCCGATGGTCATCATCGCGGCAGGCTCGAAATAGCGCGGCGGCTGGGCCTGGGAGGTGACCAGCGCCGCCAGAAAGAGCAAGAAGAGAACGGTGGGTCTGTTTCTCATTTTCTCAGCACCTTGTACTCGAAGGGCCTCAAGGTGAAGCTCGGCGGGGCCTCGGTTCCCTCGAGTAAATCGAAGTACCCAGCGCCGGGCTTGACGGTGGCGGCGTCGTTGTCGTGGTTCAGGATGAAGTAGTAGTTACTGTTACCTTTCGTTCGGCGGGTTACTTCAACGTCGCTTGGAATCCCTGCAAGCAGCGGCCTGAGGTTATGTTCGGCAGCGTAGCGCCGTATCAGATGACGAGCGGCCTCCAGGTTGAAGAAGGAGCCGTAGTAGACCGCCTTGCCCTGGCCGGCCTTGTTTTCGGTGCAGGCCGGAGCGCCTCTGAGGTAGTCCCGGTCCCAGGTGGCGATGGCGGCGGCATGGGTCCGCTTGAGTTCGTCGGCAAACACGTGTACCGGAATCGCAGTTCCGTCCTCGAAGTGCAGGGCGTTCTTGCGGCGCGAGGGAGGCTGGTAGCAGTTGAAGCCGGCGACCTCGACGCCGAACAGGTCGTTCAGCAGGATGGGCTTCACCCGGTCCGTCATGCCGTTGTCGCGGTCCTTGACGGCACTGTGCGCGGACAGGATAAAGGTGCCGCCGTGCTGCACAAAATCCTGGATCTTCAGCGCCAGGTCTGAATCCATCAGGACCAGATGAGGCGCCAGGATGATCTTGTAGCGGCGGAAATCGGCGCGGCGGCCGATGAAATCGATATTGTGCTTCAACTCCGAAGCCGCCTGGAAGATCCAGTCGAACTCCTCGGCCACGTTCACCTCTCTGGTGAGGTACTGAAAATCGAACACCCACTCCGCGTCGAAGTCCTTTAACGCCGCGATATCCGAGACCACTCTCGAGCCCAGGATTTCCCTGCCGATCTTGCGGATCTGCCAGCCCTCTTTCTTGAACTCCTGGAAGCGGGCGCGCGGGACGTTGTCGTGCTCCAGCACCCCGGACCAGTACTGCTCGGCGCCGCGCCGGGCGGTCCGCCAGCGAAAATGCAGGATGCCGTCCGCTCCGTGCGCGATGGCCTGGAACGCCCACAAGCTCATCTCGCCCGGGCGCGGCGTTCTGAGCAGGTAAGTCTGCCCGCCCGGCCCGGTCTGCTGCTCCATGATCATCATGCGGTTGGCAAATCCCCGGGACAGCGTCAGCCGGGACCCGATGGGGTACTGCGGCGCGTCAAGAAAACAAGGGTAATTATCGTAGGCGAACAGATCCAGGTCGCGGCTCAGCCGGTAGTAGTCGATATTCTTGAAAAAGCCGTTGTGAGTTATGAAATCCGCCGGCCGGCGCTGCCGGATGATGTCAACCTGTTCCTTCTGGTAGGAGACCACGGAATCGGAGATGAATCGCTTGTAGTTCAGCACCAGCGCCGGGTTGTGACTGGCGGGCGGCGGGTAGGGCAGGTCGAGCTGTCCCCAGGCCGAATACCACTGGCTCCAGAATGCGGTTCCCCAGCGTTCGTTGAGAGAGTGCAACTCCCCGTACCTGGCCCGGAGCCATTCCCGAAACGCGGCGCGGCAGTTGTCGCTGTAGCATTCATCGACGTGGCAGTTGAACTCGTTGTCGATCTGCCAGCCGATCACGTTGGGATTGTTCTGGAAGTGCTCGGCCATGGCGGTGACGATTTGCCTGGAGAGGCGGCGGTAGATGGGGCTGTTGTAGCAATAGTGCCGCCGGGTTTGATCGTCCGCCGTGCGGCCGTCCGAGTAGACTAGCAGGGTCTCGGGGTATCGGTTCGTCAGCCACTTGGGAGGGGCGGCGGTGGGCGTGCCGAGAATCGTCTTGATGCCGTGCCTGGCCAAGAGCGCGATGGCCCGGTCAAACAGGCTGAAGTCGTAAGCGCCCTCTTTAGGCTCCATCAGGGACCAGGCGAACTCTCCCATCCGTACCACGTTGACGCCGCACTCCTGCATCCAGGCGGCGTCCCGGTCCCAGTAACTCTCCGGCCACTGCTCGGGGTAGTACGCTACGCCGAACAGGAACGTCCGATAGCGCTCCGCCCCGAACAACGCGGCGGCGAAGAAAATTGCGACGATCGCGCCGATGAAGGCCCGCTTCATCTGTGCCTGCCTCCGGGGACTATTCTGGGCGAACCACTGATTGTACTGTACCGTGGGGGGTGGCGAGTTCGATTATAATCTTCGAACGTGGCTCATTTTCCTGCCTTACTCTTGCTCCAGGCCGGGCGCGCGCGCGTGGCCTCCCTGAACCCGGTCGATCTGCTGATTATCGCGGTCTATTTTGTGGCCGTCCTGGCGATTGGCTTCTATCTCAAACGGCGCACGCGCACGGGCGAGGATTTCTTTTTGGCGGGCCGGGAAATGACGGCCTGGGTGGCCGGGCTGAGTTTCCTGGCCGCCAACCTGGGCTCGCTGGAGCTGATGGGATGGGCGGGGCCGCCTACCAGTACGGGATTCTGGCCACGCATTGGTACTGGATCGGCGCTATCCCCGCCATGCTCTTCCTGGGCCTGGTGATGATGCCGTTCTACTACATCTCGAAAGCCCATTCCGTGCCAGGCTAC
>CAVRZY010000078.1:0-4451 GCA_963725415.1 uncultured Acidobacteriota bacterium | reverse complement strand
GAGAATCTGGAGAGGCCACCATGGTAGCATTGTTAGTCTTGGCAACCTTCGCCGCATTCATCACGATTGACTTCTTGCTGCATCGGGAGAAGTACAGGTTTCCGGTTGCCGAGCCCGCGGAACCCAAGCCCAGCCCATTCCCGATCGTGGCTGGAGTGACGCTTCCGGAAGCGCTGCTGTATCATCCTGGCCACACCTGGGCCATGGATCAGGGCAACGGCAGAATTCGCATGGGGCTGGACGAGCTTGCGGCCAGCCTGTTGGGGACCGTCCAACGCCTGGAGGTGCCGCAGAGGGGTCGTTGGGTGCGGCAGGGCGAGAAGGGCTGGACAGTGGTTTCCGAGCGGGGAGAAGCCTCTATGCTGGCGCCGGCCGAAGGAGAGATCGTGGCCGTCAATGCTAAGGCTCTGGCCAATCCGAACTGGGTTTCCAAGGACCCTTACGGAGCGGGCTGGCTGATGGAGATCTTCTCGCCCGACACCCAGGTGAGTTTCCGCAACCTGCTGTCGGGGGCGCTGGCGCGCCGCTGGATGGAAGAGTCGGTCGCCGAGCTGCGCCAGGCCCTGTCACCCCGAGCCATGGTCACCGCTCTGGATGGCGGCCGCATTGCCCCGGGTTTGGGCACAAACTTACCGCAGGAGAAATGGCGGGAACTGACCCGCCAGTTCTTCCGATCCTGAAGGAGGCGCTGGATGCACGCGTTGCTCTTGGACGATACCAAATGCATTGGATGCGACTCCTGCACGGCTGCCTGCCGGGAGAAGCACGGAGCGCCGCAGCAGCATGAAGCGGAATCGCTGAACCTGGAGGCGCCCCATCTGACGGAAGAGAAACTCACCGTGCTCAAGAAGGTGGCGGGAAGGGATGGGGAAGTCTACTTTCGCCGGATCTGCATGCACTGCCTCCAGCCGACCTGTGCTTCCGTATGTCCGGTGGGGGCGCTCTACAAGACGGCGGCCGGCCCAGTGCTCTATGACGCGGAGATCTGCATGGGCTGCCGCTACTGCGTGCAAGCCTGCCCGTTCTTCGTACCGCGCTTCGAATGGGCCAGTCGGAAACCGCGGGTGCGCAAATGCGATTTCTGCCCCGATCTGCTGGCCGCAGGCAAGCGCCCCGCTTGCGCGGAGGCCTGTCCCACCGGCGCCACACTGGCCGGGGAACGAGCAGCGCTGCTGAAGGAAGCGCGCTCACGCCTGGCGGCCGAGCCGGACAAGTACGTCCCCAGAATCTACGGCGAACACGAGGCGGGCGGGACTTCCGTCCTGATGCTTTCTTCGGTTGCTTTTGCAGAACTGGGGCTGCCCGACAATTTGTCGGCTGAGCCGTTGCCCCTACTGACGTTCCAAAGCCTCTCCAAGATCCCATCCCTGGTCGGCATGGCGAGTTTCGCGCTGGCTGGTCTATGGTGGCTGACCGACCGAAAAGCGAAAGTGGCCAAGGCCGAGGCGTCGGAGTCGCCGGCCTCCGAAACCGGAGCGCAGCCATGATCTGGCTCCGCTCGATTTTCTGGCGCCTGGTGGCGCTGGCCATCCTGGCTGCGGGAGCCTATGGCACCTGGGTCCGCTTCCGCTGGGGACTAGGAGCGGCCACCAACCTGGTGGATCGCTACCCGTGGGGCCTGTGGATCGGGTTCGACATTCTCTGCGGGGTGGGCTTGGCGGCGGGCGGATTCGCCATCACCACGGCCGTCTACATCCTGCACCTGGAGCGGCTGCGCCCCATCGTGCGCCCCACCATTCTGACCGCGTTCCTGGGCTACCTGCTGGTGGTTCTGGCGCTGCTGTACGATCTAGGCAGGCCTTGGAACATCTGGCGGGCGGTCGTGCTGTGGAACCCCCGCTCGGTGATGTTCGAAGTGGCCTGGTGCGTGATGCTCTACACCACTGTCCTGGCCCTGGAGTTCTCTCCGATCCTTCTGGAGCGACTGAAATGGCATCGCGCCGTCAAAGTAGTCAAGACGGCGACCGTGCCCCTGGTCGGGCTGGGGTTCATCCTATCGACGCTGCATCAGTCCTCGCTGGGAAGCCTATACCTGATCCTGCCCACCAAGCTCCATCCGCTGTGGTACTCCCCGCTGTTGCCTGTGCTGTTCTGGCTGTCGGCGGTGGCGGCGGGACTGGCCATGGTGATCTTTGAGAGCGGGATGAGCGCGCGGGCCTTCGGTCGCGCGCTCGAGTTCAGCCTGCTCCAGGGCGTGTCCAGAGTGATGGCTCTGTTTCTGGGGCTGTTTCTGTTGCTGCGCTTCTGGGACCTGGGATTCTGGCGCGGCTCGCTGGGGGCGGCCTTCCGATTCTCGGGGCCTGGCAGCCGCGAGGCCGGCATGTTCTGGCTGGAGGTGGCTCTGGTCGCCTTGCCTCTCCTGCTAGTCCTGCTGCCCCGCGTCAGAGGCAACCCACAAGCTCTGTTTGCTTGCTCGGCGATGGTGGTGGGCGGCTTCCTGGTGAATCGCCTAAACGTTTCCACCACCGGCCTGGAGGCTTCTTCCGGGGTGCGCTACTTCCCATCCTTCATCGAGATCTCGGTGACATTATCGATCGTGACCCTGGGCCTGGTGATTTTCTCGCTCGCCGTCCGCTACCTGCCTGTTTTCCAGGCGGCCCAGCCCAAGCTGGCGTACCACGCGCCGGATGGCGTATAAGGGAGGGAAACCGCAGAAGACCGTTTATGCGCAGTCTCAGCGCGAAGCTGATGGCGGGCCTGATCGCGGGCCTGGCCGGAGTCCTGCTCTGGCTGGGCTCGGCCAATCTACGTGTGCTTCGCGAGAACCTGGAGACCACCGCGCGGATGGCCGAGCAGCGCATGGCTGACGTCATCTTCCGCTCGGCGCGCGACAGCATGCTGCGCAACGACCGCGCCGCCCAGATGCGCATCATCGAAACCGTGGGCGCGCAACCGGAGGTGCGGAAGATCCGCATCTTCGCCAAGACCGGGGCCATCCAGGTCTCCACGGTGCCCAGCGAGGTCGGCCAGATGGTGGACAAGCACGCCGACGCCTGCTATGGCTGCCACGCCAGCTCGAAGCCGCTGGAGAAGCCGGAGACCAAGGACACCTTCCGCATCTACCACATGGGCCCGGCGCGGGTGATCGGGCTGATCCGGCCGATCGAGAACGAGCCGGCTTGCTCCAACGCGGCCTGCCACGCGCATCCGTCCTCCCAGCGCATCCTGGGGGTGCTGGACGTGGTGCTGTCGCTGGAGTCGGTGGATCGCGCGCTGGCCACCCACGAGCGCCGCATGCGCGCCCAGGTGGCTTTCTCGGCCGCCCTCATGATGGGGATGGCCGGCCTGCTGGTCTGGCTTCTCATCAGCCGGCCCATCCGGCGTCTGATCGCCGGCGTCAAGGTCCTGGCTTCGCGCGATCTGAGCTACCGCTTCGCCTTCAAGCGACGCGACGAGATCGGTGAGCTGGCCGGGGCCTTCGACAAGATGGCCGCCCAGCTTGACACGGCCAATCGCACCCTCGAGGAACGCATCCAGCGAAAGACCAAGGAACTCGAAGCCGC
Source organism: uncultured Acidobacteriota bacterium (assembly GCA_963725415.1). Classification (GTDB taxonomy): domain Bacteria; phylum Acidobacteriota; class Terriglobia; order Bryobacterales; family Bryobacteraceae; genus CAVRZY01. Next base: position 948 of record CAVRZY010000078.1, on the reverse strand, counting down.
CCAGGAGAACTTGGTCCATTCCGAAAAACTAGCCTCTCTGGGGGAGTTCTCGGCGGCGGTGGCGCACGAGATCAACAACCCGCTAGCCGGCATTTTCACCTACGCCCGCTTGCTGGAGAAGAAGCTGGCCCCCGCCCGCCCGGTCCTGGACTGGATTCACACCATCCGGCTGTTGACCCCCATCTCCCCCAGGTGCTGCAAAAGGGCAGTGAGGTCCACCCAACCATTGGCCGTGGGCGGCAGACGCAGGACCCGGGCGCCGATCTCCTCCAGGGCCGCCTGGCGCTCGCCGTCCGCGTCTTGGCTGGTGGCGATCCAGGGGGCCCGGCCGTTCCGGAGCAGGCTGGCATCTAAGGGGGAAACCGCAGGCTAGATCGACGAGACAATTGTGGTCTTTGCGAAAGCGTTCCCAACGCGCGTTGGAGAGGGACCATTCAAAACCCAAATGAGCGAGGAGGAGGCAAGAAGGCTCAAAATAGAAGAGTTTGGCACAGTAACCGGAAGAGCGAGGCGCATAGGACTGTGGGACCAAAGGATGGCGAAGTATTCGGCGATGATTAATGGCGCAACCCAGATCGCAGTTACTGGCCTAGACAAACTTGACCCAACTGTAAAAGGAGTAAGCGACTTCGAGGAACTCACACAAAAAGTGAAGACGTTTGTCGATCGTGCTGAAGCGACGGTAGGGATTCCATTTACACTTCTTTCTACTGGTCCTGAAGTATCAGAAATAGTCGATTTAAGAGAAGAAAAATTGAGAGGGACATGAACACATAATACGCAAACCTGAATAAGAGGAATTGATGAAAAAAGAGCTGCTAAAAATTTTGCGATGTCCGATCTGCAAGGGACCATTAACTGTGAGCGTTGAAGAGGAAGTTGGTGAGGAGATTATATTAGGCACGCTGCACTGTACAAATTGTGACGAGTAACTTACCCGATAGTTGA
>CAVRZY010000077.1:0-5443 GCA_963725415.1 uncultured Acidobacteriota bacterium | reverse complement strand
ACCTTGGTGTCGCCAGTGACGAGCGCGACGCCGGCGCGCCGGGCGGCCTGCTGCATCGAGCGCACTACCGTGCGCAGGGTCTCCATCTCCAGGCCCTCCTCGAGGATGAAGCCGGCGCTCAGATACAGCGGCCGCGCGCCGCACATGGCCAGGTCGTTCACCGTGCCGTAGACCGCCAGGTCGCCGATGTTGCCGCCGGGGAACATCAGCGGCCGCACCACGTAGGAATCGGTGGTGAAGGCCAGGCGGACGCCGTTCAGGCGCAGCACGCGCCCCATCGTGCCGGGCTTCGAGCGGCGGGTTCGAGAACTCGGGCAGGAAGAGCTTCTCGAGGAGCTGATGCGTGAGCTTGCCGCCGCCGCCGTGCGCCAGCAGCACGCGGTCAGGAGCCAGGTTGGGCAGCGGGCAGGTGAAGTTCAGTTCGGTCATTTTGCCGTCTTCCGTACAGATAGTAAGCGGCGCAGGCGCCTTCGGAGGAGACCATGGGCGCGCCCAGCGGGTTCTCGGGAGTGCAGCGGGTGCCGAAGGCGGGGCACTCGAAGGGCTTGCGGAGTCCCTGGAGCACCAGGCCGCTGATGCAGTCGGGCGATTCCCGCACCGGGCCGATGCCCACGGCGAAGCGCGCCTCGGCATCGAAGGCGCGGTAGCGCTCACGCAGGCGCAGGCCGCTGGATGGAATCTCGCCAATACCGCGCCACTGGCGGGGGCTGACCTCGAAGACCTCGGCGATGCGCTGCTGGGCGGGCCGGTTGCCCTGGCGACGGACGGCCCGGCGGTACTGGTTCTCGGTTTCCGCGCGCCCTTCTTCCAGTTGCGCCACCGCCATGTGGATGCCCTCCAGCAGGTCCAGCGGCTCGAAGCCGGTCACCACGATGGGCACGCGGTAGCGACGGCTGATCGGCTCGTACTCCTCGTAGCCCATCACCGAGCAGACGTGGCCCGCCGCCAAAAACGCATGAATGCGGCAGTTCGGCGAATTGAGGATGGCCTCCATGGCCGGCGGCACCAGCACGTGGGCCACCAGGATGGAGAAGTTCCGGAGACCCTCCCGTTCGGCCTGCCAGACCGACATGGCGTTGGCGGGCGCCGTGGTCTCGAAGCCCACTGCGAAGAACACCACCTCCCGGGAGGGGTTCTCGCGCGCCAGCTTCAGCGCATCCAGCGGCGAGTAGACGATCCGCACGTCAGCGCCGCTGGCTTTGGCATCGAAGAGGCTTCTTGAGGAACCAGGCACCCGCAGCATGTCGCCGAAGGAGCAGAAGATCACTCCGGGCTGCGCGGCGATAGCGACCGCCTTGTCGATCAGCTCCAGCGGGGTGACGCAGACCGGGCAGCCCGGCCCGTGCACCAGCGTGATTTCAGGTGGCAGCAAGTCCTCGAGCCCGCTCTTGACGATGGTGTGGGTCTGGCCGCCGCAGACTTCCATGATGGTCCAGGGGCGGCGAATCAGCCGGCGCAGCGACTGCGCCAACTGCTGCACGCTGGAGGCCTCGCGGTATTCATCCAGGTATTTCACGGCCCGCGCTCCTCCAGTTCGCTTAGTTCCTCCATCTGCCGGAGGGTCTCGAAGATCTGCTGTGCCTCGGCCTCATCGATCACGCTCAACGAGAAGCCCACGTGGACCAGCACGTAGTCGCCGACGGAAGCCTCGGGCGTGTAGGCCAGGCACACCTCTTTCTGGATTCCGCCGAAGTCCACCTTGCCGCGCCGCAAGGTGAGTGCATCCTCTTCGATCACGCTGACGATCTTGCCGGGCACCGCCAGACACATGGTTCAACCTTTCTTGGACAAGCACGGCCTGCCCCAGGGCGATGCCGCCATCGTTGGGGGGCACGCGCTGGTGCGTATAGACGCGGATACCACGCGACTCCAGCAGCGCAGCCGCCCGCTCCAGCAGGTAGCTGTTCTGAAAGCAGCCGCCGCTCAGCACGACCTGCTCGAGGCCAGCTCGCTCGGCCACCTTCAAGATCCAGTTGGCGAGGGCGTTGTGGAAGCGCGCCGAGATGAGGGCCGGGGGCGCCTGGGATCGGACATCGGACTGGACGGCTTCGATCAAGGGAGCCCAATCGCCGTCTTTCAGCGGATAGCATTCATCGGTTCGGAGGCCGTCGATCTGGCGCTCCAGCAGCATGGCGGCCTGGCCCTCGAAGCGGCTTTCCTGGGCCACGCCGGCCAGCGAGGCGACCGCGTCGAAGAGGCGCCCCACGCTGGTGGTCAGCGGGGCGTTGATGCTGCGCTCCAGCATGCGGACCAGGATGGGCCGGGCGCGCGAGTCCGGAATCGCTTCTGGGCCGAAGACTTCCCAGAGCAGGCTGGCGGCCGAGCGCCAGCCTTCGCGGATCGCCGCTTCCCCGCCCGGCAGGCGGAAGGGCCGCAGGTGGGCGATGCGCTCGAAACCCCCGTCGCGCGCCAGGAAAAACTCGCCGCCCCAGATAGTGCCGTCCAGGCCGTATCCGGTCCCGTCCCAGGCCACGCCGAGATATTCGCCGCGCACGTCGTTCTCGGCGGCGCAGGCGGCCAGGTGAGCGTGGTGGTGCTGCACCGCCACCACGGGCAAGCCGCAAGCACGCGCCCACTGGGTCGAGGCGTAATCCGGATGAAGATCGCAGGCCACCACTTGTGGCTGGAAGTCGTAGAGGCGGCAAAGATCCTGGATGGCGCGCTCGAAGGCGCCACGGGCCTCCAGCGTATCCAGGTCGCCCACGTGCTGGCTCAAGAAGACCTGGCGTCCGACGGCGATGGCCACCGCGTTCTTCAGGTGGGCGCCCACGGCCAGCACAGGCGGCAATTCGTCGTGGACGCGGACCGGCAGCGGCGCGTAGCCCCGCGCCCGGCGCAGCATGCTCTTCGCGACCACGCGCCAGCCGCACCACGGAATCGTCGGTGGGCCGGGCGATGGGGCGGTCGTGCATCAGGAACAGGTCGGCGATGCCCCCTAGCCGCTGGTGGGCTTCCTGGTTATCGATGGCGATCGGCTCGTCGCTGCGGTTCCCGCTGGTGGCCACGATGGGAAACGGATACGCCTTCATCAGCAGATGGTGCAGCGGAGAATAGGGCAGCATGACCCCCAGATAGGGCGACGATTTGGCCACGTTAGTGGCAATGCCGGGCTGGCCGCTGGGCCTCAGCAGCACGATCGGCGCAGCGGCCGAGGCCAGCAGCGATTCTTCCGCCGGTGAAGTGAAGCAGTACTGGCGGACCACCTCGAGCGTGGGCATCATCAGCGCGAAGGGCTTTTCTTCCCGATGTTTCAAGAGGCGGAGCCGGTCAATCGCAGCACTATTGCGCGCATCCACCAAAAGCTGGAAGCCGCCGATACCCTTGAGCGCCACGATGCAGCCCCGATCAAGCGCATCCGCTACCTGGCGCAGCGGATCAACCTCCGGGCGCGCCTGCTCGGCGGGTTCGATCCAGATGCGTGGCCCGCACACCGGGCAGGCGTTGGGCTGGGCGTGAAACCGGCGGTCAAAGGGTTCGGCGTACTCCCGCGCGCAATCCGCGCACATGCGAAAGCTGCGCATGGTGGTGTTGGGACGGTCGTAGGGGATCTCCAGGACGATGCTGTAGCGCGGGCCGCAGTGGGTGCAGTTGGTGAACGGGTAGCCGTAGCGACGATTCTCGCGATCCCTCAGTTCAGCCAGGCAGGCCGGGCAGGTGGCCAGATCCGGTAGCACGCTGGCGGTTTTCTCCACCCTGGCGTCGCTGCTGCGGATCTCAAAGCCAGTGAAGCCGGCGGGAGAAAGCAGGCTCGCCTCCTGCGTCAGGATCACCGCGGCGGAAGGTCTCTCGGTGGCCAGGCGCTCCAGGAAGCGGTCAAGCTGCTCGCGCGGGCCTTCCACTTCGATGACCACTCCGGCACTGGAGTTCAGCACCCAGCCGCTCAGCCCCAACTCAGTAGCCAGGCGGTAAACGAACGGGCGAAACCCGACTCCCTGCACAGCCCCACACAGGGTGACATGGAATCTCTCGATGCTGGCTGCCGCTACGGTGGGCACGGTTCTCCGCCTCAGCTACCCCACTTCCAGTCTATCAGCCTGCGCCCGCTGGCCCCGAAGATGAGAGAATCGTCACTAGAGTGCGACACATGTCAGATCCGGCGACCAGGCGCAGGCGTTCGCGATGGTTCGGCTGGTGGTATGTCTCGATCGGCGCCGGTTTCTTCGTGCTGGGGCTGCACCGTCTGCTGATCGGCGGGGCGCTCTGGACGATCGTGCTCCGCTGGATCATCGCGGCGGGCTTCGTTGCGCTCGGCTACGCGGAATTGCGTTCCTGGTCAGGCCGGAAAGACTGCCGAGATTGACGATTGCCGATTTTCTCATTGGCGATTGGCGGAAGCACGCCCGGGGCCGCCGTGCAATCGTCAATGAATCAATCGTCAATTGGCCTGCAACACCGAAAGCGATCGACACACGGAATCTTCGCGGGCCACAAAGAAATGGGGCGATACTAGCACAGCCTCTATCCAGGTTTCCGGGCAGAAAAGAACGTGCGTCCCACTCCCACCCGGCCCTGTATCTCCAGGTTGCCGTCGTGGTAAGAAGCGATGTCGCAGAACCCCGCCCCGGCCAGCCCGGACAGGATCTCCTCGGCCGAGTAACACTTTTCCAAGACCGTAATGTCGGAACGCTGCCAGCGCTCGACCAGGCGGAAGGTGGTGATATCGGCCCGGCCCACCCTCTGGTCTGGATCGTAGCCCAGGCGAATGATCCAGACGCTTGTGTCTTCGACCCCGGCCGGGGTGCCGTGCCAGTTTGCCTTGAAGGCTTCCTCCATGTTCATATCGAAAACAAACAATCCGCCCTGTGTCAGAGCGCGATGCACGTTTCGAAAAACTGTCTCCAATTCCGAAAGGATAAGGATGTGGTTGAGGCTGTCGAAAGTGCTGACCACGGCATCGAAAACCGGAGGCAGGTCAAAATCTCGCGCGTCGGCCAGGATGAACTGGGGAGCGGGGACGTTCTCGCGCGCAAAGCGCAGCATCTGCTCGGAACCGTCAAGCCCTGTCACCTGGTAACCATGAGCAACCAGAGTGCGGGTCATATCCCCGGTACCACAACACAGGTCGAGCACTCGGGAAGCCACAGGAAGGCGTGAGAAGATCAGCTTGTCGAGTGCGGCACGCGCCTCGTTGTGGTAGTCGGCGCTCCAGCCCTGGTTGTAGAACCAGGCAAAGCGGTCATAGGCACTGTACCTCTGGACAGACGGCATGTTCTCAGGATGCCACGGAGGAAGCCGTCAGCCTTCAGCACTCAGCTTTCAGCCCTGCGGCGCTGGACGGCGGAGGCGAGTTAATCTATTGGGCGCGAAAGACTTAGATGCGTAGATTTTGCCGCCTCTCGATGCCCTTCCGGGGAAGTCTTTCCTGCCGCCCGGGTCGAACCGCCCTTTCCAAGCACAACTAAGTATCTACTTTTCAGCACAATAGAAATCTTGCAAGCGATGA
>CAVRZY010000076.1:0-10747 GCA_963725415.1 uncultured Acidobacteriota bacterium | reverse complement strand
TTCGTCCTTGTAGGCCAGCAGCAGCAGATTGCCGGGCTCAACTGGCGCCAAGAACCTTTCCAGGTGGCAGCCAATCCGGGCGAAGGCGCGCCCGATCACATCCTCCGGGCCGGCCGGCGCGGTAGTCGAGGCCACCAGAACCGTCGTGGGCCGTGATCGCAGGAGGTGTTGCAGAGCGCGCGCCACCACGCTCTCCTCTTCGGTGGTGGCCAGCACGTACGTGGAAGTGATGCTGAAACGCTCCAGCCGCTGGCGCATGATGTTCTCGAACAACTGGCGGGCCCGATCGCCGCTGAGCGGGTCCGTGTACAGAACCCCGATGGAGGGGTTGCGGATGGGGCGGGCCTGGAGGATCGGCCCTCGCTCTCGCAGAATCGTCAGGACTGCTTCCAACTGCGCCTGAGCCACGGCAAACGGCGCGCTCTTCACGGTCGCGATCCGCTGCCCGGTTTTGGCCAAAGCGAAATTGGTGACGCTGGCGATGACGACGCTGGAGGTGCAGTTGATCTGCTTGAGCAGGTCCTCGTCCACCAGCACGCAGCAGTCCTCGGTGGCCATCAGGTTGGCGCGCCCCCCAGCCGCCAGCCGTATCTCCAAGGCCCCGCAACCCATCTCCCCGGCGACCGCCATCACCGCCTGGTCTTCACCCACCTCGCCTTCTTCCAACTCCGTGACCCACACCCGGTCCATGCCCTCGGTTTCCAGCAGATGCACGTCTTCTTCACTGAGCATGTGACCTTTTGCCAGCAGTTTCTTGCCCCCAGGTCGGAAGATCGTGCAACAAAGCACTCTGCCGGTGGAGTCTTTGACATCTACCGTCTGCGCCCTCATCTTCCTGCTGCCTCTTGCCGGCTTCGGCTTCCGCCGCCTGGCCGTTCCTAAATTATACTCGCAGGATGTCAGAATTCAACTGATTTTACCTTAATTTTCGGTGGTGTTTTTTGCGGGTAGTGAAAACAGCCCTGGAAAGCTGGCCAGACGGGCAGAAATCACGGGGAAGTTCAATGAGATCTACTGATTATCGGGAGAGAAATACCAGCCGTGGCGCCCGGTTCGCTGGAATCTTGGGCCCCGCCGATGAGGGGGCCGTCCGCCCGCCCGGCCGTGATTTCCAGCGATTTTACGACCGCGATCTCATCACAGCATTGAAATTTAGGACAGCGCAGGCAGTCTTTCCAGGCCTTCAAGGGCAGAGCGCCCCGCTCTACTTCCGAGAATCCCAGCCTTTTAAAAAAATCCGGAATGTAAGTGAACGCGAATACTGCCTCGAGACCGTAAACGCGGGCCTCTGCTTCCAGGTTTCCCACCAGTTTCTTCCCGATGCCGCGGTTATTCCAGCCCTTCTCCACAGCCAGTGAGCGGATCTCCCCCATAGTGGGGGTGTAAAAATGCAGGGCCCCGCAACCCAGCAGGTGATTTTCAACACAGGCTACAGTGAAATCGCGCAGGTTTTCGGAGATTTCGAATTCGGTGCGTGGCAGCATGATTCCCTGGGCGGCATACAGGTTGATCAGCCGGAGCAGCCCCGAGACATCCTTGGCCCGGGCCTTGCGGATCGCGGGCGCGACACCACTGTCCGGCGCCGGGACCGCGTGTGCCGTGGTAGAAGCGCTAAGCATCGACGGGCCCCCTTACCAGGCGGCTGCCAACGCTCTCTCCGGCCAGCAAGCGGCTGACGATGTTGGGCTCGGCCCCCGGGGCGATCACGACTTGCTGGACTCCCTGCCGCACAGCCTGGATGGCCGCCTTCAGCTTGGCGAGCATGCCCCCGCTGGCCACCCCCTGCTCGATCAAAGCCTGGCTTTCCGCGGCCGTCAGCACAGGCAGGGTCTGCCCACGGCTGTCGAGTACTCCCTGAACATCGGTGAGGAACACCAGCCGCTCCGCCGCAAAACCCACCGCGCAGGCGGCGGCCATCTGGTCCGCGTTGACGTTGTAAATGCGGCCTTGACGGTCTCCCGCCACGCAAGCCACCACCGGCACATAGCGCCGGCTAGTGAGCAATTCCAACAGTTCCGGATTGGAGCGGACCGGTCGCCCCACCGCGCCCAGAGCCGCCCCCATGGATTCGGCTTCCACCAGGCAGGCATCCACTCCGGAAAGCCCCACCGCCCGCGCGCCTGCCTCGATGAATGCCGCCACTAGCTCCTGGTTCACGCTCCCGCCCAAGACTTGCAGCACGGCTTCCAGAACCTCCGGAGTCGTCACCCGCAGCCCCTCGATGAACCGGCTCTCGATGCCTCTCTCGGCCAAAAACCGCGTCATCTGCTTGCCGCCTCCGTGAACCACCACGAGGCGGACGCCATGCTCGCTGGCCTCGGTCAATTCCTTCGCCAAGCGGCGGCGGGAAGCTTCGGCGTCCAGCAGGGCGCCTCCCAGCTTAATCAAGACCCTCACAGCAGCGCCTCCGTCTCCGTATAGCCCAGCGCCAGGTTCATGTTCTGAACCGCCTGCCCGGCGGCCCCCTTGACCAGGTTGTCGATAGCGCTCACCACCACCGCCCGCCCCGTCGCCCAATCCAGCTTCACGCCCAGATCGCAGTAGTTGGTGCGCTCGACGGATCGCAGGTCCGGGACATGGTTGGGGTTGTAGAGCCGAACAAACGGCTCCCGCCGGTAGCGTTTCTCGTAGATTCCAAGCAGCTCCTCTGGGCTTCCCGCCCCGCTGGCCCGGAAATAAATCGTCTCCAAAATACCCCGGTCTACCGGCAGCAGGTGCGCCGTGAAACTCAGTTCCCCTTCCTCCAGCCCGCAATTCAACAGGATTTCCGGAACGTGGCGGTGGTCCAGAATCGAATATGCCGAGAAATTCTCGGTCACTTCACAGAAACTGGTCTTCAGGCTGGGTTTCCGTCCGGCCCCGCTTACGCCCGATTTGGCATCGCAGACGATACCGGCTTTACGGTCCACGACTCCCGCCTCCACCAGCGGCTGAATCGCCAGGCTGGCCGCCGTCGGATAGCAGCCCGGATTGGCGATCAGCCTAGCGCCCGCTATGGACCGCCGAAACAGTTCGGGCAGCCCGTAAACCGCTTCCCCCAGCAACGCCGGCTGGGTGTGCGGCTCCCTGTACCAGCGGGTGTAGTTGTCGATCGTGCGCAGGCGAAAAGCGCCGCTCAGGTCGATCACCTTGGCGCCCGCCTGGAGCAAGCCGGGGGCCAACTCCATGGAAACCTCCGCCGGCGTGGCCAGAAACACCAGCACCAGACCCTCTGCCCGAACTCGCTCGGCGGTACAGGGAATGCGTTGTGGACTCTGGCGACCTCTGGCCCCCGGCCGTTCTTCCCCGTCGTGCCGGTGCTCCAGCAGCCGGGCTCCACACGCCGATGCCGCTCCAGGATGCGGACCAGTTCCGCTCCGCTGTAACCCCGAAAGCCGACTACGCCCACCCGGTTCTTCATTGACTAAATATTCACCTGCACGAATAAATATAACACACTCCACCCCGGGTAGTGTCCTGCGGTTGTGTTGGTTGTTTATGCATATGCTATGGAATCAGCGACTTGGAGGGATCGGCCATGGCGCCCAATCCCACTTGACTGATATAGCAAGCGGGCGGTTGTCTTGGTAGCGGTGCTCTAGCGTGGAGATGACAATGCACGCAGTTGTCGAAGCGAGGTCACGGTGAAACTGTTTCAATGCACACCGGAGGATAGCTGGCGGCTGCAACTATACGAGTTCCTCGCCGCACCAGCGCATCTCTGGCTGTGGGTATCTGCTAGAATCTGCGGTGGACGATTCGAGTGTGGACCGTCCGGGCAGCGAGTTGAGCGAGATGAATCAGACAGAGGCTAGGCGGCCCCGTGCTCTTCTTCCCAGTCCCGAGCCGCCTCCTCCGTAGTCCTCCTGCCGACTTGCTGTATGTGGCCCTTAGGCCATCTCTGCTGGTGCTCTTCTTCACGACGGTCTAGATCGTCCGTGATGCCCCTGTGAACGATCTTGTTCCCAATCCTGAAGTTGTACTTATAGGTGTCGCGATTGCCACTCATTCTCTATCTCCTTATGCATCAACGTCATGCGGGTAGGCAGTTGGTAGCTTCATTAAACCACACCCCACCAGCATGTTTTTTTGCTTGACTGTTTGGTGGAGACCCGGCTAGAATGAGGCTGTCGAGGCTTTCATTCTACCGGGGCACCATTTCTGGTGCCCCACCGTCAAACATCCATACCCATTGTGACTCCTGCGGAAATAGGTGTCAAGGGCGCGGTAGTGCGGTCTTAGCGTGGAGACGGCCAGTTGGAGCCAGGGGAACTCTAGTGCCTTGGTAGTGCGCTAGTTGTGTGGCCAAGCTGACCATCAACACAGTGAGGGCTACGCGCCCTTCCCGCAGCACTTCTTGTACTTCTTGCCGCTACCACAGGGACAAGGGCTATTCCTTCCGATCTTGTCAGAGCGTGCTGGAAGGATGTTCTTGCTCGCTGTAACCTCGGCCACGAAATCAATCTCTCTCTGCGATGGGCAACAAAACGAGAACGTGGTTTTTCCTTGGTGGTTCGTCACCGCGAAATCGCCCACTCCCAGGATGTCCATGCCAATGAGAGCATCAATGTCCGGGCGCAAGGTCATCTTCGCGACCCGCACCATGGGAAACATGACCCTATTCGGGAGACCGACATTAACCAAGTGGCTGGTGGTCGTCAAGATACCGCCGCCCACCCCAACGTTCGTCACGCCGATTGAAGGTAATTGCAGTTCCACAACCACCCTTGGCGAAATGGCGCTATGGCTCGCCCCGGTATCGTAAAGGGCCTTGCATTTGAGTGATCTGTCGGGAACATTCGGAGGGGCGAACGGGGTAAACAGTTCGACTTCGCTTGTCAGGGCTGACATTCTCCCGTTAGCTCGGTAGGTAAAGGCCGTGAACCGAGGCGCTCGGGGCGCTGCCGGAGGGATCATACGGCGATGATGCTGTGGAAGGGACTGTAGAGCACGAGCGTGTAGCTATCCGGGTCTGGGGAACAGGGCTGCAATGTAAAGCTACCCGGGGCGTAAGCCTTGAGGGCCACAGCGTAGGCTTCACCCATGGAATCGAAAGCTGCGATGAGCTTCTGGTCCACAATCAGGAGAATCTTGCCGTTATGCTTGGCGGCAAGTTCCTGCTGGTTGGCGATGTACCAGTCGAGGTTCTCCTTGAGGGGGTCAGAAACACTCGCGGCAGGAACCTCGTCGGGGGATGCAGTGTCCGAAGGTTTGCACGGGTTGGTTGCCATGGTGGCGATTCTTCGGGTCAGTATACTCCTTCTGACCCACAAATACAATAATAGCACGGGAAGGATCGAAGAACTAGGGCCAAACCTTTATTTTTCAGTGGTTTAATGTCTGTGACCGGCTCCAGGCATAGCCCATAATCCCCGCAGGCACCACGAGCGTGACCCCTGGATGGCTCACGCCGCCTGAAGTAGCTCGCTGATCGTCCAAATATGATCTGTGATCCCGGAGGCCATTGCCGGCGTGATCCTCAGCGAGCCGTGGACCCTGCAAAAGTTATAGTGGGCGAAATGCAGCGCCAGGGCCGCGTTCAGGTTCCCCCACTTCTTGCTGAAGCCGTATGTCAACCGTGTAAACCGCTTGCACCACTGACGGAGCGATCCGTTCTGCCGCTCAATGTGTGAGGTGCAGATCCTCTCGTTCTCTGGGTCTCCATAGATCTCGGTCGGGATCGCCTCTACCACGTGGGCGGGGCTGTAGCGGCGTTGCTCCTCGGGCGTCGGAGCGGCATAGATCTTCACGAGTTGCGCGTAGTCGCAGCGGTTGTCGAGTTCATTTCCCACAGCGAAGTTGTACGGGGGGAAACCATCGGTGGTGAGTTGAAACCCCTGTTCGACGCTGGTGGCCGCCGCAAGCTTCTTCATGAACCGGACGGCGGTTCCCGTGTTGCGCCGGCCCAACTCGAACGTGAGCACCAGCTTCGTGTTTCGCTCGATGGCAATGAATGCCCAAGCATCGCCGATCCAATGGTAGTTCCTGTCCCCGAGGCCGCGGCGTGACTCCTTCTTGAAGACGAACGTCCAAACCTCGTCGCACTGCACATCCCGAACCAAGACCTTCTGGATCTTCGTGGCCAGCAATGCCTCGCAACGCTCACCGGTCGCTGCCAGGAGTTTCATGATCGTATCCCGGTGTAAGCCGGTGATGCGTTCCGCGCTGCGGATGCTGTTTCCCTCCGCAAGAAGCCGGAGGGCGAGCACAGCGCTCTCGTCATCTATGGCCTGCTTGTGGCCGCACAGGTTGCTGAACTCCTTGTGTTCGCTGTATGTCTTGCTGCACTTCCCACAGCGGTAACGCTGGAGTCCGTCACCGCGCTTACCAGCTTTGGAGCAGTCGATCCGGCAGTTGTGGCACGTCATTGTGAATCTCCTCTTGAGATCCACAGCCAGAAGCCGGATAATGGGGTTGGAACACCTGTACGGCTTCGGCTGTGCAGATTTCAGCCCCGATCAGCGTTGGCGCGTTGGTCGGGGCTTTTTGCTTCATGATTAAATTATACGTGACCGGGTCACGTATGTCAAGAGTTTTTTTGTGTGTGGGATCACTTTTTTTCTTGCAATACGTGATCCGGTTTAGTATACTGTCATCGTGGCCGCAAAGCGATTATCCCCAGACCTGCGGGCCTATTTTTCAAAGCTTGGGAAGAAGGGCGGCAAGAAGGGCGGACCCGCTAGGGCTGCCAAGTTGACGCCGGAACAGAGAAGCGAGAGCGCCAGAAAGGCAGTCCAAGCGCGTTGGGCGAAGGCTAAAGCGCACAGGGTACAATGAATTCGGAGGCCCCGGTCGGATTCGAACCGACGACTCGTAGCCTTGCAAGGGTACGCCGTTCGACCTCTTCGGCACGGGGCCTTCGGTGTGCAGGCGTGGGGCTTCTGAAGCTCCACGCCTGCTCCTGCCGTGGTTTTTTGCTTGCACTCCTGGTGGCGGGCGCGCTAAAATGAAAAGCGAACCCGTCACCGTACTAACGGTGATCATTTCGCCTCGCGAAACAGGGTTTTGATCCGGGGGCCGTCTAGACCACGGCCCTCAACTCGTTTAAGAGGGTGCTCGCTCTTCCCTCCTTTTGCGCCTCCACACGCCTTTACTCACCATCTCCACCAACTCGTTCTGGGCCATTCCTAAAAGCGCAAAGTGCAGCACCCGGCCCGGACTCTTCTCTCCAAAGTCAACACCCGCATTCTCCGCCAACTCCTTGAGGTCGGACAAAGAATGCTCTCCTGCGTCGCTCAACGCTTCGAGCAGAAAGCGACTGACCTCAGTCCTCTCAGGCTCTCCGTTGCCCTCCGCAGCCACCTCAAAAAGACTGGGCTGCGATTTTGACCAGTAGTCCTCTTCGTCTTCGAGTAGAGCGCGCAGCAGTATCTCCCTATGCTTCAGCTCATCAAGGTCTACTTGGAGGCGCGTTCGCTCTGCTGATAGCGCCTTCAACCGATCCATCAAGTCGCTACGGATGTCGCGCATACTTCACCGTTTCGCCTTTTATTCTAATCCCAAGTCCAACCCATGTCAATAGCGTCTTGGCCGATCTGTAAGCACAGTGGTAACCATGTGGCCATTCTAGGCACGACTGACTCCTATTTTCAACAGTTTAGCTCGTGGCCAAGTGCGCGGAAAACTCTATAAGGGAGTGATAACAAAGCCCGTTTGATTCTGCTTGGGATGCCCTTAGCAGATTCCCTCAGAGGGTTACTGGGGTTTTTGCATGGTCTCCCACTTCCCTGCATCACCAATGCAGTGGCTGGAAACCATTTGGAGCAGACGTTCTAGGGCATAGCCACGCTAAAGCACCGCTACCGTTTGCTGCACTACCCACCGACACAACCGCAGGACACTACCCCACCCCGGGTGGGCATATTGGACCCCGCAAAATGCGCCGGGGCCAGTGGAGGGTCGCTCCACGGGCCCCGGTTCGATCAGATCGAGAGTGAGGCGCCGAACCTAACTGGTCTGCGGCGCGACGTACCGAACAGCCTTCAGCTCCACGAGCGCCGCCAGCTTGTCGATCGGCAACCGGCCGATGACCAGCTTGGCGGTGGTGGGCTGGAGCACGATCTCAAAGCCCAGATCCTTGAGTTGCTTGATGGTGGCAGGCGAGGTATCGGTCAGCCAGATCCGGATTTCCGCCTTTCCGTTCCTGACGTACTTCGCCTCCTCCGCAGTGGGCCTGAAGCCTGGGCTCTTCAAGCGCTCGATCAAGGCGGCAAGAGACGAGTGCAGCTTCATCTTCTTCTGCTCCCCTGGGGGCAAGGACCGGGACTGATCGCGGGGCCCAACGGCTTCCTGCATCGCGAGTGGAGCGGCGCTGTAAGCGCCCCCGCCGGCCAGCCTCCGCAGCCCGCTGGCCGGGGCCGGAGCCGCCATGCCAGCTTTCATCATCACTCCGCCCTCCGCCTCATCGCCGAACACGCCCTTATAGCTGACGCCCTCGGGCATCTCGACGGGCACTTCGATCCGGCGCGGCTGTCCCCCTTCGGTCACCACCATTTCCTCGACTGCCACAAAGGAGGTGAACTGCGTCATCAAGCGGTATTCCAGACCGAGCTGGGTAATGGTCTCCTGAACGTCGGTGCGGGCCGTGCCGCGCTGGATTCCGCCGTAGTCCTGGCCCATGAGGTCATCGACCTTGGTTCGCGCCCACAGCGTCGCCAGAACGTCGTGCTGGGGTTCGGATGCGGGCAACGCGACCGCCAAGTCGCGCGCGAAATCGCGTCCCGACATTTTTCCGCGCAGGCGGATCGCACCGCGTCCGGGCCCACTGTACTTTCCGTACAGGATTACGGGTTTGGCGCTGAACATATCCGGAATTCGCTTGGGATAAACATCCGTGACTGGCAGGTTGCCCCACTCCACCGAGATGTCAGTAAGCAACGGATTGCGAACCCGGTTGTGGAAACGCTTTGCGGCGGCCGAGCCGTCATCGCTGAGCGCGACGAATTCGACCTCTCCGCGCCCGTATTCCGCCATCTTGCTGAGCAGGAAACGGTTCACCGAGCTGCCGATGCCGAAGGCGAAAACCCGCGCGTTGGGATGTCGCTGCACCTCGGCGATAATCTCCATGTCGTTGCCCACGTAGCCATCGGTCATGAAGCAAACGATCCGGATGTGGCCCTGGGCGTCGGAGGGGTCGAGCGCGGCGCGGATGGCCTTCATCATCTCCGTCCCCCCGCTCCCGGAGCGCGACTCCAGGAACTGTTGGGCCCTCCAGAGATTCTCCGAGGTGGCCCGCACGGGCTCCGGAAACAGGATGCGGGTATCGCCCGAGAAGGTGATGAGGTTGAAGGTGTCGCGCGGGTACAGCCCGTTCAGCGCCAGCTTCATGGTCTCCTTGGCTTTCTCGATCGGGAACCCGCTCATCGAACCGGAGGTGTCCAGCACAAACACCAGTTCCTTGGGAGTGACGTCTTCCACTGTCACGCGCTCCGGGGGCTGGAGGATGACCGTGAAGAAGCCACCTCTTTGGGCCCGATGGGTCAGCAGGGCGCTCTCGATTGTGCGGCCTACCACGTCGTACTTGAGGATGAAGTCCTTGTTGGGGATCACGGCCTTGTCCTTAAGCCGGACCAGGGCCCGGCTGAGTCCCGGCCGCTCGATGAAGGTATCATGAGTCCGGCACTCCAAGGCGTCGATCGGCACGCCGGCATCCAGCGCTACCTCGATCGAGATGTCGTGGCCAGCCCGCGTACCTGGGGGCGTGACTGGCGGCGTGATGCGGGAGGCATCCGGGACCTGGGTGGTGTCGCGGGCCCATCCCCCGCCTTGTTTGCCCACCGGCTGGCCGGGAATGTAGCGTGGACCCACCACCACGGGGAAGGAGAATTCGTAGGCTCCTTCCTCATATTTCAGGGTCTCGACATAGCTGATAGTGACCTTCACTTTCTCGCCCGGCATGATATTAGCCACCGACTGCGTGAAGATGTTGGGCCGCTCCTGGTCCAGCAGGCCCGCCACGTGTCCCGCCGCGCGAGCTGCCTCGTAGATGGCCCGGGCCTCCTCCCGCCGCTTGATCTTGCCCCGCACCGTGCGGTTGCCCACTAGCATCGTCATGTCATCTACTGCGGCCTGATGGGGAAGGGGAAAGGTGTACACGGCTTCGATCTTCTCCGGGAAGGGATTCTCGAAATCCTGCGTCACCGTCACCCGGGCCAGGAAACCTGTGATCTCCGCCTTCACGTCGGTGTGCTTGAGGGGGCAGGCGCCGCGCGCTTGCCCTTTCTCGTCAACGCTGGTCAGCGAACCCGGCGCCACATTGGCGGCGCCCAGGCACCCCGCCAGCCCCATGATCGTCCAAACCACCCAAGGTGCTTGTTTCATTTTCGTTCCTCCTGTATCTGGGAGATGCTGCCAAGGAAGACTTCCTTTCAGCAGTCCCATTTCTTTGTGGCGCGGAAGGATTCTGCGTGTTGGTCACTTGCGGGGTCACCTAGAAATTGACGATTGGCTCATTGACGATTGACGATTGCAGTGTCCCGCGGCGTCAGACACGGTAATCGTCAGTTTCCCCGCCATGGCCGCTGGGCCCGCGGACCCTGGCGCGCTGTGACCGCCACCCTTTTCCCACCCAATCGCGGGGATGTTTGGCGCAATTGGGGGATTTTTCGCCAAAAGCTGGGGTTTTCCCCAGTTATTCGCGGCCTTAAGAAATGTTAAGTTCTCTATCCGGCGTCGGCCGACAGGGACGGGGACTGTCATTGCCTCGGTGGCGGAGAGCTAGAAAGGGGGTGGCGGCAGGCATGGAAGGTTGGTACAAACTCGCCGCTGA
>CAVRZY010000075.1:0-13015 GCA_963725415.1 uncultured Acidobacteriota bacterium | reverse complement strand
TCGTCGAGCATTATCGAACGGCGAAAGTACTTTTGGTAAAAGCGATACTCGCCGGACTGCTTGTTGAACAATGCCTTCGGAGATACCTCGTGTCTAACAAACGGGCTGCTCAAAAAGACCCGGTTGGGATCTTTGAGAATCTCTCCGGCTGGTTTTTCGAGAGCTGGTTGGCCTTTGTAGGCCGCGATCAGAACGCCGCTGTCCAAGAAGGTCCTGATTGGGCCACGGCGCACTATCTCAGTCCCCGGCGTTCGGCGATCTCACGCTCGAGTTCCCTGCGATTGAGCAGCTTGCCCCCGGACGCCACGTATGCGTCGCGCAGCTTCTCAAGCGCCCTGCCGAGTCTAGAGACCGGCTGATCCGGCCGGTGGCCGTCCCGCCTCGTAGATCCCCTACTGGTCGGTTTCGCCACAACCTTATTGTAACCCCGAGCCACTACGGCAGCAGCACCATCTCGGCGCGTGGGAAGGCGAACTTGCGGCCCACTTCGTCGATGGCGTTGACCTGGCAGGTGTAGCGGCCCGGTTTCATCTTCTCCAGCGGGACCTGGAACTCGAACGGAATCGTGTTGGGCCGCGACGCCGCTGTCCGCCGCAGCGGGGCGCTCTCGAAGGCCTTGGCCCGCCCCCGGTAGAAGCTCAGGTTGGCCACCACGCTGGAGCCATGCTGCTCCCCTCCCGCAGCCGGGTCGTACACTTCGAAGTAGACGTACAGGCTCTGGTCCTTGCGGAACACCCGCGTGATCGAGGGGATCAGCTTCTTACCCTCGGCGATCAGCGGGTGGCGGGCCTGAAGCTTCTCCTTGTCCTTCCGGTCTGCCGCGCCCACCGCCGCCGTAATGGGCTCGCGCTGGCTGCCCAGAACCACCGAGCTCAGCCGCAGCGAGGTATTCTGCTGCTTCAGATCCGGCACGGTGAACTTGGTCTCGAAGGTCCCCATCTTGCCGCTCTGGTTCTCCCGGGCCAGGAACTTGATGCGGTACTCGCCGGGGGCCAGCGTGAATCCGGTGTCGTAGTGCAGGCTTCTGCGGTTCAACTGGGCCGCGTCGCTCTCGTTCAGCCTCACGCGGATGGTGTCCCGCACGCTGCCCGCCAGCTTTTTCTTGGGATCGCGCACTTGCCCGATGAAATCGAACTCCGCGCTCTCGCTGGAACCCCGCTTGGTCAGCGCGATTTCCGAGCCCGGGATCTTCACCGCCACGGGCACAAAATAGCGGTCGGCGGAGATGCGGAAATGATCCACCTCCAGCGCCAGCGGCAGGTCGGTCACCGGATCGCCCGCCAGCAGCGCGTCCTCGAGTTGCCGCTCCTTGTCGGCCGCGGTGAAGTACCGGTATTCCTTGGAGGCGAAATAGCCCTGCCGATGCTCCACTCGCGCCTGCGGATATGCCGCCAGCCGCACCTGAATGCGGCGGTAGCGCCCGTCCTGGGCCGGGTTGGTGGTGTAGTAGCCCAGGATGTAGTAGCTGCGAACGTCCTTCTGCACCTGCTGGATGCCAATGGTGAGATCGTTGCTGTCCAGCAGCGCCTTGCCGCCCGTATCCGCCGCCAGGCTGTAGAGCGTCTCCTGCTCATCGTTGAACTTGGCGCGCTGCGCGACCTGCGCCCGACCCGAAAACACCGCCGTGCCGCGCGGCGCCGCTCTACTGGCGTCCCCACCCGGCGGCAGCGCCACCAGCCCCCGCACATCGATCGGGTAGAACGAAACGTTCGAGCGCACGGCCTCGTTAATCGTGGCGCGCAACTGAGATTGGTTTTCGACCCCGGTTTTCCCCACCCCGCTGGAAAAATACACCAGCGCCTTTCGCTCCGGCAGCACCGCCAGGTTCCGCACCGCCGACTCCAGCGCGCTCAGCTTGCGGTCGGTATTGAAAATGTTGAACTCGGTCTCGTCGGCGATGAACAGGGTGTTGGCCTCGTCTTCGGCCTCCTCGTCCTCGCCGGTGGCGCCCGCCTCGGCCAGCTCGCTCATCTCGCCGATGCGGAAACCGCGGATGATCTCCCCCAGCGCCTCGCGGTCATCCGTGAAATCCTGCTCCACCTTGAGGCGGTTGGAAAACGTCATGATGGAGATCAGATCTGCCGCGGTCATCTGCTCGCCCAGGAACTTCAGCGCCGCCTCCTGCGCCCGGATCTGGTCGGCCGGCGGCATGGAGGTGAAGTCGAAGAACATAACCAGCAGGCGCCGGTTCTGATGGATGATCTCGCCTGGGTTGGGTCGCCGGATGGCCGGCTCCTCGACCACCTCCGGGCGCTGATAGAGATTGCGCGACAGCGGCGGCGGGGCCAGCGGAAGCGGCTCCGCGGTCAGCTTCTGGAACTCGAACACCGCGACGGTCTGCGGCTGGCCGTCCTCCAGCACCGTGAAGTCCTCTTTCTTCAGTCCCTCGATGGGCTTGCCCGAGCGGTCGCCTACCGACACATTGACGATGACCAGATTGGCGGTCGCCGAGTACTTGAATTGCTGCTCCCCACCCGCCGCCAGCGCCAGCACGATGAATATAGCCGCTCTGCGCATCGCTCAGAACCTGTACCGCAAGGTGCCCGTGAGGGTGCGCATAGGCGCGGCCGCGGTGGGCAGCCCGTAATTGAGCGCATTGATCACCGTGCCCAGCCCGGCGTAATTCACGTGGTTGGTCACGTTGGAGGCTCTCGGCGCGGACCTCCAGCCAGCGGCGGCTCTCCCCCAGCCGGAAAGCGCGCCCGAACGAGGTGTTCAGCGAGATCGAGCCCGGGCCGGGAATGGTATTTCGGCCGACGTTGCCGAAGCGTCCCGCCGGCGGAATAGCGAAGGCCGCCAGGTTGAAGAACCGGCCGCCCTGGTCGATGGGTGCGCCGGTGGCATCGGCGCGCCCGCTCCCCACCACGCCCGTCCCTCCGGAGTCCGCCCGGTTGCCCAGCACCCGGGCCGTTAAAGGGCCGCCCGAGCGCGCGGTCATGCCTCCGCTCAGAGTCCAGTTGCGCAACAGCCGCGCGGTCCATCCCCGCCCGCGCAGCCCGGTGCCGGGCTGGTCGAACGGAGAGGTCAACGTGTAGAACAGCGACAGCACGTGCCGCTGGTCGAAACTGGACAGCCCGCGCTCCGCCCTGAGGTCCTTGTCGTTCTGCGCCACGGTCGAGCCGCCGCCCCCGATCGAAGATGCGTTGTCGATGGACTTGGAGAACGTGTACAGTGCGTTCGCCGACAGGCCCCTGCGGAACCGCCGTGTCAGGCGCACCTGCCCGGCGTGGTAAATCGAGTTGCCTTCCGAACTGTCAAAAGTAAACCCCACTGCGTTGCCGATCTTCCGGCGCTCTTCGGCGGTCAGCGGCGAGCCGGGGGCCGCCCGGTTCGGCGACCGCTGGATATCCAGCTTGGTTCCCTTGGTCCCCAGATACCCCAGCTCGACCACCAGGGCGTGCGGGAGTTCCTGCTGCACCGCCAGATTCCAGGTTTGCGCGTAGCCTACCCGGTAGCCGCGATCCACCGCGAAGGTATTGGTCACTTTCCCGCTGGGGCTGGCGGGGAACCCGTTCTCCAGGGTCAGCGGTTGCGCCAGGCTCGTAGAGAGGCTGGCGGTGCTGGCGAACGGCGGCTGCGAGGCCAGCCGAGTCGCAAACCGGTTGTAGATCGAGCCGTCGTGGAACGCCCCGTAACCGGCCCGCACCTGCAATCTCCGCTTGGACCCTGGGCGCCAGGCGATGCCGATACGCGGCGAGACGTTGTTCTTGTCGGGATTGATCGAGCCCGTCCGGGAAGCTTCCGCTGTAAGGGCCGCTGCCGCCCGGCGTCACCACTGCCACCCCCGTGAAGTCCGGGGCAACGTCCAGATTGGCAATGCGGCCGTACTTCTCCTTGAGCGGCGGGAAAAACTCGTAGCGCAGGCCGGCGTTGATCGTCAAGTTCCCCCGAATCCGCCAGTTGTCTAGCGCGAAAACGTTGTAGGAGGAGCTGCGGAAGTACGTGCTGGCGCTCCCAAAACGCAGCGAGCTCGATTGCGGCAGGCCCAACAGGAAATCGGCGAAATCGAAACCGGTGAAGGCCAGCGGCTGGTTCTGCGAATCGAAGCCGCTGGTGGCCAGGCCGCTGAAGCTGAAGCTGCCCCGCGCGTTCTGGTCGGTGCGGCTGTTGAGCTGCGTGCGGCGAAACTCGCCCCCAAAGCTCACGTTATGGCGGCCTTTCACCAGCGTCATCCCCTCGTGCAGCGTGACGGTCTGGTCGCGCCGCAGAGCCGCGCTGGCATCCGACAACCCGCCGAAGTTGGTGAAGCTCAGGTTGGGCGGCCCGAAATTGATCGGTTCGTGCGAGGTGCCCTGGATCCCCAATTCCGCCGCCAGGTCTCGCTGGAAGGCGAAATACGGCACTGTCTCGCTACGGTTTCGATTGAAGCTCGCCCGCAGGTTGTTGATCAGCCTGGCGCGCAGGTTGAGCGTCCAGCCCAGGTCCGCGTTGTAGCCGTTCCCGCGGGTTTCGTCCCGAAAGCCGTAAAGCTGCGCCGCAAGCCCGCTCCGTTTCTGCATGTTCACCGACGACGCCAGGCGGTTCCGTCTCGAGAGCGGCTGGTTCAGCCGCACTCCGAGATTGTCGGTGTTCTGCGGAGTCGAGGTCAGGAACTGGTAGTTCTGCACCGGCCCCGGCTGGTTGGGCAGCGGGATCAGGTCGAGCAAGCCGGCGGACGCCGGTCGTATCCGGCTCGCCGGGACCCGGTTGTCCGGAAACGGCAGGCCGCTGCTGGGATCGTAGACCGTCACCGGTCCCCGCACCACGGACTGCGAGAAGTCGCCGCCTCGTTCGGCCGGGCTGGCGAGCGTCGCCACCGCGTGGAACGGATTCCGGCTGCGTGATCCGGAGTAGTTGACGAAAAAGAAGGTCCGCGAGCTCTCGAGCAGCTTGGGAATCCGCAGCAGGCCGCCCGCCACCAGGCTGAAGCGGCTCTGCGCGTAGGAGGGCTTTTCCACCGTCTGCCCCGTGAGCGAGTAGGGCCGCGCATCCAGGGCGGAATTCCGCAAGTTGAAGCTGAGCGCACCCCGAATGGGTTCCTGTCCACGCTGGCGCCGGTTGCCGAAACTGGTTACGCCCTTCCGAGCCGTGCCCGCTTTGGAGCTGCGCACGGGTGCGCGGCCCGGCCCGAAGCCCCCTCCCCCTCTTCCGCCGAACCCGCCTCCGCCCATCATTCCGCCCAGGCCGCCGCCTGCCCCCCGACCCCCTGCGGATTCGCCAAATACAGGCGGGCGTGGCGATCCTGCTCCGCCAGTGATGGCTTCCCTGACCCGCTCGACCAGTTCGGCGCGGCGCTGGGCGAAGACGTCCTCTTCTCGCGCCGCCTGAAGACCCTGGCTGAGGCTGCCGCTTACCAGGAAGGCCTCGTTGGCCTCGTGCGGCGCTTCGACAGGACCCTCGGCGGCGGGTGGCCGCGCCGCCGCCAGCGCGCTTAGCACCTCCTCTTCCGCGTTTGCGCTCAGATCGACGGTCGGAAAACTGGACTGGGGTTTGGTGGAGGAAACCGGACGCGCGGCCGGAGCGTAGGGCTTCAGCTCCAGGTTCCACTCTGCGGTAGAAGGCTCGCTGCCGATGCTCAGTTCCCGGCGCGCGGGCCGGAATCCAAACATCGCCACATCGAAGACCCACACTCCAGACGCCAGGTTTTTGAACTCGTAGCGGCCCGCCTCGTCGGTGGTGGTGACCAGTCTACGGTTGCCCTCGGTAGCCGTAACCGTGGCCCCGGGGACCGGCTGCCCGCCCGAGGACACCACACCATTATGCGGTCCTGCCGTCAGCGCCTGGGCCAGCAGCAGGGCAGCGCCGAACTGGATCCAACGGAACTGCAATCTGGCCAACTAGCTCTTCTTGGCGGTGAACTCCGTCTTTCGGTCAGACCCCTCGCGCGTCTGGGTGAACTTGATCTCGTCCCCGGAAACCTTGCCGGTGTAGAGCATCTTCACCTCGTTGCCGCCCATGCTTCTGACTACGGTGAAGGAGATGTCGTCCCCGCTCACCTTGCCATTGGAAATCGGGGCCGCATTCTGGCCGCCGCCCACCGTGCCGGTCAGCGTTTGCCCGTCCACCTTGAACGTGAGCGTCACTTCCCGCATATTGCCGTCCCGGCCCGGAACCTGCGCTTTCCAGGTTCCGCTGACGTCCGCCGCCCAAACCACTGTTGCCAAAAGGCCAACCAGTACAGCCAGCCCAATCAATACTTGAGTCTTCACAATACTCTCCTCCTTAATCCAACACGAACATTATAGGCGTGTTGCGGTCTGGAAAAGTAACACCCCGCGGTTACAATGGTCCAATGACCCCGCGCGAGTTCGACAGGCTGGTCGAAAACGCCATCAAGGCCATCCCCTACCGTTTTCGGCGCCGCCTGCACAACGTGGCGTTTGTGGTCGAAGCGGAGCCGCCCCGGCCCAACCTGCTGGGGCTTTATCAGGGCCGCCCCCTGCCCCACCGCAGCGTCTCCGACCCCTTTTCCATGCCCGACCGCATCACCATCTTCCAGGGGACCCACGAGCGCCTGGCCAGAAACCGCACCCATCTCCAGGAGATGCTGATAGATACCGTCTGGCACGAGGTGGCCCACTACTTCGGCCTGGACGAAGCCCGCGTCCGCCGCGCCGAGCGTCGCCGGCGGCGTGCAGCCGGGTGATTAACGCTTGCCCCTCAAGTGCTCGACCGCGTCCTCGACGCTCTCAAAGGCCTGGAAAACCGTGTAGAGCCGGGTGTGCCTCATCACCTCGTTGACCCGCTGGGTGGGCCTGGCCACTACCAGGCCTCCCCCGTCCTTGGTGGCCTCGCCATACCCGCGCACCAGCTCTCCGAATCCGCTGGAGTCGATATAGGGTACCTCGGCAAAGTCGATGACGATCTTGCTGCGTTGACTGGCGAGTAATTCCTGGATGGCGCTTCGCAGCGCGCTGCTTCCCACCCCCAGAGTGATTCTCCCGCTGCAATGGACCACGGCGATGCCGCCCTCCCGAACCTCGACCTCCGTTCTTACGCTCATATTGGCTTAGTCCATATTATCACTGAAGTTCCGGCGGCACGTTGCCGTAGGACCAGGGCTCCCGGAACGGCGGCGCCTTGGGCGGCTCAGGCGGCGTGCCAGGGGTCATGCGGCGCGCCAGCTCCAGGCTCGCCTCAACAAGGCGCCGGCCTGCCGTCACCTCCAGATTGCTGTAACTGGTCAGGCGCGTCTCGTATCCGCCCCCATGCTCGCCCAGCGCCTCCTCGGTCGGAACGTAGCCCACGCAGCCGTTCGCCAACTCCACTGGAAACGTGAACGGGAACGGGCTTTGGGCCTTCATATCCAGCCCGAACTGGCAGAACAGTTCGGCCGGGTTCGCCAGGAACACTGCCGGCCCGACCTGCACGGCCTGCACTTCGGCTTCCGCCACCGGCTCCTTCGCCAGCAGCGCATCCAGCAGCACGGTCTCCTTGGCAAACGTCCACTCGGTTGCCCCCACCTCTTTGGGGTCTCTCTGAACCAGCTCGATCGAGCGTCGCACTCGCTCTGTGCTGGGGACGCGGCGCCGCAAGCGCAACACCTTCACTCCCGCGTCCACCGTCGCCGCCGCGCCCGGCTCCATGCTCAGCAGCACCTTGACCGCTTCGGCGCCCACGCGCCCGCCTACAAAGCGCGCCCACTGCTCCCCGGAGGGATTGGCGTACGGGCTCAGGTTATCCACCTGAGTCACGTCGCCGCACGCTCCTTGCAGAAAGACCACCGGCGTCTCCGCCCCCAGCGCCCCGCGAATGGTCTTCTCCAGGTAGTAGATCCAGTTGGCCGAAATGCCGCCGGGACTGGTGGTGGCGTGGCAGGCGTAGTTGACCACGCATCCCAACAGCCGCCCGTCTTGGTCCCAGGAGCCGATCACGCCCACTTCCGGATCGATCGGCCCAGCTACTTCGACAATATCCGGGTTCCCCTTGCCGGGATGGGTGAAGGTGAGGCCGTTTTTCATGCGAAAACGCCTATTGTAAGCCGCCTTGTTTTCCAGGCCATGGCCAAAGCCGCAGCGTGCCTCCACCCGTGCGCCGTGGGCCTGGCAAACCGCGACCACGATCTGATTTCGCACGCGCTCCAGATAGCCGGCATGCGCGCATGAGGACTGCTCGTAGGCCAGCCGCTTCACCAGCGGCGAGGCGTGATCGTACTCGCCCGGTTGAACCATCCCGGTCGGCCCGGAGGAGTGCGAGTGAGAAGCCCCGATCAAGACCGCCTCCGGCGCAATGCCGCACTGCTCCTGGACGGCCTTCCGGGCCGCCAGCACCAGGTGGCGGGGAACCATCAGGGCGTCTACGCCGACCAGCGCCACACGCCTCCTGCCGTCGTCGTAGACCACCGCCCGCACCTTGCACCGATCGTGGAACGACTTGTGATAGACCTTTCCGTATCCGCCCGGGATCTCCATGCCCATCTCGGGCGTGATATCGCGCTCGGCGAACCCGGCTTTGAACACCTGTTGAGCGCCGTAAGCGCGGCTGGCCAGCCCGGCTGCTGCACTCCAGTGGAGGAACTCCCGCCGATTCATAGACACCTGCCTCGTCTGTGAGAGTATACTCTGAACTCCGGATGTGGTGGAATCCAGGACGAGAAAGATGCGCGAACTGGACGAACGCCTGGGCTTGGGTTGACCGACTGTTGCCGGCACCGGCGGGGTAGATCCCGCTGTTGGAAGGCGAACGTCTGGCGAAGAAGCGAGGCAGGGACGGCGAAACGCCGGTGGAATCCGTCAAGAAGGCCGGAGTTTTTGGCTACGGAGTCCTGAGAAGAAGGTACACTTCTACGGCTCCAAATAGGCTGTTGGTGATATACTGATGCTGGCCGGAAAGCCAAAAAGGAGATTCCGGACAAGTGTCGCCGCCAACAGGGCGGCGGCGGGCTTTTACATCCCAGAAGGAAAGGATTTCTCATGCGTTGCAGGTTACGACTAGTTCTCTTCGTGACCTTGCTTGTGCTGGTTGCGGCACAGGCTTGGTCGCAATCGTCTTACACCGCTGCGGTGCGCGGGACCATCACCGACCAGAGCGGCGGCGCGGTGCCCGGCGCCAAGGTGGTCCTCACCGAGGCGGACCGCAACGTCGCCCACCCCACCACGACCGACGCAGCGGGGCGCTACTTTGTGACCGCCCTGCCGCCGGCCCGCTACACGCTGGTGGTAGAGGCCAAAGGATTCAAGAAGTACACGATGACGGACATTCCGCTGGCGGTCCAGCAGCAAGCCACCTTGGACGTGGCTCTTCAGGTGGGCGAGCTGGCCACTACGGTCGAAGTAGTGTCCACAGCCCCGCTGCTGAACACGACCATCGCCAGCCTGGGCCAGGTGGTCGAGAGCAAGTACATGACCTCACTGCCCAACCTCGGGCGCAATCCGCTGTTCTTCCTGACGATGACGCCGGGCGTGGTGGGCACGAACAGCCAGACCATCACCCCCACCAACACGCAGTTCATCGCCAATGGCGGGCGGACCAATACTTCGGAAGTCCTGGTGGACGGCGCCATCGCCAACACCACCGAGCAGAACACCGGGGCGACGGACCTGAAATACGTACCCTCGCCCGACGCCGTGCAGGAGTTCAAAATGCAGGTGAACTTCTACGCAGCCGAGTTTGCCGAGTCCGGCTCCGCCATCGTCAACCTGGTCACCAAGTCAGGCACGAACGACTTTCACGGCTCCGGGTATTGGTACCGCCGCGATTCGTCGTTCAACGCCAACAGTTGGGGGAACAACCGGACCGGAGCGAAGAAGACGTACTACCGGCTGGACCAGCCCGGCGCGGTGTTCGGCGGCCCGATCAAGAAGAACAAGACGTTCTTCTTCGTCACGTTCCAGCGGACCAAGTCCAAGAGTCCCACGAGCGCCCAGTACAGCGCGCCGATCGCCGACTTCCGCAACGGGGATTTCAGCAAGCTCATGTTCAGCGACGGCCGGGCGATGACCATCTTCAATCCGCGCGACACCTACAAGGACGCGGCCGGCGTGACCAAGCGCAATCCGTTCCCGGGCAACCAGATTCCGAAGAGCGCGATCGACCCGGTGTCGGCGAAGGCGATGAAGTACATCCCGATGCCGAACACGACGCCGACCAACGCCTACACCTTCGCCAACAACGTCTACATGTCGGGCATCAACCTGAGCGCCACCAACCAGGCCGACTTCAAGGCGGACCACAGCTTCACCGACAGGCTGCGTTTCACGGGCCGTTACAGCTTTTCGAGGACCAAGGGCTCCCCGGCCAACCTGTTCGCCCAGACCGACCCGGCGATCGCGGCGGCCTATGAGCCCAACGACGGGCCCAACTACACCAAGACGCAGTCGGCCTCCGGCAACCTCACCTTCTTGCAGAACGCCACCACGGTCTGGGTGTTCAACTACGGCATGGTTTACTCCGACTATGGGCGCCTGCCGTTCGTGGACTTTGACTCGACCACCCTGGGCTTGCCCAAGTACATGTACGAGAACGCCGACTACAAGGCGTTCCCCCTGTTTGACGGGTTTGGCAGCAATATCGGCGCGCGGGGCTGGGTAATCATGGACCGCCAGGAAGGCGTCCACCAGTTCTCCGGCTCGATGACCAAGAGCATCGGTGGGCACACCATCAAGACCGGCGCCGAGCGGCGCCACAACTGGCTCGATTACGCGCAGCCCGGCTATCCACAGGGTCACTTCGGCTTCAACCAGCAGGTCACCAGCCAGGATCTGAACCAAAGCAACAGCTTACAGGGCAGCGCATTCGCTTCCTTCCTGATCGGCTGGGGTAGCGGCAGCGACTACCACATCGATCCCAAGGTCCTCAACCGGGCCAATTACTGGGGCTTCTTCTTCCAGGACGACTGGAAGGTCACGCGCAAGCTGACCCTGAACCTGGGCCTGCGGTACGAGGTTGACGTGCCGCGTTATGAGCTCCAGAACCGGTTCAGCTACTGGGACCTGAACGCGAAGGCGCCGATCAGCGTGCCCGGCTACGATCTGAAGGGCGTCTATAAATTCTGCGACAAAAATGTCCGCTCGCCCTTTGACACCGACAAGAACAACTTCTCGCCGCGGGTGGGCTTCGCCTACGCGCCGGACCCGAAGACGTCGATCCGCGCGGGCGTGGGCATCTTCTATTCACTGTCCCGCGCGACCGTGTCCGGCCACACCGGCTCGGGTTTCACCACCAACTCGGGGGTGCAATGGTCTCTGGACAGCAATGCGACGCAATACAGCTATCTGTCGAACCCCTATCCCAACGGTCTGACACTCCCGATGGGCAGCTCGCAGGGCGACGGGACCTTCCTCGGCCTGGGTGCGGGCACGATCCTCCGCGCCAACCGGAATCCGGAAATGTACCAGTGGAACCTCTCCCTCCAGCGTGAGGTGGGCTGGGAATCCCTGGTCGAGGTCAACTACACGGCCAGCCGGGGCGCCAAGCTGCTGA
The DNA here is from genome assembly GCA_963725415.1 of uncultured Acidobacteriota bacterium. Lineage (GTDB taxonomy): Bacteria > Acidobacteriota > Terriglobia > Bryobacterales > Bryobacteraceae > CAVRZY01. The sequence goes on along the minus strand of CAVRZY010000075.1, from coordinate 1,615 downwards.
ACGCCGCGGTGACCACCTTGTCCAATCTCGACCCCAGGTTCTGGCTGCTGGGGGGCTCGTCGGCCCCGGCGTATACCCGGCAGCAACTGCAAGCGTCCGTGCCCAATCCGTTTTATGGGTTCATCATGGACCCGAAAGCGACCAACCTGAACCGAACCACGGTCCAGTTGTACCGCCTGCTCCGTCCCTACCCGCAATTCGATGGCGCGGGCAGTTCGGAACTCAACACGGGCGACTCCTGGTACCACGCCATGCAGCTCAAGTGGGAGAAGCGGTTCTCCAAGGGTCTGCAAGCGCTGGCGCACTACACCTGGTCGAAGTTTCTGGACGACGTCTCGAACGGTTCCAGCAACCTGGACTGGCTGAGCAACACCAACGGCAGACAGTTGCAGAACGTATGGAACTTCGCCCAAGAGAAGTCGCTGTCGTCGAACGACGTGGCTCACCGCTTCGTGCTGACCGGCGTCTACCAGATTCCCTTCGGCAAGGGCCGGACGTTCGGCTCGGGCGTGAACCGCGGCGTTGACGCCGTCGTCGGCGGCTGGGAGGTGAGCACCATCCTCACCATGCAATCCAGCCAGCCGCTGCAAGTGACCCAGAATGGCGGAACGCTCTGGAACGGCACCCAACGGCCGAACCTGATCGGCAATCCGGCCACCTCGGGATCGGTCTACGACCGGTTCAACAACTGGTTCAACGTTTCGGCCTTCTCGCAGCCGCCGGCGGACACCTACGGCAGCGCGCCGCGGTTCCTGAACATGCGCGGACCGCGGCTGACCACGCTGGACATGGGCCTGGCCAAGAGTTGGCAGATTCGGGAGCAGCACACCCTCGAGTTCCGAGCCGAGGCATCCAACTTCCTGAACCACCCGATCTTCAATCCCCCGGGCGTTACTTACGGGTCGGGCAGTTTCGGCCAGATCAGCAGCACCAAGATCGGCTCCCGCAACGTCCAATTGAGTCTCAGGTACCGCTTCTAGTCTGAGCGGTAAACCCCCCCGCGAGCCGGCATACGGCTCGCGGGGCGCAATTCGGGGACAGGCAACGAATTTAGAGGACAAAATTCGTCGCCTGTCCCCGAATTGCGCTGACTGCTGTGTTTTCAGGCGCTCAGATTGAGTGTTTGCACGACTGGCTCCGGCTCCTCTTCAAACACCAAAGTGAAGCCGCCATCGAGTAAGTGGTTCCGGTAGGCGATCAATCCGCCCAGCACGGAAAACGCCACCCCAAAGAAAATCACCTGGCCGGCGGCGCTCTCGAAGATTGCGTATTCCAAACTCGCCATGCTGTAGGCAAAAGTCGAAAACGCCATCCAATAGAAGACCCAGCGCGTGTTGATGTGCGCCTTGCCGGGCAGATAGGTACAAGTGAAAGGGATTTTCCGGAAATTCAGAAGCAGCAACTCCATCAGGATCAGCGACAGCGTGGCGTCGAAGAGGAGTTGAAGCGAGGCCACCCGCCACCCCCAGAAAACGCCGTACAGCGGCAACAGGGCCGCCAGCAGCGGCACCATGCCGAGGGCGATCATCGCTTTTCTCGCCCCCGCCAGGCACTCTTTCCGACACTCGCACTGGGTCAACTGAAAGACCCAGTTGGCGCGAGGCTCGGCCGGGAT